>NZ_JBQEON010000014.1:0-53310 GCF_052045245.1 Burkholderia sp. 22313
CCCATTTCCGACGGGTTGCGCGTGACGGTGATGCCGCACGCTTCCATGATTTCCAGCTTCGCTTCGGCCGTATCCGCACCGCCCGAGATCAGCGCGCCGGCGTGGCCCATGCGCTTGCCCGGAGGCGCCGTGACGCCCGCGATGAAGCCGACGACCGGCTTCTTCATGTTGTCCTTGATCCACTCTGCCGCGTTGGCTTCGTCCGGACCACCGATTTCGCCGATCATCACGACCGCATCCGTATCCGGATCGTCGTTGAACATCTTCATCACGTCGATGTGCTTCAGACCGTTGATCGGGTCGCCGCCGATACCGACTGCCGACGACTGGCCGAGGCCGAGTGCCGTCAGCTGAGCAACCGCTTCATACGTCAGCGTGCCCGAACGCGACACGACGCCGATGCGGCCCTTGCGGTGGATGTGACCCGGCATGATGCCGATCTTCAGTTCGTCCGGCGTGATCGTGCCCGGGCAGTTCGGCCCGAGCAGCAGCGTCTTGCGGCCTTCGCGACGCATGCGGTCCTTCACTTCGATCATGTCGCGCACGGGGATGCCTTCCGTGATGCAGATCGCGAGATCGAGGTCGGCTTCGACCGCTTCCCAGATCGCAGCGGCAGCGCCTGCCGGCGGAACGTAGATGACCGACACGGTCGCGCCGGTTTCCGCCTTCGCTTCCTTGACGCTCGCGTAGATCGGAATGCCTTCGAAATCTTCGCCGGCCTTCTTCGGGTTCACGCCCGCGACGAATGCTTCGCGGCCGTTTGCGTATTCACGGCAGGCGCGCGTATGGAACTGACCGGTTTTGCCGGTAATGCCCTGCGTGATGACCTTCGTGTCCTTGTTGATCAGAATCGACATGTATTTTGACCTCTGTTCGATTGGCGTCGCGTGCAAGCCGCGCCGCCATGCGTATTCGATAGCGTTACTTGCCTGCGGCAGCCGCGACGACCTTCTGCGCAGCTTCTTCCATGCTGTCGGCCGAGATGATCGGCAGGCCCGAATCGGCCAGCATCTTCTTGCCGAGGTCCTCGTTCGTGCCCTTCATGCGCACGACGAGCGGCACGTTCAGGTTCACGGCCTTCGAACCGGCGATCACGCCTTCCGCGATCACGTCGCAGCGCATGATGCCGCCGAAGATGTTCACGAGGATCGCCTTCAGATCCGGGTTCTTCAGCATCAGCTTGAACGCTTCCGTGACCTTCTCGGTCGTCGCACCACCGCCGACGTCCAGGAAGTTCGCCGGTTCGCCGCCGAACAGCTTGATGGTGTCCATCGTCGCCATTGCCAGGCCTGCGCCGTTCACGAGACAGCCGATGTTGCCGTCGAGCGAGATGTACGCGAGGTCGAACTTCGACGCTTCGATTTCAGCCGGATCTTCTTCGTCCAGGTCGCGGTACGCGACGATTTCCGGGTGGCGGAACAGCGCGTTCGAGTCGAAGTTGAACTTCGCGTCGAGCGCGGTGACCTTGCCGTCGCCGGAAACGTTCAGCGGGTTGATTTCAGCCAGCGATGCGTCGGTTTCCCAGAATGCCTTGTACAGGCCTTGCAGGATCGCGCGCGCTTGCGGAATCGAAGCAGCCGGCACGCCGATCTTCGCGGCGAGATCGTCGGCTTGCGCATCGAGCAGGCCCGTCGACGGCTCGACGATGACCTTGTGGATCAGTTCCGGGTGCTTTTCGGCGACTTCTTCGATGTCCATGCCGCCTTCGCTCGAACCCATCAGCACGATCTTCTGCGAGATGCGATCGACGACGAGGCTGACATACAGTTCCTGCTTGATGTCGGCGCCTTCTTCGATCATCAGGCGGTTGACCTTCTGGCCTTCCGGACCGGTCTGGTGCGTGACGAGCTGCATGCCGAGGATCTGGTTCGCGTATTCGCGCACCTGCTCGATCGACTTCGCCACCTTCACGCCGCCGCCCTTGCCACGGCCACCCGCGTGAATCTGAGCCTTCACGACCCAAACCGGGCCGCCGAGCTCTTCCGCCACCTTGACGGCCTCGTCAACCGAGAACGCCGGCTTGCCGCGCGGTACCGCGACGCCGAATTTCCGCAGGATTTCCTTACCCTGGTACTCGTGAATCTTCATGCGTGATTCCCTTCAGTCTGAGAGTTGGATGAAATGTCGCTTAAGACGCTTCTTCGAATGATTTCCGTTCATTCCTTCGTGCTGCCTTCACCGGGCAAATCCGGCCGGATCGGGCCATACCACCGCGGGTAGTACTGCCGCACGACCTCGCCGTCGAACCGCAGCGCCCGGCAGCGGCCGAGCTGGAACGGCGGTTCGGCGTGCACGCCGTCATGGTCCGGCCCTTCGCCGCCCTCCTCGCGCACGTTCCACACGTCACCGGCGAACGCCTGGATCGCTGCCGTCGGCAGCACGGCGCACAGTTCGGTGAGATGGGAGCAGCCTGCGACGCCGGCGAGCAGCCGGTTCGCGTTGCGGCGGAAATTGCGGAAGAGATTGAGCCCGATAAGGGCCCGATAGGCAGGAGGGGCGGATTGACAGTGACCGGGATAAGGAACCCATTCCGAAGACGCTTCAGCGTCGACGACATTGAGGTCTCGATCGATAGTCACGCGCAGCCAGAGTTCGTGGATCGGCAGGCCCTGGGGCCGGATGCCCGACGCAAGCGCGACATCGCGCGGCTTGTGGTCGGTCAGGCAGGCTTCGATGTCCCACAAGCCGTCGCCGCGCTCGTAGGCTTCCGCTCGGATTGCGCGTCGATGTCGCAACTGACGGGGCACGGGCTCGGATAGCGGCATGCTGGAGGTTGAGGCCGAAGAGGAAAACCCGTGGATTTTAGCATATTGGGTATTTGAGGCAGCCCGCTGCAACGACGGGTATTCCCGCCTGTCCGGAAACGGTTGCATTGCAGCAAAATCGCGCGCAGCGCACGCGCCCGAACCGGTCAGTCGTCGATCGGAAAATCGTCGCCCACCTTCAGCAACTTCACGATGATCGAGCTCGAGAAGCCGCGCGCAGCAAGGAAGCGCGCCTGCTTCGCGCGCTCGGCGGGCGTTTGCGGCAGTGCACCGAATTTCTTGCGCCAGACAGCCTGCGCGCGTGTCAACTCGGTCTCGCGCAATTGTGCATTCACCTCTTCGACAAGACTGTCGCCAACCGCGTGGCGCTTCAGTTCGCTGACGATGCGCGCGACGCCGACGCGTGACGCGCGGCGATGCACGAGACTCTCGGCAAAGCGCGCATCGGACAGCCAGCCGTCCTTTTCCAGCGCATCGAGCACCGGTTCGACGGATTCGTCCTCGCCGACGTACGGTGCGAGCTTGCGTGCGAGTTCGGCGCGGCTGTACTCGCGCCGGGACAGGTAGCCGAGCGCGCGGCCCTTCAGCGAACGTGGCGGTTTCGATGATTTGCGCTCGGGGGCGCCAGGCGTGTCGCCAGAAGCAGCACCGGCGGAACCGCCGGACGCACGGCGCGTGCGCCGCGGATGCTGGCTGCTGCGCGTATAGACATCTTCCTTGATCGACGCCGCGGCATCGGCCGCGCGTGCGCCCGGGAAGCAGACACCGGACACGCGACGGCGCGACCGGTCGTGCGCATCGAACGATTCGTCGTCATCGAACGGATCGTCCGGCGCGGTAATCTCAAACGAAACGAGGGCATCGTCGGATGCCCTCGTCGCGGTGCGATGCGCGGACTGACTGCCCGCGCCCCGCCGGTTGGCACCCGAGGATTCGGCTCGCCCGCCGGAGCGACCCGCCGTATCGGGCGTGTCGCTCGGCTCCGGTTCGCCAGCCTGACCTCGGCGCCCGACCATCACTCTTCTTCGTCCATCGCCTCGGCTTCGTCGACTGCGCCATCGGGCATCGCGGCGACGCCGAGCGATTCGCGGATGCGGTTCTCGATCTCGCGGGCGATTTCCGGATTCTCGCGCAGGAATTCACGCGCGTTGTCCTTGCCCTGGCCGATCTTCTCGCCGTTGTAGCTGTACCAGGCGCCGGCCTTGTCGACGATCTTCGCCTGCACGCCGAGATCGATGATCTCGCCCTGACGCGAAATGCCTTCGCCGTACAGGATGTCGAAGATCGCTTCGCGAAACGGCGGCGACACCTTGTTCTTGACGACCTTCACGCGGGTCTCGTTACCGATCACCTCGTCGTTCTTCTTGATCGAGCCGATCCGGCGGATATCGAGACGCACCGACGCATAGAATTTCAGCGCGTTGCCGCCCGTCGTGGTTTCCGGGTTGCCGAACATCACGCCGATCTTCATCCGGATCTGGTTGATGAAGATCACGAGGCAGTTCGTGCGCTTGATCGTACCCGTCAGCTTGCGCAGCGCCTGCGACATCAGGCGAGCCTGCAGGCCCGGCAGCGAATCGCCCATCTCGCCTTCGATTTCGGCCTTCGGCACGAGCGCCGCGACCGAGTCGATGACGATCATGTCGATCGAGCCCGAGCGCACCAGCGCATCGGTGATTTCGAGCGCCTGCTCGCCGGTGTCCGGCTGCGAGATCAGCAGTTCCGGCACGTTCACGCCGAGCTTCGACGCGTATTGGACGTCGAGCGCGTGCTCGGCGTCGATGAAGGCTGCCGTGCCGCCGAGCTTCTGCAGTTCGGCGATGACCTGCAGCGTGAGCGTGGTTTTACCCGACGATTCCGGACCGTAGATCTCGACCACCCGGCCGCGCGGCAGGCCGCCGACGCCGAGCGCGATATCGAGACCCAGCGAGCCCGTGGAGACGACCTGGATGTCTTCGGTCACTTCGCCGTCGCCCATCCGCATGATCGACCCTTTGCCGAACTGCTTCTCGATCTGCGCGAGTGCGGCCGCCAGCGCCTTGCTCTTCTCGGCGGTCATCCCGGAGCCCTTCTTGCTATCTTCCATGAATCGTCCTTTGCTATGATGAGCAGCGTCTGTCAGAGGCGCGCCCGCTTTCAAGCGCTGCCCACGAATGCAGACACTGTATAAAAAAACAGTGTTTTATGCAAGCCCGCAATGCAGGCTGCGTTGTACACGGATAACTTCGGAGACAGCCGCGCCGGCGCGAACGCCCCGCCGGCCACCGGTCAGCAACATGCGAATTCTCATCGCCGAAGACGACAGCATACTCGCGGACGGCCTCACCCGGTCACTCCGCCAATCGGGCTATGCGGTCGACCACGTGAAGAGCGGCGTCGAGGCCGATACCGCGCTGTCGATGCAGGCTTTCGACCTGCTGATCCTCGATCTCGGGCTGCCCAAGATGTCCGGGCTCGACGTGCTGAAGCGCCTGCGCGCGCGCAATTCCAATCTCCCCGTGCTGATCCTGACCGCCGCCGACAGCGTCGACGAGCGCGTGAAGGGGCTCGACCTCGGCGCGGACGACTACATGGCCAAGCCGTTCGCGCTCAACGAACTCGAGGCACGCGTGCGCGCGCTGACCCGGCGCGGCGCGGGCGGCGGCCCGACCGTCGTGCGCCACGGCTCGCTCGCATTCGACCAGGTCGGCCGCATCGCGTATGCGAACGAGCGCGTGCTCGACCTGTCCGCGCGCGAGCTCGGGCTGCTCGAAGTGCTGCTGCAGCGCATCGGCCGGCTCGTGTCGAAGGAGCAGCTCGTCGATCACCTGTGCGAATGGGGCGAGGAAGTCAGCAACAACGCGATCGAAGTGTACGTGCACCGGCTGCGCAAGAAGATCGAGCCGAGCGGCGTGCGGATTTCCACCGTGCGCGGCCTCGGCTACTGCCTCGAGAAAGTCGCGCCCGCGCCGGCCGAGACGGCCGCGCCCCAGCCCGCGGCGGCCGGCACGCCGCTGCGCTGAAGCCGGCCGTCGCCGCGATGGCCACGCCGGCCCATTCCCGCCATCCGACCGGCGAGCAACCGTCCGCCGCCGACGCCGCGCGCGATGCGCGCTACGAGAACCCGTTCGCGCCGCCCGACGAAACCGACACGCCCGAAGCCGCGCGCCCGCGCTCGCTGTTCGGCGAAATCCTCGACTGGATGCTCGCGCCGCTCCTGCTGCTGTGGCCGATGAGCATCGCCGTCACCTATCTCGTCGCGAAGACGATCGCGAACGGGCCGTTCGACCGCGCGCTCGAGACCAACGCGTACGTGCTCGCGCGCCAGATCCATCCGGTCAACGGCGTCGCCGAGCTGACGCTGCCGCAGCAGGCCCGCGACTTCCTGCGCGCGGACAACATCGACAGCGTTTACTTCCAGGTGCTCGGCACCCGCGGCGAGCTGGTCGCGGGCGAGGCCGACATGCCGCTGCCGCGCGACGAAGACCGCCCGCCGCCGGGCGTCGTCGTGTTTCGCGACGACCTGCTGCGCGGCAACGACGTGCGCGTCGCGTATACCACTGTCGCGCTGCCGGAGTCGAGCAGCACGCAGCCCGTGCTCGTGCAGGTCGGCGAGACGCTCGACAAGCGCAACGCGCTCGCGAACGACATCATCAAGGGCGTGATCCTGCCGCAATTCGTGATCCTGCCGCTCGCGATCCTGCTCGTCTGGTTCGGGCTGTCGCGCGGGCTCGCGCCGCTCAACGCGCTGCAGGCGCACATCCGCGCGCGGCGGCCCGACGACCTGTCGCCCGTCGAGGCGCAGCGCGCGCCACCGGAGATCGAGCCGCTCGTCACGTCGTTCAACGACCTGCTCGCGCGCCTCGAACAGAACATGGCGCTGCAAAAGCGCTTCATCGCCGACGCCGCGCACCAGATGAAAACGCCGCTCGCGGGGTTGCGCACGCAGGCCGAATTCGCGTTGCGCCACCCCGTGCCGCCCGACGTGCAGCGCTCGCTCGAGCAGATCGCGACGAGCTCCGAGCAGGCGGCGCGGCTCGTCACGCAACTGCTCGCGCTCGCCCGCGCCGAGAACCGCGCGAGCGGGCTGACGTTCGAGCCGGTCGAGATCGGCTCGCTGGCGCGCCGCGCGGTGCGCGACTGGGTGCAGGCCGCGCTCGCGAAACGGATGGATCTCGGCTACGAAGGCCCGGAGGACGACGCACCGCTCGACGTCGACGGCAATCCCGTAATGCTGCGCGAGATGCTCGGCAACCTGGTCGACAACGCGATCCGCTACACGCCCGAAGGCGGCCGCATCACCGTGCGCGTGCGCGCCGAGCCCGCGGCGCAGCGCGTGCATCTCGAAGTCGAGGACACCGGCCCCGGCATCCCGGCCGGCGAACGCGACCGCGTGGTCGAGCGCTTCTACCGGATCCTCGGCCGCGAAGGCGACGGCAGCGGCCTCGGGCTCGCGATCGTGCGCGAGATCGCCACGCAGCACGGCGGCACGCTGACGCTCGACGATCATGTCTATCAGCACGCGCCGCGTCTCGCCGGCACGCTCGTGCGCATCAGCCTGCCGCTGTCGGACGCCGCCCCGGATCCTGCCTGACGCGCGCCGCGGCGCTGGCGCCTGGCGCGCCGCAATCGCATCGAAAGCCGCGTTTTATCGCCCGTTCGTGACACGATCGGCGCGCGAAGCGACCGATTCTTCGCGGGTTAACGCGCAGTCGTTTTGTCCGCGCGAGTCAGTGCGCCGTAAGTTTCCGTGCCAATAATCGTCGACAGGCCCGCCCACCCAAAGGCGGCCGCATATCTATATCAAGGGACTTGGAGACGATTCATGGCAACCTTAGGTGGGCAAATTTCGCACTCGCCGATGACGGGCGAAGAGAAGAAGGTGATCTTCGCGTCGTCGCTCGGCACGGTGTTCGAGTGGTACGACTTTTACCTGGCCGGGTCACTCGCGGCCTACATCAGCAAGAGCTTCTTCTCCGGCGTCAATCCGACCGCCGCCTTCATCTTCACGCTGCTCGGTTTCGCAGCCGGGTTCGCCGTGCGGCCGTTCGGCGCGATCGTGTTCGGCCGGCTCGGTGACCTCGTCGGCCGCAAGCACACGTTCCTCGTGACGATCGTGATCATGGGCATCTCGACCTTCGTGGTCGGCTTCCTGCCCGGCTACGCGTCGATCGGCATCGCCGCGCCCGTGATCTTCATCGCGATGCGGCTGCTGCAGGGCCTCGCGCTCGGCGGCGAGTACGGCGGCGCGGCGACCTACGTCGCCGAGCATGCGCCGGCGAACCGTCGCGGCTTCTACACCGCGTGGATCCAGACGACCGCGACGCTCGGCCTGTTCCTGTCGCTGCTCGTGATCCTCGGCGTGCGCACCTTCATCGGCGAGGAGGCGTTCGGCAGCTGGGGCTGGCGCGTGCCGTTCGTCGCGTCGATCCTGCTGCTCGCGGTGTCGGTGTGGATCCGGATGCAGCTGAACGAATCGCCGGTGTTCCTGCGCATCAAGGCGGAAGGCAAGACGTCGAAGGCGCCGCTGACCGAAGCGTTCGGCCAGTGGAAGAACCTGAAGATCGTGATCCTCGCGCTCGTCGGCCTGACCGCCGGCCAGGCCGTCGTGTGGTACACGGGCCAGTTCTATGCGCTGTTCTTCCTCACGCAGACGCTGAAGGTCGACGGTGCCAGCGCGAACATCCTGATCGCGATCGCGCTCCTGATCGGCACGCCGTTCTTCCTGTTCTTCGGTTCGCTGTCGGACCGGATCGGCCGCAAGCCGATCATCCTCGCCGGCTGCCTGATCGCGGCGCTCACCTACTTCCCGCTGTTCAAGGCGCTCACGCACTACGCGAACCCGCAGCTCGAACTCGCGACGCAGAAGGCCCCGATCTCGGTCGTCGCCGATCCGGCCACCTGCTCGTTCCAGTTCAACCCGGTGGGCACGTCGAAGTTCACGAGTTCGTGCGACATCGTGAAGAGCGCGCTGGCGAAGGCCGGCCTGAACTACGAGAACGTCGCGGCGCCGGCCGGCTCGACCGCCGAGATCAAGGTGGGCGACACGGCGATCCCGGCCTATGACGGCAAGGCGGCCGACGCGAAGGCGCAGGGCGCGGCGTTCGACAAGACGCTCGCGTCGACGCTGAAGGCGGCCGGCTACCCGGCGAAGGCCGACCCGGCGCAGCTCAACTGGCCGATGACGATCGTCATTCTGACGATCCTCGTGATCTACGTGACGATGGTCTACGGTCCGATCGCCGCGATGCTGGTCGAGATGTTCCCGACGCGGATCCGCTATACGTCGATGTCGCTGCCGTATCACATCGGCAACGGCTGGTTCGGCGGCTTCCTGCCGGCGACCGCGTTCGCGATCGTCGCGGCGAGGGGCGACATCTATTCGGGGCTCTGGTATCCGATCGTGATCGCGCTGGGCACCTTCGTGATCGGCCTGCTGTTCGTCAAGGAGACGAAGGACTCCGATATCTACGCGCAGGATTGAGGTCGCGGTGGCGGGCGGCATCCCCCCGCTACCCTGGCCGGAACGGGCCGCCGGCACCTTTTTTCAGGGAAGATGAAAAAAGGTGTTGACAGGCCGGCGGCATATCTACATAATTCAAGTCTTCGGCGAATTAGCTCAGTCGGTTAGAGCGACGGAATCATAATCCGCAGGTCCGGGGTTCGAATCCCTGATTCGCCACCAAATGCGAGAGCCCGGTAGATCTTTGATCTACCGGGCTTTTTCAGTTTGGGCCCTACACAAGCTAAACCTCTTTCTTTGCTCCGCAAACAAGGAAGTGCTCCGCAATTTCCGAGCCTTCCCCAACCGCAGGGACAGAGGTGCGCCTTCGAGCACCCCTGCCAATTAACCGGCGTCCGCCCCTTCATGCTCCGGCTTAAGCGGTCGACCGAGCAGACCATGCAGTCTCTCGCCACCCCAAGAGCTCGCCAACAATTCACCGATCGCCTCCGACAACGACTCACGGTCGTGGCAACGCACGTCTCGACTGTTATAGCTCAGGACACACGGATACCCCTCATGGGGCCGCTCCCACTTCGCCAACTTCACCCACTCCGCGTCGACAGCTTTCGGATTACGCGCAGCAACCCACGGCTCCGTTTCCTTCGGCTCCCCAACTCGAATAGCTGACGCAGTCAGAAACATGTCGGCGAGAGTACGCTGACGCGGCTTTTCGAATAGCCGGCGATCCAGCTCAATACGCCCCTCCGAAACCGTCAACAATTCACTCTTCGCGGCTTCAAATACCGCATCCACCTCCGCCCGAGCCCGCGCGGCATTCTCCGCAGCCTCTTGGCCGCGCTTGAAAGCATCGGCAAAATCGGTCATACCTTACTCCTAAGTTCGACTGTACCCAGTACAGGAAGATGATCGAATATCTCGCGACGATTGAGCACTTTAGCCCTAAGGTCGGCCAACGCCAAAACCCCACTGCTCGCCTCATCCAAGACCATAGAGCGATCTTGCAAAAAGTCAGACGAAAATATCATTTGGTCATACGTAAACCACCGTGACACGTTCCCATCTGGATAAAAGTGAGTGCCACAAATACCGAGCTTCTCAGCCTCGTCTTGCAGATGATGCGACTCGCCGATCCATTTCCAGAAAGGGTTGTACAAGAGCCCCTTCTTCCGTGCCAGCGATCTATCCCTTGTGGCAATCAGATGATTCGCCAGAGACGGAGAAAACGGATCGTCGTTATAGTCGCCCATCAAAACAACAAACGACCGCGCCTCGTCCTGCATTCGCTGCACTAACCACTTCAAACCCGATCCGAGCTCAACCCGCTCTGGCGACGTTTCCGCGAGAGTAAGACGACTAGGCCAATGAGACACGATCACCTTGAATACATCTTCCGTCAGCGTCGACGTAAACTCAGCAACCTCCCCGATTTTCAACGACCGCCCGGCATACTTGTCAACCGCCGAGCGCACGTGTCCCAAAGCCACCTTGCTCCGGTCGTAGATTACGGCCGTGTCAAACTTCAGCCGACCGCTGTGATTGGTCGCATCGTGATAACCAATATGCGGATCATCCAAACCCGCAACTATGGCAGCCAGATCTTCGACGCATACTTCACCAAGTCCCATCACAGCGAATTTCGTTTGATGACGTATTTCGCGCACCTGGGAAATAACAAAATCAAGATCGGCTTTACTAGATCTCTTTCGGGTTACTGGCGGCGAAAGGCTTGTATTCCACCAAACAAAAACCAGTGACCCTACCGTCGTCCAAACCCCGCTCTTTAATCTATCTGTAATTAGCGTCGACACAGTAAGTTGTTTGCCAAAGACGATCGACCATTGTAGCAACAGCGTGACTCCCAACGAATCACGCTACCCCGCCCTCTCATATCCTTATTTGGTCGGATCGACCTTATCCCCCTTCCGCTCTCGGACGTAGTGCTCTGTCATCGCGATCGACTTGTGCCCCAGCTGACGCTGCGCCGCCCGAATGTCACCAGCCGACTCCGTCTTGTCAGTTCCCGCCTTTGCCCGAAGATCGCGGAACTGAAACGCATCCTTTGGCACACCAGCCAACTCGCGGGCACGGTCGAAACGGAAACGAAGCGCGTCAGCCATCAAGCGACCACCTGTTTCGTTCACAACGAGCGCCGTGCTGACAACCTTATACCCTTTCTTGCGAGCACGGATACGCTCCAACACATCCGCCAGCTGCCCCGTCACCGAGATCCGCAGCCGCTTACCGCGCTTACCCTGCTCGACCCAAAGTTCACCATCTTTGATATCGCGTTCGTCAAACTTGAGCGTATCAGCCGGCCGCTGCCCGGTCAGATACGCAAGGTCCATCGCGTCGCGTAACGGTTGATCCGCAACTTCCCAGACTTTCTGAAATACGTCGTCCTCGACGTACACGTTCCGACCAGTCTCCTTGTTACGACGAACCCCGGTGCTAGGATTCGTCGCATCGGTCAAACCGTGCTCGCGAGCGAAGTTGAAGATGTGTGAAAACAGCGCGATCTCACGGTTCGCGCGGACGTGCCCTGCCTTCTCAGGCACTGGCTTCTTCCGCTCGACATACCATGCCTTCGCTTGCTCCATACGCCAGGACAGATACTGCCGAATATGAACCGGTCGAACATCGCTCAACAAGGCCGGAGGTTCATCGAAGAACTTGAAGAGATTTTCCAGCTCGACCAGATTGTCGCGTTGCGTTCGCCGTGACTTCAGCGGCAACACATCACGCATGTATCGTTCGGCTGCATACCGGAACGTCACCAGATCCGTATGACGCGACCGGCTTTCGAGCTCCAGCTCTGACCACTTGCGTACGGCCTCAACAAAGTCCGAACCAAGCGGGATCTCTTTCCGTGGCACGCCACCCGTGTCGTAATAGTAATAAACGACACCGCTCCTCTGCGTCCTAGCCCTCATGCGAGGCGGAAGGTTCAAATTCTTCGTTCTTCGTCGGCCCATTTCATCCAACAATCACACGCGGCTCCCAACCGCGTCGCACAGTACGAGGGGCGCTTTCGCGCTTACCCTCGATCGTCGACCGAGCCACAATCGGCCGACCAGCAGCGTTCACATAAAACGCTATCCCCATGCGACGAAGCGCATCGATCTGCTTCGACTTCAACTTACGCCCCGTCAAAACCGCCAACTCTTCTACTGAGAGAAACGTTTCGACGGTCATCACGCCTCCCTAGTCGAAAGCCAAAAGCACCCTAGCTCTTGGTTCCAATAGGTCTGACATCGATCAAGCGGCGCACCTACACGCATCGCAGCCTCAAACGCAATACGCAACGCGTCGGCCGGACTATCCGACAACACGTGATCGATTGGCATGACTTCAGGCACGGCCACGCCGCGACTTGTCCAATAGCGCTTTTCGTTCAGCGTGTGTTCCGCAAAATCCTTCGTGATGTACTTCGCGAGGTACGACGCCAGCTTGTGCCTTAGCCCCTTCTCACGAAACGGGTTGCGCACATGGATATTGCCGTTCCCCGCGCCGACGATGCTTTGCCAAATTGAACGCAACACCCGATAGTTCTGACGCCCCTTCACCGCAATATGCAGATGCCACGCGCCACGTCCTTGACGCTCAGCTACCGCCACATACTGAAAATCGGACAGCTTCGACACCCGGCGACGAAATGCATCGAAATCCCGCTTCAAGCGGGCCTTGTCTTCCATGTTCTCGCGATACGTCAGCGTGGTCATGCGGTCAGCACCGATCGCCTTACAACGAAGCCGCACTTGCTGTTTGGCACGCTTCGCCGCATCCATAAGATTGGCTTCGCTGTTATCCGACTCGCCGCGCTTCGCCTTTGGTCTAGCATTCAGCGACAACGCGCCCATGTATCGATCGAACCGCGTCGCAGTCACCTCCACCTGACCATCACCAAAGTTTCGACCACGAACCACCCACTCCCGGCGAAAGGCCGAGAAATCCCCTATACTCTCGTCGTGCATTGCAACTAGCCCTTGTAATGCTGTTGTACGAGCCCTGAACCGTTGCCGCGGTCAGGGCTTTTTCTTTGCTTGCCTACAGAACAATCGATTCAAACAGCTCCCGCTCAAGGCACCCGGCCAACGCACTATCGGCCCATTCCAGTACGGCCTCCATCGACTCGAAACGGCGAACACAACCGTCGCCGAAATTCACCCGGTCAACTCGACACCAAGAAGGCGCGCGAGACCGTTCCCTCTCGAGCTTTGCCAAAACCAGCGTCCCCGCGATTACGTACAAACCACCCTTTCGCCTCACCACCGTCACTGGTGCCCGGCCACCAGGAGCTGCAACAAGCAATTTGGGCAAAACTGCCACAAGGTTCACACCCTCTCCGAAATCGACCGTCCCGAAGCGATGCCATCTCGCGTTCGCTGCACATTCATTCATATCAGTACTCCTTCCGTCATATCGCACAACATTGATGCCCTCATACGTTAAGTGTCCCTGATACAAGTTTAGGGACCGCGCTGCGCGCGGCCCGCCTTGCGCGCTCTGCTGCGCCTGGCAAGCCGCCCGCAGCGCTTACCCCCACCTCCCATTGCCACCACGCCACGCTTACAACCGCAGCCCTGTTTGCCAATGGGTTGCGCCGTCCTTTGGCCGACACAACCCATTGCCAGAGCGTGCAACGGTGTAGCTGCCGTCAAGGCCAAGCCCTACGGGTCGCTACGCGAGCCTTGACCGCAGCGCGACCTCTATCGCTTCGTTACAGATCCGACACCTTGCTAACCTGCAACACCAGCAACACTTCCGTGCGCCCCTTCGATGCCGAATGTCCATCCAAGAACTTCGGCAACCAACCCGGACTGTTGGTCGATCTTGTATCTACGTCTTGCACGAGACCACCCAGCACAACCACCTCGCCATCCTTCAAATTGACCGTCGTCGCCATCTGCCGCGTGTTCTTAGTCGGCGAGTTGTTCACGCCGGTACTTGTCGCAACGAAGCTCGACATTTCCTCGTTCAACTTGACCTGAATCGAATCCGCCATCACGGTCGGCTGCACATCAAAAATCAGCCCGGCATCCTGATACTGGACCGACTGCACGGGTGTTCCACTGGCCCCCTGATAGCTGATGCTCCCAAGCGTCGGCACCTGAGATCCAACATTCAGCCGAACACTCTGACCCGACACGACCCGCACGTGTGGATCGCTCACCTGCCGAAACCTCGTATCCGCATTCAAAGCTGAAATCGCCACGCTCAAGAACCCGGCATCGAACCTGATCCGCGTTGGATCACTATCGGTCGAACCGTTAGCCGCACTCAACGTGCCGTTCAACAACTTCGCTGCGATACTGAACGCGGTGTTGTGCTGATCCGTATTGCTTACCTCGTAGACCCACCCGCGCACCACGACTTCACCGGCTGGGTAATCGAGCTGCGGCAATAGTCGCTTAAGGTCCGCAATATCACGAGGCGCGCCGAGAAACACCAACTCATCCGCAGCAGCCACCGACAAAGCCTGACCAGCAGCAGTCCCGGCGAAATGAGTATCGGCGGGAGTGCGCTGAACAACTCCCGCGCCAACCGGTCCGACGGCCGCACCATCACCATCCGGCATGCGCTGAAGAACTCCCGATCGCTGCCCAGGAGCGCGCTGATCAACTCCCGCCGGCTGCTGGGCGATGCGCTGAACAACTCCCGCCTCCTGCACCAGCCGATTACCGAACAGCGGTCGAACAAGGTTCGACAGATACTCTGCACTGCGAAACCGCGGCCGATATACCAACATTGCTCGCGCCACCTCCCCGACAACTGCGTCCACCTTCTTGCCGACGAAATCGACACCATCACGATTCACGACCTCAAACCCGAGCGAATCCAGGAACGTCTTGACGAACGAATGAAGGTTCCCCTTCGTGCTGTCGAACTGGAACGACACGAGCCGCTGATCCTGCAAAACGTCAGATGAGATCACGTGCGGGACCTTTAGCGCGTCGCCATACACAAGATCAACCACCTGCCCGACGTTCACGAACCGCAAATCAAACGCGCCATTTTTCTGACGCGGCAATGGTAAAAGAGGCGCTGTTTGCATCCCCGACACAACAGGGAGCACGGATGGCAACGGCGGCAAATCGCCTGCACTTGTCGCCCCTGCCTGTACTGTCCACGCAACCAACGCGACCGAGACAATGCGCGCAATCTTGTTCACTGCTTTCCCCCGACCGTATCCACCGCCGCGCCGCTCAGCGCACCCGACCACATCGCCACGCGTTTCCCATCCACAACACCCTGCGTCTGTTCGGAATCGCCCCGGAAACCTGCAGCATCCTCAATTCGAAGCCGCCCTTCTCGACTCGACAGCACGACGAAAGCACGACCATCGACCGCATAACGCCCCGACACACGCCACGCATCAGATGCCGCACCTTTGGCAACGGCGACCGAATCCGCCGCCTGCGGCAATGAAGAATCACCACTCGATGCCGCCGAGGCTTTCGCACCCACCGATCCGAAACCACTCGTAACGCCACCAAATCCCCTGTACGCCAAAACGCCAAACGCCAACAGTCCGATCGGAATGATGAACAGCGCTTTGGGAATCACTGCCTTCGGTTTCGTGTGAAGCTCCGCACTCGTGTACAGCTCGAACACCTTCTTCGGATATCCCCACACGGTCTTAACCGCATCACGCAAACCGCTATTCGGATTGTGCGAGTGATCCCATTCGTACAGCATCGCGCGCCGACCACCGAACAGCCGCCGCACATGTACATGGCGCCCCACCAAATCACGGATCGTCTTGTTCATGCGATTCGGATGCTGCGTGATAACGAGAATGTCGACACCGAAATGCCGGTGTACATGCAACTTCTCGATATCCTCTGACGCCTTCACCGACGCTGAAACCGGAGGCCAAATGCGCTGCACCTCATCGATCACAATCACGTCATTTGGTTTGCAGTGCTTGTACCACTCGCGAACCATGTCGTCGTCCCACATCTCGTGGTCGATCGCAAGGTTCTTAATGCCGTTAACAACAATGCGCCGCCCGGCTTTGATCTCCTTCAGCAGAGACCACACTGACCACAGCGTCTTGCCACTCCCCGGCACCCCTGTAACCAACGTAATACTCATTTGAGAAAGAACCTCTTAACGACACCGGACACCCCAGCCATCGCGACGCGACTCGCAAACGCACCAGCGATGTACGACATGCCCGTGAAAACACCGCCCAACGCCAGCACGTTCCCAAGATCAGCTGGCAACCCACCAACCGCGCTCGTCAACCATCCAAGGGCCGTACCTACAGCAGCGTTAAGCCCCGTCACCGTGAGCACTCCAACGCCCAGCGTCACAAGAACTCGAAGCGCCAAGGGCCCTATCAAACTCAGCAACCAAGCAGCCCACGTCATGATTTGATCCCCATGACGACGATGAACCCCGCACCAAGCGCACACAAAGCGAGAACCAGCGGGCGAAGAGACGACGCCAGCGAGCACACCGGTTCATATGAAAATTCGAGCGCGTGATCGAACACAACAAACGACACTGGCTGCGGGCACTGACCAGCCGGGCCGCCCACTGAAAATGGCTTCAACGATGCGTCGAACGACGAGCTGAACAGCGAATCGTTGTCTCCGCTCGCGTCTCCTAACCCGTGGCAAGCTGCAACATCGCCAGTGACGTTGTCACACATGCTGACGTTTACATTGTTTGTAACGTTGACCGTCACACCACTGGCCCCCGTTGTCACGGTCGTTCCACCTGACCCGGTGCCAGTTCCCGAACCAGTGCCGGGTGAGGAAATTTGTGGCTGCGGCAAATTGAATCCACCGGTTCCGGGATTGCCCCCTGATGAAGCGGCGTCCGATGAACCACCGGGAGCCGTGAAATCTGCCCAGTCAGGCACCCATGACGGATTCTGCGAGTTCCAGTTATCCACGTCGCTCGACGTGACTGGATTGGCCGGATTCCATGGCACACCGTCGTAGCCAGATTGCTGCGATGCCTGTTTCCACAATGCATTCAATAAAGCAGCAGTGGCCTCTGACGACACTGGAGCAGCGTCCGAACTATGGCTTTGTGCTACCGCATCGGCCAACAACATCGTTCCATTCGAAACCGAAGACGATGCGCACGTGCCGTCAATTGCGAAGGTCGAGCAATCGTTCCCCGACCATACCGACTGAGAAATCGCAATCAATCCGGTTGCAAACGTATAGGTCGGATTCGGCCTGCCATCACTGTAACTATTGGTCTCGTAAAACGTAGCCGTCGTGGCAGAACCTGAGTCCATCGATGCAGACATGCTGCATCCCGAGATCGAACCTATCGGGTAGGGCGAACACGAATAAGGTTGGACAACCAGACCCAATTCGGCAATCGATCCTATGGTTATTCGGTGGTTTGCGAGAGAACCATAGGAAACCTGATATGAGTTCTCTGAAGGAAACGGGCTCGTCTGATACACGGGTTGCCCCTTCTTGATCCCGCCCCAAGAGAGCGCACCGACACCAGGACATGAACCGGCGCAATTCGCACTCGATACAGAGCTATTTGAGCCGCCGGAAACGGTCAATGACCCATCGCTGTTGAACAACCACTTCCATGCCGCACCTACCGCCATTTGCAACGCCGTGCCGACGACTGCCGACACTGCCGCTCCGGCCAATATGCTCACCCAAGCAGGGGCAGTCGCTCCCACCACGATAGCCGTAGCAGTTCCCGCTACGGCCGTCACTACATTACTCACGCCAGTCACTGTTGCATTCGCAACCGCGGAACTGGGTTCGAAGCCCATCGAAATCAGCTTCTTTTCTAATACGCCGGCCTGCTGCGCCTGCGCCCGCTCAACAGCAGAACCAACGCCCTTCACATAAGAGCCCGTAATGTTGCCGTTAGTGTCGAAGAGCAGCACCGTGCGACCGCCACCGGCATATGCGTCAGGCTGCATCATCGACACGAAGCACAACAGAAACATCACGACGAACCGCAGCATCGCCGCCCCCATAGATTTAGCCGCTAAATTCACAAAAACAAAATCAGCCCGACCGACCACATCGCCAGAATCCCCGCGGCCACGCACTCGTAATAGAAGGTCATCACGCCCCCTTACTCGCCGGAAGAATTAAGGTGATTGCGAATCACCCGAAAGCCATACGCGACCGCCATCAACGCAAGGACCGCCCCGCCGATCTGCAGCCCAACCACTTCCCCGCCCAACACCGGCTGATCGTCACTCAGCGTCGAGACCTGCAGATACAGTGTGTTGCCACCCGAATCCGTACCGCAGCTCAATTGCTGCCCATTCACCTGGGCGTAGGTAACTCCGCTCACTCCGCCCGGCCCACACACAATCGATGTCACCGCCATGGCCCCTCCGATCACAAAAAAGGCGTCCGGTTTACCCAGACGCCTTCACTGACTGTCCGGGCCGCGATTAGCGACCCAAGAAGCCCTTCACCACTTTGTAGCCCCACGCGACCACGACCACCGCCAGCACCGCGCCACCGATCGACACGATCGACGGAACGACATTGTTGATGGATGAAACGACCGGAGTAACGTCGACACCCGACGCTTGCGCAAACGCGCCCGACGATACAGCGGCACCAACAGCGACAACTGCCAGCTTTTTCAGATTCTTCATGTTGCTTTCCTCTTAGGTCTACCTCACGGCCCGTTAATTAGGATTCTTCCGAATGGGCCACTTTCGAACGAATCGACTTCTTAGGCGGATCACGGCGCGACACGATGCGCGTGACGTAGTCCACGGCCTTGCAAATCAGGTACACCGCCAACAGCACGTTCAACAACATCAGTTGCGCTGACACCGGATCGACCGCGTACGACGACAGGCTATCCATCGCTTATGCCGCCTTAGGCTGCGGTTTCGCGGGACCGAATGCCGTCAACGAGACAATCTGCGGCACCAAGCGGCCTTGATCTTGTCCGTAGCCCATACCGAATGAGAACTCAGCCAAGTAATCGCCGGGTTGAATATCCTTGAATTCGCGAGGCAAATTGATAGTGCCTACAACGACTTGCTCGCCACCCGCCTCCGAGTTTTGAGTAAGGACGCAATGGGCTGTCCGAATCTCGAACGGCAAGCCCGTTTTCTTAGAAGTTCCGGAATTCGATGCAATTGCCAAAATCGTAAGTTTTTGCTTTGCCATATTCGCTCACCGACTGATAGTTAATTGATTCTTGGTCTCTGCGCATTGCGCAAAACGGAAGTTACAAGACACTCCGCAAACCATCAATCAGACAATTTTCGCCATCAGACCCGAGAGCTAGACGAAATGAATTACAAATTCAAATAATTTGATAGACGAATCGATTTACAGACCCGGATAGACAAATCGAATTACAACGACGCCAACCCATTGAAATTACGAGATTTTTCCACACACACCAAGAGCACCTACACGCACCCAAACATAACATCAACATTTATTTTTTAGATGTGTTGCATGCCCGCAACCGTGGTACTCTAATCCACGAGTAAACCGCCCCGCATTGAGCCCACCATGCACCGCAACCTGCCCGAATTGCTCGTCGAGCGGAACGATCTAGACCAAATTCCATGGAGTGATTTGGAAAATGCTATCGCGCACGATGATGGGTCAGTTGCCCAGTCCCACCTCGATGCCGGCCGCCCCGTCTACATCCACGACTCGTCGACGCCACAAGGTTTCGTGACAAAAATATGGCCGAATGGAAGGCGGGAACACGTCAGATTCGATGCGCGAGGCGAAATCTCAATCCTCGATGCGGGTGAAAACGAAGACTGAAATTGCACCGCAACTGCGCGCCACGGCGCGAAAAATACGGTACAAATGGCACCTGCAAACAAGAAATTTGAGGAGCAGGAAATATCAATTTCGCTTTGTTTTAATTGATTTTTGCGGTGGAATCATAATCCGCAGGTCCGGGGTTCGAATCCCTGATTCGCCACCAGCTTCAAGAAAAAGCCGCTGTTCCGCAAGGTTCAGCGGCTTTTTTGTTCTGGAACGCCGGTCATGCGCTCGAACAGGCGCATTACGCATCTAAAGCAACCAAACGTTTTAGATACGAGCAATTTTCCGGGAGCGGGTGCTACACGCCACTGTTACCTCAACGTGGAGAGCACCCCGTGAAACATCCCTACCTGACCACCCGCGCCGATTCGGCCCATTACTACTTCCGCCGCAAGGTGCCGCTCGAGCTGCGCGCGCAGCTCCGGAAAACCGAGATTTGGGTGAGCCTGGAAACGCCGTGCCGGACCGAGGCCATCACCCGCCTGCCGATGGCCGCCCTCGAGTATGAGCGTCTCGTCGCTCCGGCGCGGGCGGCGGCCGCCATGGCCGCAGAGCACTGGCTGCCGCATGGCCTGCGGCCCGCAGGCGAGGACGAACCGCGTCCGTACCATCCGACCACCTGCCCCGCCGGCTGGACCCCGCTGGCCGACGTCCACATGCCGCGGCTCCTCGAACGGTATCACGCCCATGCCCTCGCGAGCGAACGGGAGTACCGCATCGCCCTGCACAAGCTCGACGTTCCAGGCGCCGAAGGCGAGCCCGACGAAGAAGCCCGGGACGCCGCCCGCCAGCGTCTGGCGGACGAGGGCTATACCCCCGCGACTCACATCGCCCTGCTCCAACAGGAAGTGGAGCAGCTAACACGAGCGCGCGCCGGCGAGGACTACACCGACCTGCGCGAGCAACTCGAGGAACTGCTAACGTTCGAACGCGTCTGGCTACCCGCAGCGTCGGACAGTTACCAGCGGCTGCTGGTGGACTTCGCCACTGCACGCCTCGACGCGCTCGCCGAAGAACTGCGCCGGTACGAGGGCAAAGGCCAGCCCGACCCGGCACTAGTCCCGCTGGTCGACGAGAACGACACTTGGTCCGCCGCCGTGCAGGGCTGGGTCGCCGAAGCGGCCCCGCAACCCAAGACCGCCGACGAGGTCAGGACGCAGGTCGCCCGGTTCGAGCGGCTGGTCGGCTGCCTTCAGCTGTCAGCCGTCACCGGTACACATGTCGAGCAGTTCAAGGCGGCGTGCCTCGAACAGGAAAAGGTGAGCAAGAGCCGCGTGAATACCATCGTGTCGCTGCTCTCGGCCGTTATCAATGTCGCGATTAAGAAGAAGCTGACGACGCTGGTTACCAACCCTTTTGCAGGCGCGAAGTACAGCCGGAAGGCGGTGCGCAGGGACGCCGACCCCGAGGCGCAGCGCGACGCCTACACCGTCGACGAACTGAACCGGCTGTACGCGTCCCGCGTCTACGTGCATGGCCACCGTCCCGGCAAGGGCGGACGCGAGGCCGCCTACTGGGTGCCGCTACTCGGCTTGTACACCGGCGCGCGCCTCGAGGACCTGTGCCGGCTGCGCACCCGCGACGCAGTGCAGCGCGCCGGCGTGTGGTGCCTGCACCTGCACGACACGAAACGCGAGCACCGGACCGGCGAGGAGAACATCATGCGCCACGTACCCGTTCACCGGACGCTCCTTCGCCTGGGATGGCTCGACTACGTCCAGGCCCAGGATGCTGGCGGCCTGCTCTTCCCCCATCTCAAACCCAACAAGTATGGGCAGCTGAGTGCGATGTGGAGTACCTGGTTCGCCGAATACCTGGACGCAGACGTCGGCCTGCCCGACCCACGGCTCGATTTTCACAGCTTCCGTCACACCTTCAAGGTCTTTGGACAGCTCTCACGTTGACGCCGGTCGGTAGCAGGAAGCAGCCGCGGAGTCGCTGAAAGAGTGACTATCGGGCGGGTTCCGAGACGCGATTTGCCTTCCCACTGCGGTTGAGCTTCACGTTGAGTTGTCTCATTAGCCGCCCTATTTCGAAGACGGCGGCGATGCGTTCATCTTCGACCGCGGCGATAGTCTTCCGGCTCGTGGTCTCCCGATAATATCGGCCGTCGCACTCGACCAAATCGAGCAACTCCGACATGTCGCGCACTTCGCCCGGAGTGATTTCGCCGTCTCCGGCGATGATTCCAGCGGTGATGGAATGATTGCCGCCTCCAACGAAGCTGATTCCCCAAGGCAACCACAACATGACCTGATGGTTCGGGTCCTGCCTCCATTTACCCATCGATTTGCCAGGGCCGATATGGGCGAGCGCACTTGCGATGCGTTGCCTGTTCCATGGCCAAGGAAGTATCGTGTCTTTTGCCAGATTGACCCTGAACGCATCCGGCTCAAGCGTTACGCCGATTCCATAGCTCAACGGGGTTATGCGACGGTCATCGAAAAAGAAACTCGATGACACGATACTCGGAGGTGCCTGGTGCGCAGCGCTTTCAACGACGCCGACCATTGCCTCAGCCTGGTAGGGACGCAGCAACAGATTGACAAGGTCGTGCAGCGCGGCCGGATTCCGTTGAGCAATCTCGCGCGCCATGTCCATGATGTTCTCAAACTGCGGGCGTTGCTCCCTTCCGAAGAAGCGCAGGACCCGCGAAATAACGACACGCCCCATTTCGACGCTGGCCTCGTAAGCCGTACTTTTCATAGTGTACTCAGTGGTTCTGAACATATTTTTGTTTAGGCGGCCCCGCCTTTATCTCTTTGCCGTCATCTGCTTGTGCAGACACATGCGCGCCATCTCCGACCTAGTGAACGAAGGCCGGTGATTCAACTGCAGCACCCAGGCCGCCGTGTCAGTGTGATGTTGAAATGAATTCGTCCACAGACTCCAGAGACCGATTCGTGACAGGTAGCAGCTTGACCTTCCCGTTCTCCCAGACGGCGACCGTCTCTTTCGACTGTTCGATGATGAATCCGGTCGCAATAACACTGGTCCCATCCATCAGGCGGAAGCAGTGCTGGCCATGCGCATGAGCAGAACATCCTTTGACGTAGTCTGCGATGTCATCGTTCGCAAGGGCGTTTGCCGCGGCGACGCCAAGCTCTACCGGAACAATCAGGACGGTGGCGAAGGAAGCAGGAACTGCGAACATGAGATATGCCCCTCCCAAAGGAAGCACGAGCAGATAGGTCGCGAGCAGCTTGATGCGCGTACTGACGGGAGCCCGTCCGCGATGAAGTTTTCCAAGCTTGGCTGCGCCCTGTCCCAGTACTAGGGCCAGAATTCCAGCAATGAGCAATGCGCCGATGACTACGAGAACAGGCCTCGACTTGAACGTAGCTCCGAGGATGATGTCGAGGTCCTTGATGACGGCAAGGACAGCAAGCACGAGATAGTCGCTCCGGTCCTGGGGGAAAGCGCCCGGGTTGATGCCGAAGCGCTCGAGAAATGTCTGGTGGAAGGTCACTCCGACGAGATACGCAAAATACAATGTCGCTGCGCCGAGCACAGGTGCCAAGACCTTCCACCATGCAATTCGGCCGGTTTCTGGTTTCAGAGAGAGTTCCGCGTCATTTAGCTTCATGTGGTGTTTTTCAATCTACAAATCGAGTTATCGAGGAGCGGACGCCCCAAGCGTCGGCTAGTGGCTTTCCGCGTGCGCTTGCAAGCCAACTAGGCGACGGTTGGCGCGTCAGTACGGGAGAGACAGGCATGCGCTCCGCGCGGGTATGATTGCTCAAGCGCCTTGTACCTCATCCTGATGGCTTCGAATAAGGCACGCTTCAGTCGGCGCGAGACAACGACGCAATCCCCTCTAGAAGATGTCGCCCGCACCTTCGGTGCCCTCCATGTGGCGACAGAGGCCTGGCGACAGGTAGCCCAGTTTAGGGCTCGGCCCGGTCGTGCACCGGTTGCCGTCGTACTCGACATAAATCGGCGGCGGCGTCGTGTCGTTCCACGAGGTCAGAAGCGCCATAAAAATTCCGACAGCAGTCGAGGCGAGAACGCCGTTCGGCCAGACGACTTGAGGGCGTCCCCCGGCAGCGCCGTAACGCGCATTCTCTGCGGCCAGAGCAGCGTCAGTAATGAACCCCATGCACCGCATGCAGGGCTGGCCCGGCAGCGAAGCGATGACCTGACCGCTGATGAAGTAGCGCCCTTCTTCGCCGTGGACGTCCATTCCGACGTCGATGTACGGAATGCAATAGCGACGCGCGAATCGTTCGAGCTCGTCGCGGGCTCCCATTGTGTCAACACATCCGAAGATGTAGTCGACTTCTTTCAGGTCGTCGAGCGCGAGGTTCCACGGGCCATCGTGTTTGACGATTTCCGTTTCAGGGCTGACCGCCGCTACGCGCGCGCTGATGACATCGACCTTTCGCGCTTCTGCCTGCGCTTCGGCATGGGTCAGCCCGACCATGCGGTTGCGGTTGGAGTCTTCCGCAAAGTCACTGTCAACAAGGACGAGCTTACCGACGCCAATATGCGCCAATTGCTGCGACACATGCGAGCCACCACCGCACAATCCAATGACTGCTACGGTCGTGTTCTTGATTGTCGCTGCCGACGTTTCCCCGAGGAAGCTTTGACGACTGTGTCGGTTGTCCATGATGCAATTCCGCTTGCGAATGAGGTTTTTGCAGGTATACGCCGGCCCTTGCAAGTTGCGTCTGTCCCAGCCCCAGGAAGACCGCGCTCGCGGAATCGAGGCTGACGACAATCGCACCATGAGGTAGCTCAGGGCGAACATTGACAAAATCAGGGATGAAACGCTTGTTTTCGTGGACATCTACGGCGCTGAAGCCGGGCGTTCCGCGGTGGTCGTGCCGGTGCACGTGAAAGATGCTCACGGGGCTCATGTGCGCCGTTGCGCGCAAGCGACGAAAAGCGCTCGAAGAAACGCACGCCCCGACTCTCGGATTGTTCTCGTACTCACCGTCTGGAATCGCGATGTATCGCTGAGCCGTGATGGTCCACGCGCCGTTTGCCATCGTCGATTCGCAGACGAGGAACCCCACCCGTTCCGCGGCGAAGGCATGCGGCCGGTCAAGGTCGCGGTGAAGTTCTGCGACCAGCGTCGAGCTAATCGTGATGGATGTCATTTAAGCGCCACCATGTGTGCACCCAGCATGCCCAGCAAAGGCAACGACGACGGAACCCCTTGCCAGGACCAGACGTGCCATACGCGACCAGCAATAACGCGCTCGGTCCAGTTTGCAGGCTTGCCGACAATTTGCTCGCGCTCTGCAATCCGTTGCGACAGGTAGAGGCGGCTCGTATAGCCGTTGGCCCCATTCGGTGCCAGCAGTGCATCGAGGATGTAGGTCTTGTCCCCGACCTGGAGCCGTAGTGCGGGCAGATGAATGAATACCTCCGGTCCATCCATGAAGACCTTGGCGCCAGGGACTACGGCCAGCAACGGCCGTAGTCGTTCGTCGTCGAGGCCCCCCATCACGACGAGCTTCCGGTGCGGACTGCGCTGAGAAACTCTTCGCCGCCGACGACGTGAATGTGCGAGTTATCGTCGAGAGGTGGAAAGTCGCCGGGGCCGAGGACCTTTTCGAGCACCTTGTCGGCCGGAACACCCAGCTTCTTCTTCAGCTCTGCAACCAGATACGTGCCCGCCTCAATCTCGACGGGACGGTTGTCGATTCTGACGGTGACGAGGTGCGGCGCCGGGTGGTGTTCGTGATGGCCGTGATGTTCATGGTGACCGTGATGGGCGTGGTGCTCGTGGTGGCGATTCGGTTCACGGTGCGCGTGCTGCTCGCCGTGGCCTTCATGGTGCGGCAGGGAGCGGCCCGGCTGCTCGCCATGGTCGCCGTGGGCGTGTTCGCCCGGGGTTTGCTCAGGGTTGTGCATGGTTACCTCTAAAGTTTGCATCAATGACATCGAACCATTCGATGTTAGCCAGATTGTCCTTCAGCGGAACCGGCATGTCAACCATGATGACTTTTCTGGTGCATGTCAGCCATCTTGACATGTCATCAATATTGACATATACGCGGCGCGAGTTATACTGCCGAACATGGACAAGTTCTATGAAGAGTTCGGGCGGGCGCTGCGGGAGCGCCGAATTAAAGCCAACCTGACGCAGGATGACGTGGCGTCGAAGGTCGGGCTTGGACGCACGTCTGTCACAAATATCGAGAAGGGACGACAGCAGGTCTCGTTGCACATGCTTTATCAACTGGCTGATGCCGTTGACGCAGAACCCTCGTCTCTCCTACCTCCAAGAAGTGAGACCAAGGAGAAGTCGGAGCTTCCTGCTGAGCTGGAGAGTTCACTGGCCAAACTTGGTGACGAGACAGAAAGACAATGGGCTAGAGACTTCCTAGATTCGCCCGAGGTTCTCGCTTCTCTCGAAGAAAAGCGCTAAAACATGGCAAACCCAGAAAATAAAGCACGACAGACACTTCAGACCGCTGGTGTGACTGACGCACCAGTCGATGTTGAACTTGTCGCCAAACAAATGGGATGCAAGGTCATGTTTCAGACCTTGAAATCAGACCTGTCGGGACTCTTGGTAAATCAGCCAGGAAAGTGCCTGATTGGAGTCAACTCTCATCAGAGTAAGACTCGCCAACGATTCACCATTGCTCACGAGCTCGGACATCTCGTCCTACAGCACAAAGGAGAGATGTTCGTTGACGGGACAGTCCTTCGAAGGGACGAGAACAGTGGCCGAGCAATAGACCCACAGGAAATTGCTGCCAACCAGTTTGCGGCCGCGCTCTTGATGCCTTCCGATTGGGTTTATAAGAAATTGGCCGAGAACCGGAAACAGTCGCCCGACAGTTCTGCCGAAGAAGTGACGACTGCACTTGCGGCCCAATTTGAAGTCAGCCCACAAGCCATGGGTATCCGGTTGGCAAATCTGGGGTGCCTTATTCCTGAGTAAAGATAGACGCGCCGCGCAAGACCGGCTGAGGTCGTTCCACTGTGCGCATCGAAACATTCCCGCGACCGCAGGGCCGACCTCCCCTTGAGGTGGTCGGCATATATTGAGCGTGCTAACTGTTAGAGAGCCTTCTCAATCGACCGACGCCCACTCATAAACGTCGCGTGCCAGTGGGCCAGGGTCATCATGAGCTGATACTACGAAGCCCTGTTGCTCAAGGCTCCAACTTTGCTCGCCAAGGATATTTTCAATCCTCTCTCGGTCTAGCGCGGGCATGCTGTCTGTTGCCGGCGTCATGACGAAAAGCCCCAGGCCTCGGTCCTGAAGACGGTTCACCCGGGCATAGGTCGTCAGGTCTCTCGATGCGCGCAAGAAATTCAGCTCAACGCTAGTCGGAGTCTTGTACACCGCCGAGATGACGCTCCCAGCCTTGCCGGGGGGAGCGAGATTGAATTCGAGCCAGTGAGACTGCCCCGTCGATTCATCGAGAAGCGCTCGTTGCGGCTCGGTACTAATTCTCTCAAACGATAACCCGGCAATTTTCTTCAACTCGTCATCAACAAGACGGCGCACAGCGGCGTTGTCGAGCGTGATGAATTCACGGGTCTTCCGTTCTTCGCGAGGCACAAGAGGCACGACGTCGTGATAGAGCCGACTCAAAACAGCATCCACGGACACGCCTGATGTCGCCCACTGACTTCCGATTGAGATAGCGTCCGTCTCGAATGGCACGTCTTCGAGACCCGCCCCATTCTTCTGTGCACGCAGCATGCCCTGCTCGGCCGCTTCCATGAGGTCGCGAATCTGACCAAGGTCGTCCCGGCCATAGATACATTCAAACTTCGACAGGTCATCGAGCAAACGGAAGCTGAACGGCCCACCACGTGTGCCGACAATAACTCCAACGGTGTAGCGTTGGGGCGCGAAAGCATCTGGTTGCAATTCGATGGTCGCCCAGACGCCCTCAAATTCGGGGGCAGGCACGGCGAGCGCATGTCGCCTGACATGAGCAAGAGGGTCTGAGCCGGTCGACATGAACAAGGTTCTCATACGATGCACCCCAATTCATTGGCTAGCCAATCGCGTTGAGCGCGATGTCCCAGAAACTGCAGAACGTTTGCGGTCAGCGTTGCAGCTTCAGTCGAGTCGGAAATCACTTTCGAAATGAATTGCTCGAGCGATGGTGCGACCTGCACGAGAGCCTGCTCATGCTGCAAGGAGGCCACCGCCATCGACGCTTCAAACCTGGTATAGCCGGCCTGCTTGAGCAGATTTCGGGCCTCCTTGCGCAAACTGTTGTGCGCATATTGGAGACCGCCTGCTAGCCAAATTAGCGTGTAGAGAATGAGCTCGTTGTCGATGGGGATATAGTCTCCACCCGACGTCCGCAGGAAATTCCCAGTATGGCGGTCCTGATTTTCGACCCAGTGGTCGAATGCAGCGATTCTTGCGATGTCGCGGTGCTTGAACGCACTTGCCTTTCGAGCGGCTTGGAGCCACTTCCACCGCGCGGTGATGTGCTTGCCGGGAACGGCTGAAGTGCAAAAGGCTGGTACCTCTTTGTACTTCAGCCAATGCTGGTCCAGCGGCATGCTCTGGCGAAGCCTGCTAACAGGCAAGAGAACAACAGCTGCGAACTCCGGTCGAGGCAGGTCGAGGGCAGCCGCTATCATCCATGCGATGCTCTCAGTGAGCACCATGGGGTTGCCGAGCGGAGCCGCTTTGACAAAGCATTTATGCAAACGGCCGTTTGCGTCGGCGATGACCGCCTGGTGGGTAGTGTGGTTCTGCCCCTTGTTGGCGGCCGCCCCCCGGAACTCCCGCCAAGCATCCGCTGGCAGAATTGGAATCATGTCGTGCTCTCACTGAGAATCACAAGGAGCGCCGCCACGATACGTGGCGCGCCGCGGAAACCCTCATATCCCTCGTGTTCGTGAACCGAGACCATGGCTTCCAGGGCCCGATATGCGGGGCCGTCACCGTTGTGGAGAGTCTCCTCGAAGGCGTTGAGGTCAATAGTCAGCTTCGTTGCCCCCTTCTCTCGCATGGCCACGAATTTTTCGAGGGCGTCGGTCCAGTAGGGGTCTTGAGACCAGTGTCGAGTCATGATTGTGTCTGTGCGAAAGGGGTGTCTATGAAGCGAACCTTGGAAGCTGCCTTCAGGCCTAGGAGTTGACGTTAGTCTCGACTACCGTCATCAGGCCACCGCCCTTTCCCGAATCTCCGCGAGGACCTGCACAATCTGCGTCACCGTCGCCGCTGGGAACACTCCGAGTGGCCCCTGAGCATTTATATCCGTGAACGGCGATTCGAATAACCGCGCGGCCTCCATCACCCCGTTCTGCGTCAGCTCTTGGACAATCAGGTCGATGAACTCAATTTGGTTAGGCGTCGCGGTCGTTCCTTGAAGGAACTCGCTAAACGCTGCAGCAGCTGCCTCGCGGTCCAGACCGACCAGTGAACGGATAAAGATGCCGAGACCGTGGCTCTTCCCCACCGCCTCGTTTATAAGCTCTTGCGTGCCGCCAGCCTCGACCAGCATGCGCTCAAGTTCCTCAAGGTCCGATGACGTGAGCGGTTGATTGCGACGCAGACGTTGCAGAGCAAGATGCGATTCGTGCTCTTTCAAGAATTGGCGCGCCTTTTCCTTGAACTTGCTCATATTGAGTCCGGCCATGACCTGTGGCAGGTCGATGATTTGTACATCCCCGAGTTCGTCCACGAAGTCGGTGTAAACAATCTTCTTCTGCCCTTTTGGAATCAGCTTTACCAGAGCCCGCAGTCGGCGGCGGACCGTTTCCAGCATGGGGACCGTAACGTCCTGCCACCACTCGTCACTGGCGACGGCCTGAATCAGCTCGGCTTCCGCCTTGATGGCAGGAATCGCAAACTGCTCCTCGAGCGCGCTGGCAATGGCCTGGATTTTTTCTCTCAGGCCAACAAATCCTGGTGCGGCTTGCAGAATGGCCAGCTGGGTCCGCAATACGAGAATGTCGAACCGCTTGGCCTCTTCGTCCTCGTCCGGTAGTTCGGACGGCAACCCGGCAACTCGCGTATTCAGTTCATGAACTTGTTCGTCGCCGAGCGTGTCCCAGGCTTGCTTGGTGGCGTACCGCTCCACGAACTGCCGGTGAGGGCGAACCACAAAGTTGTCGAGGTTCATGGCGGCCACACGGGTCTGCAACAGGGTCACCGTATCACCGCGCAATTGCTCGAACGTCAGCCCCTCATCAGGCACACCTGCAGTCTTGTCCTTGCGGCGTTTGTCGAGTTCGACCAACATCTCGACTCGAGCCTTGAATAGCCGTGTACTGAGGGACTCCGCCGTTGCTCCCTCGGTCACCTTCGGGTCCTGGCTGAAGAACTCGAGGTTCTCGCAGAAATCGAAGACGAAAAAGTCCTTCTTGTCCTGCCCCGGCCCGAACAGGTCCTTGCACAATCGGGTACCACGCCCGAGCATCTGCCAGAACTTGGTCTTAGACCGGACAACCTTGAAGAAGACGAGGTTGACTACCTCAGGGACATCGATGCCGGTATCCAGCATATCGACCGAAATAGCAATGTGCGGGGCCTTCTCCTTGTCCGAGAAGTCGTCGATGAGCGACTGCGCGTATTCGGTCTTGTAGGTCACCACGCGTGCGAACTGTCCCTTGTAGTGCGGATAGTTCACATCGAACCGCTTCGCGATGAAATCAGCATGGTCGTTGTTCTTGGCGAAAATAATCGTCTTGCCAAGCCGGTCGCCGCCGGCGACCTTGTGACCAAGCTGCATGAGGACTTCAAGCGCCTTATCGACCGTGTCGGCATTGAACAGCCACTTGTTCAAATCCTCGGAGTCGATTTCGTTCGGCGTTATTCCCTCATCATTCCATTCCTTCTCGTCCCACTCCTGCTTTTCTTCTTCGGACAGCTCATCGTACCGGATACCCTGACGGTGGAATTTGAGCGGAACAGAAACTGCCACGGGTGGAACAAGATAGCCCTCGGCAACAGCATCATCCAGACTATAGGCATCGGTTGGCACGCCCGGCTCCAGGTCAAACAGGCCATAAGTGTTCTTGTCGATTTCGTCCCGGGGCGTGGCGGTCAGGCCGACGAGCAACGAATCAAAGTACCGGAAGATGGACCGGTATTTCTGGTACACCGACCGATGAGCCTCGTCGATGATGACCAGGTCGAAGTAGCCGACACCGAATCGACGTTGCCCGTCGAACGATTCGTCGATGAGCTTCATCATCGTCGGGTAGGTCGAGACGTAGACACGACCGTCGGTATTCTTCTCCGTCACCAGATTGACTGGCGATGATGAAGGCAGGTGTGCCTTGAAAGCATTGACCGCCTGATTGACCAGCGCCACTCGGTCGGCGAGGAATAAGACGCGCTTAACCCAGTTGGCTCGCATCAGCACGTCAGCCAGGGCGATGACGGTACGGGTCTTGCCGGAACCGGTCGCCATCACCAACAAGGATTTGCGCTGGTTGTCCTTCTCGAACGTTTCGCCCACGCGGCGAACTGCGCGGTTCTGGTAATGACGCTCGATAATCTTGCCGTCAATCAACGTTTCGCCGAGCTTCTTGCGGCTGGCGCGGCGCTGGATGAGGAGCTCCAGTTCGCTCTTCGTGTAGAAGCCCTGCATCTCGCGTGGTGCATAGAACTTGTCGTCCCATATCCAATGCTCGTAGCCGTTCGAGTAAACGATGATGGGACGCTGCTCGTACATCTTCTCGAGGCAATCAGCATAAAGCTTCGCCTGCTGCTGCCCCACCGTTGGACTCTTCGTCGTCCGCTTGGCCTCAATAACCATCAGCGGTTTGCCGTCACTGCCCCAGAACACGTAATCGGCATAGCCGACGCCCTCGCCATTGGGCATGCCCTCGACCTTAACCTCAAAGTTCTTGGCCGGGTCCATAGCCCAGCCAGCCTCCTTAAGCAACAGGTCGATATAGGCCTTTCGGGTCTCGGCTTCCGAGTAATCGTGAGTATCCGGCTGAGCAGTGTTGACTGCCTTGGCAGTGGCAATCTCCGCTCGCAGCTTTTCCAGCTCAGCCTGAGTTTGCGCCTTGTCGGCAAGCAACGAAGAAAGCTTCTCGTCGCGCTCCTGGAGTTCGGCGACCAGCTTCTCCAGTTGCGCCTGGGTTTGGGGAGGCGTGCCCGACGCACCCGGAATGAGTTGTGCCGAGAACGAAATCCCGGGCGCCGGATGGGATGTCCGGCCATACGTACGTGCAAGCCAGTAGCAAAAGTGAAAAAGCTCGCGGACCGAGTTCAGCGCGTCGGACTGGGAAATTTTGCGCGTACTGTGAGCTGCCTCATTGCCCATATCCTTGATGAAACGGGCCTTGGCAAAAACAGCGTGGCCAACCCCGTTCCGGAAGGTGGGCTCGTAAATATATGCGCTAAGGTTGTCCTGATAGGGCTGTTTGAGCGTCTTGTCGTGAGTGTAGAGCCATGCCACGCCGAGTTCCAAGGTTCGGCGCGCATAGATACAGGCGACCCGAGGGTCGTTGTTTACCGCGCCTTCCGCCTTGCTGACATCCTCATGCAGGAAGGACCACTCGGGTTGAAGGAAGGTGAAGTTGCTCACTTATTCTTTTCCCATGAAATACGTCAGATTGGAGCGATTTAAAGAGCTTATCCGTATAAGCATATGCTTCCCGACCACGCCTAGACATAGCATTGACAACATCTAGAGCCGCCAAGAACCGCATGCGATGCTCGATTGGAGGTAGCGGAATATCAAGGTCTCGCAGTATCGCGAGGTTAATATTTTTTTGCGCCACCTCGGGAGCATTTTCTTCGAGAGTTTTCTGAAGAAAGGACAACCATACTCGAACGTATTCAATCGTGGCTCTATCATTTGCCACGAATCCCACGACGCTGTCTGGAAAGCAAGCATCAAACGTGAGTATCCCAGTTTTTGCAATATTGGCAGCAATTGTGATGCATAAGGTTCCGGCTCGCCATAGCCGAGACTGGCGCAACCCCTCTTCTGAATACGTGCCGGAAAATGACTCAACATATCCGCCAGAATTCGCGACATCACCAGTCTGTACTAGCGGATACGGACCACCAAGAAGCTTCGGGGCATTACGCGGCCGGTGCTTTGACACACCCCTGTCTAAAGTACCGACCTCACCTAGCTTGGCCGTCGGCCAGTTCTTCGGATTTCTAACAGGGGACCCAAACATGTCGACAAAAATCGCCTGTGCCATGCCACCAAGCAACGCCAGTGCCTCTCTCCGCTTCGCGCGCAACGCGTCTGCTTTATCGAGAATGGCAGCAATGCGACGTTGCTCTTCGATTGAGGGAACAGGTATCGTTACCTGCTTAACAACATCGCTGTTGAGGTTTTTAACGACCGCTCCGGCCGCAAGTTTCACGAACTGAGCGTACACCAAGTCTGATGACAGGACGCGATAAAGGTAGTCCTCGTCCAAACGCGCTTTGTCATATCGTAAAACCAACCAACCGTCGTGAATGCAGCCAGATGTTCGAAGAATATATGGGCGACCAAAGCTCATTGAATTCGTGAGCAAAAAGTCTCCTGCGGCGACGTGGCGCGAGCGGTTAGCTCCCTCCGGTTTTATTTTTTCCTTCGTCGTATAGATATATTTTTCGCCCTCCGCAACATCGCCAATTTTTATCCAGTTGACACCGTTTTCGGAATCTGTGATGTATTGGTCAATGGGCCGTGGTGACCCGCCGCGTTGAATTTCGCATAGTTCACCGAGTGTAAATTGATTCCGACTGTTCATAGCGGCAACAGCTCCTCAAGCTCAGCCATGCCGGCCTGAATTTCAGCGTCAAGGTCTCGGAGCTTCGTGAGAATGTCCTTTGGCGGCAGATGCTCGACCTCCTCATGCAGAACCTCCTTGTACCGATTGATAGAAAGGTCGTAACCCTGCGCAGCAATTTCTGCCCTGGGAACACAGAAGCTTTGTGCAGTACGAGGACGGTCGCGTTCAGCCCCTCCCCGTTGCTTCCACCGAGCCAGCGCATCCGGCAGATTGTTCTTGACGTGTTCGGAGTCGGTGAGCGGTTGTGCCGGCGTCACACCCAGCCTCTCTTCATCGAGTTGTGGCTGGCGCTTGTCATCAAGGCTCCAGCCATCAGCTTCCATATCGTAGAACCAGACATGGTCCGTCCCGCCCGAATTGGTCTTGGTGAACACGAGAATGGCCGTCGACACGCCGGCGTATGGCTTGAATGCTCCAGTGGGCAGAGAAATCACGCCGTCGAGTTTATGGTCTTCGACGATGGTTCGACGCAGTTCCTTGTGAGCATTCGACGAACCGAACAGGACACCGTCGGGCACAATAACCGCTGCTCGGCCACCTGGCTTCAGCAACCGAAGAAAAAGCGCAAGGAACAGGAGTTCAGTTTTCTTCGTCTTGACGATGGAAAGCAGGTCCTTGGCCGTGTTCTCGTAGTCGAGCGAGCCTGCGAACGGTGGATTGGCCAGGATGAGGGAGTATTTTTCTTCGTCGCCGGCGTGGTCCTGCGCCAATGAGTCCTTATAACGGATGTCTGGATTCTCAACGCCGTGCAGCACCATGTTCATGTTGCCAATGCGGAGCATGGTGTTGTCGAAGTCATATCCGTGGAACATCCCGTTATGGAAATGCTCACGCCGAGCGGCATGGTTGAGAAGCTTCGGGTAGGTCTCGCGCAGGTACTCGCTGGCGGCTACGAGGAAGCCGCACGTGCCGCTGGCCGGGTCGCAGATGACGTCGTCCGCATTCGGCTCCGTCATCGCGACCATCAGCTTGATGATGTGGCGGGGCGTACGGAACTGGCCGTTCTGGCCGGCACTCGCAATCTTGCCCAGCATGTACTCATAGACATCGCCCTTGGTATCCAGGTCGTCCATCGGGACGTGGTCGAGCATGTCGACGACCTTGGCCAGCAAGCCGGGCGTCGGAATGGTAAAGCGCGCATCCTTCATGTGATGCGCATAGGTCGTGTCCTGACCACCCAGAACGCGCAGGAACGGGAAGACGTGCTCGCCAACCACCGTGAACATCTCAGCCGGCGCGAAATTCTTGAACCGTGACCAGCGCAGGTCATTGTAATCGCGTCCCTTGTCGTCCGCCCCAATCGCGAAGATGCGGGTAACCTGAGGCTTACCCGTGATAACGGCCTTCTGCTCCTCGAGCGTATGCATCTCGTCCAGTCGACGGATGAAGAGGAGGTAGGTGATTTGCTCCATCACCTCAAGCGGATTGGAGATACCGCCGGACCAGAACGAGTCCCAGATGGCGTTGATTTGACTGCGAATTTCGCCGGTAAGCATGCTGACGTTTTCCTGACTTTGGGGACTGATTTTGCACGCGGCTGGTGCGTGAAATCAAACTTTCGGATGCTATCACGGGACCTGCCACACGACGCCTGGGAACGCCGCCGTGTCCGGGACTACCATGTCTATGTCCCAAGGTCGAGCGTGGAGTATCTACCTGGGCCGACGCTCTTCGCGTAGAGAGGAACATCGGCGCGCATGCATCAGATGTCCAAACGACTCGCGAAGATGCGCAAGACATCATTGACTTCACCGTCGCAATCTTCGAGTACGTTTACACGCTGGCCGACAAATACGAACGATATCTTGAGAGGAAACGCGGGAGTAGCTAACCGTCCCGACGCTGATGCGCATAGAGGCTGGCGAACCGGGCGTTGGTATCGGCCTCTACGCGACGGCTTTATGGCTCACAAGACGTGATGGCGCTCTCGCCGGACTGTGGCGTCTCCAGAAAAGGGACCAGGGTACGCTTGAAATGGACGTACGAGCGGCTGTCGCGTTCGGGAAGTCTCGGGCACGAGCGTCGGCGAAGGCTCGGCAAAGCCGCAAGGAGAAACGCAACGAAAAGCTGACCAAGTGACGGTTCGTCACTTTGCCGTATGGCGCCGCGCCGGTTCTAAGGCTCCTACGTGAACTCGCAAGATGTGGAATTCATTGCGGCCCCGAAGACCATAGGTATTTGTTGCGACGCCCGAGAGGATGAATGTTGCCGCCGACATGGATGAGGGTCCTGGCGGCTCTCTTGCACTCCTCGTCGCGAGTCGCTTGCTAGTAGTACTTCCCCTCCGACAGAGCTTCGCAATCCCACCCATTTGCCGTGGAGGATTGCTTTATATAGCATTCCCACGGTCATTGTTTCTCTCTTTAGGGAATGGGGCCTTCTCATTATGAATTTTTGAAATAAATGTGAGATAAAACCCTCTCCCTCCATGAAAAAGTAGCGACAAAAGTCATAGTCCCCCCGGTCCACTTTGAACGTGTCGAAGTACTTCTCCATGAATTCATCGGCGTCATCGCCATGTTGCCCTAGCGAATAGACGACATCCATGTCATCGGTGACGGGCTTCTTGGGAGATAGGCAAGCCTCCTCCCGGATAAATGCCACCAACTCATCCCGAGTGTATCGTTGCATCACAACACCCTGTCTTCAGGTCGAGCAATCCGGTTGTACTTAAGCACTGTTTCGTAACCAATCGTCGCAACATCTCTCGCCATCAGAACCCAACCGACAACCCTGCACTCTTTCTTGGCGTTTCACGGTAAAACCGTCGAATCCGCGGTCGGCAAAGAACTATTGTCGGGATTCGACGACAGCTTGAATAATTACTCGTGCTCGCTTGGTGTAGGGTCACACTCGAAGAGCGACCGAAGGAGTCATCTGCGTGCATGGCGCAGGTTAGCGGACTCGTTACTCGATGAACACCGACGCATCAAGCCGGTGCGCAAAATGAGTCCGGAAGTGTCGCCGTTCCACGTCGCCCTACGTTCCGCCTTGGCATCGACGGGTGAAGCTCCTAAAACCATCGCCAGGCGGGCAGGCGCATCGACTACTGCCCTCCAGAGATGGATGAAGGGCGCGTTTCCGAACCGTCGGGCGTTTCCATCTGTTAGGCGGATTGAGCGAGAACTGAAGCTAGAGGCGGGCGCCTTGGAGTCTCTGATTCCGGCTGTTAAGAAGTCGCTCGACGATGCTGCATTGTCTACAGTTTCGGCTCAAATCGACTATCGCGCCCGGCTAATGCGTAATATCAAGGATACTTACTACATTCAGCCGAACGCGCTGTCCACTGACTTCCTCGCGGAATGGAATGCCTTTTTCGCATACAAAACCGACAAACGGACGAGTCTAGCGCGAACTCCCCGCGGAACATGGCGACTATTCCCCGGCGACAAGCTGGCCAAATTAACGGCGGCGCACGCCTGGCGAAATGGCCTGTACTGCACAACTGCCCAGAAGACGTTAGACAAGTTCCGCTCCTTCTTCGGCTTTCTTGTTCGCCCGCGGGAAAATGGTGGGTACGGCGTTTCTGCTGGCGCGGCGCAAAGCCTCGCATGGTTTGCTTCTCGCGATGCCGTCAACGCTTACCTTGAATTCCTGCGAGGACAGGCCGGCGGTTTGGTTCATGGAGGTCATGCGGCATTCGCGGCGCTCGCGGCGAGTCTCGTCAATTCCGAGACGGGCTTCGTCGCGCAGCAGCCTAAACTCATTGAGCGCCTGCCGCCCGGGACATTGAACCTGAACTGGGCAAACGCGTGCCGAGAAACTTTACAACTCGTCAAAGAATGGTCGAACGACGCAACCGATGTGTCGAGACGGCCAGAAGAGCCTATCCAGGCACTGCTCGATATGTCAGAGCCATTGGCCCCCCTGCTCCGAGCTGTCGAGTTGCTTGACCAACAAGCAGCGTTTGCAGCTCCAGGCAGCAGGCTAGAAGCGACTCGCAAGCGCGACGCGCTGCTGTTGTCGATTGTGATTGCAAACCCGCTTCGCCTTCGAAATTTGGTAACCATGACCTGGCGCCCGAACAACACGGGCTCTCTGTATCGCCGTGAAGACGGCCAGTGGCGAATTCGCTTCGGTCCGCAAGACTTCAAAAACGACCGCAAAGCAATCAAGGGAACGTACGACGCGCCGTTACCACGAGCCCTCGCAGCCCGAATTGAGGAGTACCTTGACGAGTTCCGGCCCCGCCTTCTCCGCGCCAATCCCAAGGCAGACTGGCTTTTCCCGAACGAAGATTCGGGCAAGTGGACCAGTTTGAATAAGCACTTCTTCAGGCTGACACGACGGCTTATTCCTCAGACACCGGGATTTGGACCGCACGCTTTGCGACATCTTGTTGCAACCGACTACCTGAGGAAACATTCGAACGATTTCCTTACCGTTAGCCAACTACTGCATGACAAATTGGAGACAGTGCTCGCCGAATACGCGCACCTGAGACAGGACGATGCTTTCGCAAAATATGAAGTCCATCTTCGCGGTGTCACAGCTAGTTGAGCGGCTGACGGAAGCCGGTTACCGGGCAATTCGGCCGCCAGTTCTGACTGTCGAGGTTGCAATGAGAAATTTTGAGCTGGTCGGAGCAGCTCCTGCATGCCTGGAAACTGCTACCCCGGGCTGCTATCCTTGGAACGTGTAGCAGCCGCGGACGCAAGCTGGACGGGCGGTTCCGAGTACCAATCGCGAATCCCTGATTCGCCACCAAATGCGAAAAGCCGCTGTTCCGCAAGGATCAGCGGCTTTTTTCATTGCTTCATCCGGCGCACGCGATGCGCGCGTCGCCCACCCTTCGGGCTACGCGCTGCCCGCAGCTACGCCACCACCGCCCCGCGCTGCGCGTCGGGCACCTCGGCTCGCACCTTCCCCCGCCAGTTCTCACCACCCTCCAGCGCCGGCGTCGACTCGAACAGCTCCGCGATCCAGTCCGCGAACACGCGCACCTTCTGCGACAGATGCCGGTTGTGCGGATACACGATCGAGATCGGCTTGGGCTTCGGATTGCAGTCGGGCAACACCTCGACCAGCGAACCGTCGCGCAGGTTCGGCAGCACCATGAACAGCGTCGGCTGGATCATCCCGAACCCTTCGAGCCCGCACGTGACGTACGCATCCGAATCGTTGACGGTCACGCTGCCGTTCATCCGCACCTCGACCGGCTTGCCCTCGATCATGAACACCCACGGAATCGCCCGCGCACCGTGGCTCGCGCGGAAATTCACCGCATGATGATCGGCCAGGTCGGCGATCTCCTGCGGCTCGCCGTGACGCGCCAGATAGTCGGGCGACGCGCAGGTCACGCGCTTGAGCATCCCGATCCGCCGCGCGACCATCGACGAATCCTCCAGCGGCCCGACCCGGATCATGCAGTCGATGCCCTCCTCGACCGGATCCACGTAGCGGTCCGACAAGCCGAGATCGAGCGTGATGTCCGGATAGCGCTGCCGGAAGAGCGACAGCGCCGGCAACACGATGCGGCGCCCGAGCGAGCTCGGCATGTGGACGCGCAGCACGCCGCTCGGCTTGCGGTTGCCGGTCTGGAAGCTCGCGTCGGCTTCCGCGATCTCCGAGATGATCTTCATGCAGTGCTCGTAGTACGCGGCGCCCTCGGGCGTCAGCGACAGCCGGCGCGTCGTCCGGTGCATCAGGCGCACGCCGAGCAGCGCCTCGAGATTCTGGATGATGGTGGTCACCGACGCGCGCGGCATCGCGAGCGTGTCGGCCGCGCGCGTGAAGCTGTTCGCGTCGACGACGCGGGTGAAAACTTCCATTGCCTGAATGCGGTCCATGTTGCCCCCCTTCGAATCGCCAACGAAACAGAATAGAGCCCGCAACGGGCACGACACAAGCCCCTGTCTATTGTTCTCCGCTTCTGAATAGTCACGGCGTTTCGGACTCGAAAGTGATCGGCTTTCGTGCAGTTCCGGACGACGATCGCTCCGCCCCCGATCGCCGCGTGCGGGCGGCTCCGCCGTCCAACGACGCGTTACCGCACGAACCGCTCGCGATAGCCCTGCGGCGACACGCCGAGCACCCGCACGAAACTGCGCCGCAGCGTTTCTTCCGAACCGAAGCCGCAGCGCGTGGCGATCCGCTTGACGGGCCACGCGGTTTCGCCGAGCAGGCGCTGCGCGGCCTCCACACGCATCTGTTCGACCGCGCGCGCGGGCGTGCGGCCGGTTCCCGCGCGGTAGTGACGCACGAAGCTGCGCTCGCTCATGCTGACGCGCTCGGCGAGCGCGGGCACCGACAGGTCGGCGCTCAGGTGCTCGGCGATCCATGCATGCAGTTCGCCGAAGCGGTCGTCGGTGCGCTGCATCGACAGCATCGCGCTGAACTGCGCCTGGCCGCCCGGCCGCTTCAGGAACACGACGAGCTCGCGCGCGGCGTCGAGCGCGATCGCCCGCCCGAGATCTTCCTCGACGAGCGCGAGCGCGAGATCGATGCCGGCGGTCACGCCGGCCGACGTCCATAGCGCACCTTCGCGGATGAAGATCGGATCGGGTTCGACGCGCACGTTCGGATAGCGCGCCGCGAATTCGTCGCAGCGTGCCCAGTGCGTGACCGCGCGCCGCCCGTCGAGCAGGCCGGCCTCGGCGAGCAGGAATGCCCCGGTGCAGACCGACGCGACACGTCGCGCGCGCCGCGCCTGCTGCCGGACCCAGCGCACCATCCGCGCATCCTGCGACGCGGCGTGCACGCCCTTGCCGCCGGCGACGATCACCGTATCCGGCCGCACGGCCGAGCGCAGCGCATCGGCCATCACGACGAGACCGGACGACGTCTCGATCGGCCCGGCCTCGGGCGCCACGACGCGCGGCGCATACGGCGCCGGCTGCCCGCGCGCCTGCGCGAGCTCGTTGACGGAGGCGAACACCTGCAGCGGCCCGGTCACGTCGAGCAACTGCGCACGGGGGAACGCGAGGATGACGATCGAGCGCGGCGCGGCGAACATGGCGATTGGCTGAAAACGTGGGCGATATGGCAATTTCGCCAAACACTACGCGCCTAGAATCGATCTGTCCATCGTGCGCCGGCCGCGGCGCCGCCCCTTCCCTTCGGAGTGTTCGCATGACCCTGCATATCGGCCTTCTCGTGTTTCCGGGCGTTCAGCAACTCGATCTCACCGGCCCGCACGACGTGCTCGCGTCGCTGCCCGACGCGGCGGTTCATCTGGTCTGGAAATCGCGCGAGCCCGTCGCGTCGAGCAGCGGCCTCGCGCTCGCGCCGACCTGCACGTTCGACGACTGTCCGCCGCTCGACGTGATCTGCGTGCCCGGCGGAATCGGGATCAACGACCTGCTGCTCGATGCCGAAACGATCGCGTTCGTGCGGCAGCGTGCGGCCGCCGCGCGCTACGTGACGTCGGTCTGCACGGGCGCGCTGCTGCTCGGCGTGGCCGGCCTGCTGCGCGGCCGCCGCGCGACGACGCACTGGGCGTTTCATGCGCTGCTCGAGCCGCTCGGCGCGGTGCCCGTGCGCGAGCGCGTGGTACGCGACGGCAACCTGATCACCGGCGGCGGCGTGACGGCCGGCATCGATTTCGCGTTGACGATCGCCGCCGAACTGGCTGGCAACGAAGAGGCGCAGTCGATCCAGCTGGCACTCGAGTACGCACCCGCGCCGCCGTTCGACGCAGGTTCGCCGGATACCGCGCCGGCGTCGGTCCTGAAGCGCGTGACCGAGCGTTCGGCGGCCGGGCTGGCGAAGCGCACGCAGATCGTCGACGCAGCATTGCGCACGATGTCGCGCTGACTTCGCGCTGACTTCGCTCGGAAGGCATCCGGCAGGCAGACAGGCTGCGCGCCGCGCAGCCGCACGCGGTCAGCCGCCCTCGGCGGCATTCGCACTCACGGATCATCGATGAACATCATCCGCAGCACCGGGTTCACCGCGCCGCGCCCGTGGGGCGCGCTCGACATCGCGAAACTGAACGGCATCACGGTCCGCCTGCACTGGACCGATCAGCCATACCGCTGGCATGTGAACGACGGCGAGGAAGTGTTCGCGGTGCTCGACGGTCGGGTCGAAATGCGTTACCGGGAAGCCGGCATCGAGCACGCGACGGTGCTCGAAACGGGAGACGTATTCCACGCAACGATCGGTACCGAGCACGTCGCGCATCCGCTCGGCGAAGCACGCATTCTCGTGATCGAGACCGAAGGCAGCGTCTGACGGTGGACGGGCCGCCGCATGCATCGCCCGGATGCGACGGACGTCAGCCCGAGAGGGTCCCCGTCCCCTGCGACGGGATCAGCTTCGGCTGCGGCGTGCACAGGCACTGGCACAGGTCGTGTTCGAGCGCGACGACCTTGCCCATCACGGTCATCGTTCGCTCGCCGCCGTCCGACACGATCACGCCCTGGGTCTTGCACGCGGCGCAGAAAACCGGCGCGCCGAGATAGGCAAGCTCGCGGCCGTCGAACGACGAATTGGCGATCCCTTCGAGCACGACGCCGCCGTGGTCGGTCGTGTCGCCCTTCAGAATGAATTTACGGCTCATGGTTCGGCTCTCCCTCGGAAACGCCGCGCGGCACGGCGTCGGGCCGCGCACGGGCAATCGGTATCCGCCCGTCGGTCGCGGGCGTTTCGCGAGGATATCACCGCGCCGCCGAGGTCATGATCGACGTGAACGAAGCGATCCCGATCGTGGCGATAGAGACGCGTCCCGCCCGAATCGAATTGCGTGCCGGTTATTAAATATCTTGATGATTAAATTCACCAATATTTTCGTACAATTACTAAATACAAATCGCTCGCTCAGGTTTATATCCGGGAAAGATCGGATCGCGAAAAGGCCAGCCCAAAGCCCGTCCAGCCGGTTATTCTGGAACCGTTCACCATCCTGATCAACAGGCGATTCCATAATAATCATTCACCGGAACAAGCCTTCAAAACCGGATAAATCGATAGATATAATTCAATAAACAATTTTTATTTATCGATAAAAAATGGACGAACTTCTCCCGATGCGGTTATTTGTGAAGGTGGCCGAACTGCGCAGCTTCGCACGCGCGGCGACCGAGCTGAACATCTCCAATTCGTCGGCCACGCGCCTCGTCATGGGTATCGAGGACCGGCTCGGCGCGCGCCTGCTGAACCGCACGACGCGCAGCCTGTCGCTGACCGATGCCGGTCATCTCTATCTCGCGCAGATCCGTCATGTGATCGAGGAAATCGACCGCGTCGAGGAAACGATCGCGTCGATGCACCACGAGCCGATCGGGTCGCTGAAGATCGCCGCGCCCGTGATGTTCGGCATGCACATGCTCGCCCCGGCGATCGATGCGTTCAAGACGCTGCATCCGGCCATCGTGCCGGAAGTCACGATCGTGGACCGCCACGTCGATCTCGTGTCGGAAGGCTTCGACATCGGATTGCTGCTGTCGCAGCACATCGGCAGCAACACCCTGGTGAAACGCCCGCTCACGCGTATCAAGCGGATCGTCTGTGCGGCACCGTCGTATGTCGACCGGCATGGCGCGCCAACCCATCCGCACGACCTCGCGTCCCTCGCATGCCTTGCGTTTCATGCCGACTTCGCGGGCGAACACCTGACGTTCGAACAGGGCGCGGCACGCGTCACCGTGCGCCCGAACAAGTCCGCGTCGTCGAACAACATCGGGCTGATCCGCAACTGGGCGCTGGCGGGCATGGGCATCGCGGTGCTGCCCGACTTCCTCGTCGAAGCCGATCTCGCCGGCGGCCGGCTGCGCACACTGCTCCCCGACTTTCGGCTGGAGGAACTCGAGATGAATGTCGCGTACCCGAGCCGGCGCCATTTTCCACGCAAGGCCCGACTTTTCGTCGATCACCTGATCGATCATTTCGTCAGGTAAATGAAGGCAACAATCGCGCACCATTTTCCCGGCGTCGGCGACCAACTCCCCGCCGAGCCCGCCAGCAGCCGGGAAGCCGCGCCATGCGCGGCTCGGGCAGTCGCGCCGCGGCGCCGCACACGGTATGGGCACGGCTGTTGCGTCGGTGCATCTCAGTAGTGAACCGCTCTTGGCAGCGCGCGCTTGAGGACTACACTAATCCTTAATGAGGCGCGGCCGGAGCCCGTGCCTTCAGGGAGACGCCGCCATGAATCGGCCGCTGAATCGCATCCTGCCGCGCGTGACCGGTAGTGCCTCGGTCTGGACGTGGATCAAGTGGTCCTTGCTGGCCGCGCTGGTGATCGCGATCGCGATCATTGCGCGACTCGTGATGACCGAGTTCGCGACATCGCGCCTGCAGGCGCACTATCTGTCGGAGCTGACGCGCGACGTCGGCTACACCGTCGAGTCTGGCGCGAGCGATCACATCCGCTTCCCCGCCAACGGGCCGTACGACCAGCGCCTCGGCTATTCGATGATTCCCGCGTTCCAGCAGCGCCTGCTCGCGCGCGGCTTCGTCGTCGGCAAGCAGGCGCGCGACTCCGAGCGGATGCTGTCGCTGGCCGATCGCGGCCTGTTCCTGCCTTACGAAGAGAAAGACCAGACCGGGCTGATGCTGTTCGATTCGACCGGCTCGCCGCTGTTCGCGACCGTCTTCCCGCAGCGCGTCTACGCCGACTTCGACGCCGTGCCGCCCGTGGTCGCCAATTCGCTGATGTTCATCGAGGATCGCTACCTGCTCGACCCGAGCCAGCCGAACCGCAATCCGGCGATCGACTGGGGACGCTTCAGCCGCGCGCTCGCCGACCAGGCGCTGCACGTCGTCAATCATCACCAGGCCCGCCCGGGCGGCAGCACGCTCGCGACGCAGATCGAGAAGTTCCGCCATTCACCCGGCGGGCGCACCGCGACACCGCCGGAAAAGTTGCGGCAGATCGCGTCCGCGTCGGTCCTCGCGTACCTGAACGGCCCGCAGACGATGCTCGCGCGCCGCTCGATCCTGGTGCGCTACCTGAACTCGGTGCCGCTCGCCGCACGGCCGCACGTCGGTGAAATCACCGGCATCGGCGACGGTCTCGCCGCGTGGTACGGCCGCGACTTCAACGACGTGAACCGGATCCTGTCGGCGCCGACGACCGGCGACGACGTCGACGAACAGGGCAAGGCGTTCCGCGAGGTGCTGTCGCTGATCATTGCGCAGCGCGCGCCGTCGTACTTCCTGAATCGCGGCTATCCGGCGCTGCAGAAGCTGACCGACAGCTATCTTCGACTGCTGTCGAACGGCGGCGTGATTTCGCCGGCGCTGCGCGATGCGGCGCTGGCCGCGCAGATCGAGCGCAGCGCGCCGCCGGCCGCCACGCGCGTGCAGTCGTTCGTGTCGCGCAAGGCCGTGACGTCGGCGCGCGCGTCGCTGCTGGCGGCGCTCGGCATGACCGACCTGTACCAGCTCGATCAGCTCGACCTGGAGGCCACCAGCACGCTCGACAACGGCGTGCAGCAGGCGGTCGCCGAACGGCTCGCGCAGGCGTCGACCCGCAACGGCGCGCAAACCGCCGGCCTGTACGGCTTCGAGATGCTCGCGCCAAAGGACGACCCGTCGCACCTCACCTACAGCTTCACGCTGTACGAGCATCGCAACGGGGCAAACCTGCTGCGCGTGCAGACCGACAGCGTGAACGAGCCGTTCGACGTGAACCGCGGCGGCCGCATCAACCTCGGCTCGACCGCGAAGCTGCGCACGCTGATCACCTACCTGCAGATCGTGTCCGACCTGCACGCGCGGTACGGCAGCCTGTCGAACGCCCAGCTCGCGCAGGTGAAGCCCGATCCGCTCGACGGTCTCACGCACTGGGCGCTGGACTACCTGTCGCACACGCGCGACCGCTCGCTGCAGGCGATGCTCGACGCGGCGGTCGAACGCAAGTACTCGGCGAGCCCCGACGTGTTCTACACGGGCGGCGGCGCGCAGGTGTTCTCGAACTTCGACAAGTCGGACAACGGCCGGATCATGACGCTGCACGCGGCGTTCGAGCATTCGGTGAACCTCGTGTTCGTGCGGCTGATGCGCGACATCGTCCATTACGAAATGCTGAAGGCGGCCGGGCCGTCGTCGTCGTGGCTCGGCGATCCCGAGCAGCGCAAGCATTATCTCGAGCAGTTCGTCGACGGCGAAAGCAAGGTCTACGTGAAGCGCTACTACACGCGCTATGCGGGCAAGGCGCCCGACGATGCGCTCGCGCTGATGCTGCAGGACGTGCGCAAGTCGCCGCCGAAGATCGCGACGGTGCTGCGCAGCGTCGCGCCGAACGAATCGTTCGCGTGGTTCAGCGCGCAGATGCGCGCGCAGCTGAAGGGCACGCCGGCCGCGACGCTGTCGGACGACGATCTCGCCGCGCTCTACGCGAAGTACGCGATCGACCGCTTCAACCTCAACGATCGCGGCTATATCGCGAGCGTCCATCCGCTGGCGCTGTGGACGCTGAACTACCTGCGCGCCCACCCGAACGCGTCGCTCGCCGACGTGCAGCGCGACAGCCATGACGCGCGCTTCTACACGTACTCGTGGCTGTACAAGACGCGCTATCACGCGACCCAGGACCGCCGCATTCGCCGCATGGTCGAGCTGCGCGCGTACGGGGAGATCACGAAGGCGTGGCGTGCGCTCGGCTATCCGTTCGCGGAAGTCACGCCGTCGTATGCGGCCGCGATCGGCGCCTCGGGCGACCAGCCCGACGCGCTCGCGAAACTGATCGGCCTGATCGCGACCGGCGGCCAGAAGGCACCGACCGAGACGATCACGCGCCTCGACTTCGCGAAGGGCACGCCGTACGAAACACGCTTCGTGCGCGCGGCCGCGCAGCCGCAGCCGACGCTGTCGCCGGAGATCGTCAACGTGTCGCGCACGCTGCTGCGCGACGTCGTGCTGAACGGCACCGCGCGGCGTCTCGCAGGCGGCTTCACGCTGCCCGACGGCAAGACGCTCGAGGTGTACGGCAAGACCGGGACGGGCGACCAGCGCTTCAATGTCTATGCACGCGGCGCACGGCTGATCGAGTCGCGCAAGGTCAACCGCAGCGGGACGTTCGTGTTCGTGCTCGGCGACCGCTTCTTCGGCGTGCTGACGGCGACCGCGCACGAGCCGTACGCGGCGCGCTACGACTTCACGAGCGCGATGGCCGTGCAGTTGCTCAAGTCGATGGCCCCGGCGCTCGCGCCGCTGATCGAGCGCCCGGCCGCGGCCGGCACGCGCACGACGGGCCCCGCGCCGCAGGCGGAAACGCCGACGCCGCAGGCCGCGCCGGTCGAGCCGTCCTGACGGCGGCTCGTGCGCTTGCGCGACGATGCGCCGCTCAGAGCGAGCGGCCGTCGAAGTGCGTGACGGGCAGCGCATCGATATCGACATCCTCGAGGCATCGCACGTTGATCGCGGCCATCTCGGTGCCGTTCGGATGCGTGCCCTCGCCGAACGTGTGAATGCCGCAGCGCTTGCAGAAGCGATGGCGGATCACGTGCTTGTTGAACAGGTAGGTGGCGAGATTGTCGTCGGAGGTGACGAGCGTCATGTGGTCGCGCGGCACGAACCACATCAGCGCCCCCTTGCGCCGGCAGATCGAACAGTTGCAGGCCGTCACGCCCTGCAGGTCCCCTTCCGCCTCGAACTTCACGTCGCCGCAGTGACAGCTTCCGCGATAGAGCATGGTCGTCTCCCGGGGCGGCCCGTGCGCGTCGACGGCATCCCGGCGGGACACCGTTGGCCGGGCCGGCTCAAGCGCGTACAGTAGCGCGCACGCGCGCCGCACGCAATGTCCGGCCGCGCCCTTCCCGCCCCACCCCGATCACGAGGAACACCGTCATGCTCGAACTGCGCCCCGGCTGCGAATGCTGCGACAAGGACCTGCCGCCCGATTCGGCGGACGCACGCATTTGTACATTTGAATGTACGCGGGCGGCGAGCCTTTCTGCGCGAGCTGCGCGGACGACGTGCTGAAAGGGCAATGCCCGAACTGCGGCGGCGATCTCGTCGTGCGGCCGCGCCGGCCGGCGAGCCTGCTCGCGAAGTATCCGGCGTCGACGCAACGCGTGCTGAAGCCGGGCGGCGGCGCGAATCACTGACCGGGTGACGCGGCCCTTTCCGTCACAACCATCACGACCATCACGACATCTCGATCCGCGCGCGCGTCACCGCGAGCAACGATGCCATCGCGCGGCGCGCGCCGTCCTCGTCGCGCACGCGGATCGCGTCGCTCACGGCCGCATGCTCGGCAAGGGACGCGTTGAACACGTGCGCACGCCGCGCGTTCAGGTGCAACTGCGCTTCGAGCGTGCGGTCGATCAGCGCGCCGAGCGGCACCAGCAGCTCGTTGCCGCCGGCCTCCAGCACGCTCAGGTGAAAACGCAGGTCCGCGCGCACCCATTCGTCGACGTTGCGCGCGGCAGCCATCGCGCGCACCGCGTCCTCGATCGCATCGAACGCGCCCGGCCCGTGTGCGCGCGCCGCCAGCGCGGCGGCGTGCGGCTCGATCATCTCGCGCATCTCCTGCAGCTTCAGCGCGAACGCGAGCGGCGGCGCGACCCGCGCGTACCAGTCGAGCAGGTCGGCGTCGAGCAGGTTCCACGCGCGGCGCGGCCGCACGCGCGTGCCGACCTTCGGCCGCGATTCGACGAGCCCTTTCGACGTCAGCGTGCGCAGCGCCTCGCGCAGCACCGTGCGGCTCACGCCGAACATCGCCATGAGGTCCGGCTCCCGCGGCAGCAGCGATTCGGGCGGATAGTCGCCGCGCAGGATCGCGGTCGCAAGCTGGAAGGCCGTCTGTCCATGCAGGTCGCGTTGAATGATCGTTCTCCGTTGAGCAGGCACGCCGCGGCTGCCCACTATCTGCACAATAGTGCTATTAATACTATTTTTTAGCGGGCTACGCTAGGATAACCGTCACGTACTCGACCGGCGCCGCACCCGCACGTCCGCACCGGTCCATTCTGGAGACACGCCCCATGAAAATCACCCGCCTCGAAACCTTCGTCGTCCCGCCGCGCTGGCTGTTCCTCAAGATCGAAACCGACGAAGGGATCGTCGGCTGGGGCGAGCCGATCGTCGAAGGCCGCGCGCACACGGTCGAGGCCGCGGTGCAGGAGCTCGCCGACTACCTGGTCGGCCGCGACCCGCTGCTGATCGAGGATCACTGGCAGGTGATGTATCGCGCGGGCTTCTACCGCGGCGGCCCGATCATGATGAGCGCGATCGCGGGCGTCGACCAGGCGTTGTGGGACATCAAGGGCAAGCATCACGGTGTGCCGGTGCACGCGCTGCTCGGCGGCCAGGTGCGCGAGCGCATCAAGGTGTATTCGTGGATCGGCGGCGACCGGCCGAGCGACGTCGCGAACAACGCGCGCGCGGTGGTCGAGCGCGGCTTCAAGGCCGTGAAGATGAACGGTTCCGAGGAGCTGCAGATCGTCGACACCTACGACAAGGTCGAGCAGGTGATCGCGAACGTCGCGGCGGTGCGCGATGCGGTCGGCCCGCACGTCGGGATCGGCGTCGACTTCCACGGCCGTGTGCACAAGCCGATGGCGAAGGTGCTCGCGAAGGAGCTCGATCCGTACAAGCTGATGTTCATCGAGGAACCGGTGCTGTCGGAGAATGCCGAGGCGCTGCGCGACATCGTCAACCAGACCAACACGCCGATCGCGCTCGGCGAGCGGCTCTACTCGCGCTGGGACTTCAAGCACATCCTGGCGGGCGGCTACGTCGACATCATCCAGCCGGACGCGTCGCACGCGGGCGGCATCACCGAGTGCCGCAAGATCGCGACGCTCGCGGAAAGCTACGACGTCGCGCTCGCGCTGCACTGCCCGCTTGGGCCCATCGCGCTGGCCGCGTGCCTGCAGCTCGATGCGGTCAGCTACAACGCGTTCATCCAGGAACAGAGCCTCGGCATCCACTACAACCAGGGCAACGATCTGCTCGACTACCTGCGCAACCCCGAGGTGTTCCGCTACGAAGACGGCTTCGTCGCGATCCCGCAGGGCCCGGGGCTCGGCATCGACGTCAACGAGGAGAAGGTGCGCGAGATGGCGAAGACGGGCCACCGCTGGCGCAATCCGGTGTGGCGCCACGAGGACGGCAGCGTCGCCGAGTGGTGATCGAGGGGTGAACTGAAGCGAGATGAGATGAGCCGGGCCGCGCGGCGCGTGTGCCGCGCATCGGCGTCGATACGGCCGCCCGGACAGGCGGCCGTTCTTGCATCTGCGGTGCGTGGCGTGGCGCGCGGGCACTCGCGCCGCCCCGGCCGTCAGCCGAGCGCCGCGAACCCCGGCACGCTGAACGACAGCACGGCCGCCGCGACGAACACGCCGATCATCAGCAGCGCCTCGAGATGCAGGATGTTGCGGAACGTGTGCGCATCCTCGGTCGACGCGGTACGGCCCAGGCGCGGCAGCGCCGAGAAGCGGTTCAGCCCGCCCAGCACGAGCGCGAGTGCGACGAGCAGCAGCTTGAGCAACAGCACGCGCCCCCACGTGCTGCCGTCGAGCGGCGCGAGCGAGCCGCCGAGCCCGCGCAGCGCATTGAGCACGCCGGTGCCGAGCACGAAGACGACCGCGATCATCGACGTACGCGACAGTTGCTGGCCGATCCGGATCAGCGCGCCGCGCGCGACCGACGAGCCGAGCACCGGCAGCACCGCGAGCCCACCCGCGAGCACGAGGCCGCCCCACACCGCGGTGGCAAGCAGGTGCAGCGTCTGCACGCCGACCGCCGCGGACAGCGGGCCCGTGTCGGCCGCATGGCCGAGCGATGCCTTGCCGGCCGCGACCACGATCACCGCAAGCCACAGCACCGCGTGCGCGAGCGGGCCGTCGGGCTTCGCCAGCGCGACGAGCGCAAGCACCACGGCGCCGGCGAACGCGACGCCCCACGCAAAGCCCGTGTGCGTCTGCATCAGCACCGTCGGCATCGCGGCGAACGCGCCGCCGAGCCCCGTGCCGCTCATCGAGGCGGCTTCGTACAGCAGCCAGCCGAGGTCGGCGAGCACGAGCGCCAGCGCCGCCGCGACCAGCGAATGTTGCGCACGCAGCCATGCGGGGTGCGACGGCGCGACGACCGGCCGTGCGCCGTCCTTGCCGAGCCACGCCTTGAGGAGCGCCGAGCCGACCGCCATCGCGAAGGTCGCGTCCATCAGCGCCGCGAGCGCGACCTGCCCGATCCACAAGCTGTCGATCCTCATCGCGCGCGCCCTCCCGGGAACGGCCGGCCAGCGGCGCGACGGCAAGTGGAACGGCAGCGGGAAGACGGCAATGGCACGGTAAGGAACGTCATCGATGAATCCGGAAACGGGAGAAATGACTGGATCTGCGGCGGAGGCGGCGCCGCGCGACCCGCGAGTGTAGGTCTTCGATGGTCAAAGCGCACGCCGGTTCACACGACGATGGGACGAAGCGCGTCAAATTGTCGCAAGTCGCAAACAGACAGGAACCGATGCCCTTTCGTCAAATAGCCGTCATTACCCATCGATGATAGAATGCCGCGTCGCAGCAGCCCGGCTGTCCTGCCGTCCATGCGCCGAGCCGATCGTAGCCCGGACAAGGTCCCCGACGAATAAACATGGAGTCTCGTGTGTCTTCAAGACGCCTCTTCCGTCCGTTGCTCGCCGTTCTGTTGTTCGGTGGCGCGGGCCTTATGAGCGCTGCCCAAGCGCAGACCAAGCCCACGGAGCAAGCGCACGCCCAGCAGGCGCCGCTCAAGGCACCCGATACCATGGCCGAGCGTGTGCGCGGCTGTACCGCCTGTCACGGCGTTCACGGCCAGGGCACGGACAACGACTATTTCCCGCGGCTTGCCGGCAAGCCGGCGGAGTACCTGTACAACCAGCTCGTCAACTTCCGTGACGGCCGGCGCAAGTACCCGCCGATGAACTATCTGCTGACGTACCTGAACGACGATTACCTGAAGGAAATCGCCGAGCACTTCTCGGCCGAGCGTCCGCCGTACCCGACGCCGGCCAAGCCGACGCTGCCGAGCTCGACGCTCGCGCGCGGCAAGCAGCTCGTCACGCAAGGCGATCCGTCCCGCAAGCTGCCGGCCTGCGTGGCCTGCCACGGCGCAGGGCTGACCGGCATGCAGCCGGCGATCCCGGGCCTCGTCGGCCTGCACGCCGATTACCTGAGCGCGCAGCTCGGCGCATGGCGCTCGGGCAACCGCCACGCGAAGGCACCTGACTGCATGCACGAGATCGCGTCGAAGCTGTCGGATGAAGACGTGACGGCCGTGACCGCGTGGCTCGCCGCGCAACCGGCGCCCGCCAACCCCGTGCCGGCACCGGCGCGTTCGATGAAGACTCCGCTCGCCTGCGGCAGCGAACCGCAATAAGGCAAGGGAGACAGACACAATGAAACGCAAGTCCCTGTTTGCACTCTCGGCTGTCGCGATCGTCGCGGCCGCCGCTCTCGTGCCGGTCCTGTGGCCGGGCAACGACACGCTGCACGGCGCTTCCGCCGTCGCGGCCACGCCGGCCGACCAGGCCGCGCTGATCAAGAAGGGCGAGTACCTCGCGCGCGTCGGCGACTGTATCGCGTGCCACACCGTGCGCGGCGGCAAGTCGTTCGCGGGCGGCCTGCCGATGGCGACGCCGTTCGGCACGATGTACACGCCGAACATCACGCCGGACGACAAGGATGGCATCGGCAAGTGGACGTCGGACGACTTCTACCGCGCGATGCACACCGGCCGTTCGAAGGACGGCAGCCTGCTCTACCCGGGCTTCCCGTTCGCGAGCTACACGAAGGTCACGCGCAGCGACTCGGACGCGATCTACGCATACCTGCGTTCGGTCGCGCCGGTGTCGGTGCCGAGCCGTCCGCACGAACTGAAGTTCCCGTTCAACAACCGCAACCTGCTGATCGGCTGGCGCACGCTGTTCTTCAAGGAAGGCGAGTACAAGCCGGATCCGACCAAGTCGGTCGAATGGAATCGCGGCGCGTATCTCGTCGAGGGCCTCGGCCACTGCTCGATGTGCCACACGTCGATCAACATGATGGGCGGCCCGGTGAGCTCGGCAGCCTTCGCGGGCGGCCTGATCCCGCTGCAGAACTGGTATGCGCCGTCGCTGACGAACGACAAGGAACTCGGCCTCGGCGACTGGCACGTGGAGGAACTGTCCAACCTGCTGCAGGCCGGGGTGTCGAACCAGGGCGCGGTATTCGGCCCGATGGCCGACGTCGTGCACAACAGCCTCCAGTACATGAGCGACGAAGATACGCGCGCGATGTCGACGTACCTGAAGTCGATCCCGCAGAAGGCTGAAGCGCCGAAGAACATGCAGTACGAGCCGTCGAAGCAGTTCGGCAACACGCTGTTCGACCAAGGCAAGAAGATTTACGCGGACAACTGCGCGACCTGCCACGCCGCAACGGGCTCGGGCAAGCCGCCGGCGTATCCGCCGCTCGCGGGCAACCATTCGATCGTGATGGAATCGGCAGTCAACCCGATCCGCATGGTGCTGAACGGTGGCTATCCGCCGAGCACGTTCAAGAATCCGCGTCCGTACGGGATGCCGCCGTTCGCACAGTCGCTGTCGAACCAGGAAGTCGCGGCAGTCGTCACGTATATCCGGATGTCGTGGGGCAACAACGGTACGCCGATCTCGCCGCAACAGGTGAGCGACCTGCGTTCCGCGCCGCTTGACTAAATAACGCGCGACACAAACGGGGGGGGGGGGGGGGGGGGGGGGGGGGGGGGGGGGGGGGGGGGGGGGGGGGGGGGGGGG
>NZ_JBQEON010000014.1:53360-156920 GCF_052045245.1 Burkholderia sp. 22313
GCGACGCCGTTCCCCGCGCGGGCCGCGCGAGGCGTCGCCAATCATAAAACTCAAGAGTGGTATCTATGTCTTTCGAATCTCTCGGCCTGGCCGAACCGCTCGTCAGGGCGGTCAACGAGCTCGGCTACACGTCGCCGACTCCCATCCAGCAGCAGGCGATCCCCGCCGTCCTCGGCGGTGGCGACCTGCTCGCCGGCGCACAAACGGGCACCGGCAAGACCGCTGGCTTCACGCTGCCGATCCTGCAACGCCTGCACACGTTCTACGCGGAGCAGCGCGGTGCGAAGCGCGCGGTGCGTGCGCTGATCCTCACGCCGACGCGCGAACTCGCCGCCCAGGTCGAGGAAAGCGTGCGCGCGTACAGCAAGTACCTGAAGCTGCGCTCGGCCGTGATGTTCGGCGGCGTCAGCATCAATCCGCAGATCGATGCGCTCAAGCGCGGCGTCGACATCGTCGTCGCGACGCCGGGGCGCCTGCTCGACCACATGCAGCAGAAGACGATCGACCTGTCGAATCTCGACATCCTCGTGCTCGACGAAGCCGACCGGATGCTCGACATGGGCTTCATCCACGACATCAAGCGCGTGCTCGCGAAGCTGCCGCCGCAGCGTCAGAACCTGCTGTTCTCGGCGACCTTCTCCGACGAGATCAAGGCGCTCGCGGACAGCCTGCTCGATTCGCCGGCGCTGATCGAAGTCGCACGCCGCAACACGACCGCGGAAAGCGTTGCGCAGAAGATCCACCCGGTCGATCGCGATCGCAAGCGCGAGCTGCTCACGCACCTGATCCGCGAGCACAACTGGTTCCAGGTGCTCGTGTTCACGCGCACCAAGCACGGCGCGAACCGGCTCGCGGAACAGCTGACGAAGGACGGCATCAGCGCGATGGCGATCCACGGCAACAAGAGCCAGTCGGCCCGTACGCGCGCGCTTGCGGAATTCAAGAACAGCACGCTGCAGGTGCTGGTCGCGACCGACATCGCCGCACGCGGGATCGACATCGACCAGCTGCCGCACGTCGTCAACTTCGACCTGCCGAACGTGCCGGAAGACTATGTGCACCGGATCGGCCGCACGGGCCGTGCCGGCGCGACCGGCGAAGCCGTGTCGCTGGTGTGCGTCGACGAGAAGCAGCTGCTGCGCGACATCGAGCGGCTGATCAAGCGCGAGATTCCGCAGGAAGTGATCGCGGGCTTCGAACCCGATCCGACCGCCAAGCCGGAGCCGATCCAGCAGCGCCGCGGTCAGCAGCCGCGCGGCGGTAGCGGTGGTGGCGGCGGCAATCGCCAGCCGCGTGCCGGCGGCTCAGGCCAGCCGGCCGCGAAGCGCGACGGCAACGCACAGCCGAAGGCCGCGAAGGCGGCCAAGCCGCGCACGGCCGGCGGCGCGAGCGGCAACGCCAACGCCGGCGGTCGTCCGTCCGGCGGCGGCAACGGCGCACGTCCCGCGAACGGCAATGCTGCGCATCCGAACCGCAATCGTTCGTCGCGCAGCGGTCAGCGCGGTCACTGAAGCCGCGCGGCCGCGCGCCGCAGGTGCTCGACCTGGCGCTGCCAGCGTGCGAGCACCTCGGTACGCGCCTCCCCTTCCATCGCAAACGTGACGCCCGTCGCGAGACGCGCATAGCCGACCCGCTGCGCATCGCCATGCGCGATCGTCGCAGCGAAGCCGGCCAGCCCCCCGAAGTCCCCTTCGAGCGGTTCAATCCTCAGTTGTGCTTGAAAAAACGCGCCGTCCGCGACGAGCGTCAACGCGGCCGCACGTCGCTGCGCGAGCGCGCGTGCCGCGCGCGATTGCGGCCATAGCGCGAGCAGCAGCGTGTGCGCATCGCGCGCATGAATCTCGCCGACGCTGAGCAGCGTCGTGCGCAACTGGCCGTTGTCGGCGGCAACGATCAGCGATGCGGCGAAATCGGCATGGCGCTCGAGCGCGGTGCCGTCGAACAGCGCGACGACGGCCGGCGGCCACGCGTCGAACGTCCATTGTTCGAGCGCGTGGCGATGGGAATCGGTCATGATGGCGGCCCTGGCGAAAAGCAGACGATGATGCCGCAGCATACGCGCCGGCGCCTGTTCCCGTTCATGACGGGCTCGGGGCGCCACGAATGCCTCTGTTCCAAACCGGCGAACGTGCCCCTGGCCGCGCGGCGGCGATCAGCGCATGAACACGTGCCGCGTGATCTTCGTCAGCGGATAGTGGACGCTCGGCTGGATCTTCGCGGGCAGGTCGAGCGGCTTGAGCAGCATCTTCACGCACATGTCGGCCGACAGGTTGCGCCGCACGAGCGAACTGATGCGCGCGGCACGCTCGCGGTTGTACTGATTGTCGCCGATGCGATCCGGATAGCGGATCGCGAACACGTGGCGCAGCGCGATCTCGGAATCCTCGTTCTTGATTTCCATCACGCGGCGCATCAGCGCGCCGAGCACCGCGAGCCGGCCGTTGCCTTCGCGCTGGTTGTACTTCTTGAAGAACTTGAAGAAGTGCTTGTAGTGACGCACTTCGTCGGTGCGGATGTTGTCGGTGATTTCCTTCAGCACCGGCTCGTCCGAGCATTCGTTGATCGCGCGATAGAGCGTGGCCGTGCCCGTCTCGACGACGCAGCGTGCGACCATCTCCAGCGCGCGGGTCTTCTCGAACGCCTCGACCGAACACGTCTTCGAATACTCGGCGAAGAAACTCGCGAACGCGGCATCCCAGTCGAACTCGGGCCACACGTGCGCGATGTACGCCTTCAGCGCGCGCCCGTGCTGCAATTCTTCGTGCTCCCACACATTGTTGAGCCACGCGGAGACTTCCGGATCGTCGTTGAAGAACTCGCTCAGGTTGCTCGTGTAGAGATCCGAGCCGCTTTCGATGAACGACGACGCGCACAGCAACAGCAGCAGATCCTCGTTCGCAGCCGCGCGCTGACGATCGATCCGGGTCAGGTCGATGTCCTCGATACGCCACGGCATGACATGCGTCGTTTCAGTAGGCATGGTGGTGCGCTCCCAGTCGTCGCGCGGCCGTCCCGCCCATGCCCTTGGCACAGGCCCGGTGCGCCCGCAGGCGACGTTTTGCTTGCATTTATTCGTGGATTGGTCCGGCCGAACCATGCTGGCATCTTAGCCGGACTTCCATGTTCGTGCTTCAAAGCACTGACCATGCCCGGCACGCGCAGTTCCACCGCGCATGTTGCGGTTCGTTAGATGAGTGCTTCGAACCGATTGCGCACATTCGATGCCATGCGCCACATCAAGCAAAACGGGCGACCGTTCGGCCGCCCGTCGGGGCACCACACTGGAAGCGTTCCGTCAGAAACCGGCCGCCAGCCCGTCGCGGCGGCTGTCGCTCGCGGCCACGTAGCCGCGCTCGGGATCGTCGGGATCGAGGCGCCACACGAACTGCCCCGAACCGAAATCCATGTAAGGATCGTCAATCGACTTGATCGTATGGCCGCGCGCGGCCAGCGCGTCGACCGTCGCGCGATTCATCGTCGCCTCGACGTCGAGCGTGAAGTCGCGATTGACCTTCCAGCGCGGCGCGTCGCACGCGGCCTGCGGCTGCTGCCCGTAGCCGAGCATCCGCACGACGGTCTGCAGGTGGCCCTGCGGCTGCATGTCGCCCCCCATCACCCCGAAGCTCATCACGGCCTCGGTTCGGCCCTCGACTTCCTCGGTGACGAACGCCGGGATGATCGTATGGAATGGCCGCTTGCCGCCCGCGACGACGTTCGGCGACGCCGGGTCCATCGAGAAACCGTGCCCGCGGTTCTGCAGCGCAATGCCCGTGCCGGGCACGACGAGCCCCGAACCGAAGCCCATGTAGTTCGACTGAATGAAGCTCACCATCATCCCGCGCTCGTCCGCCGCCGACAGATAGATCGTGCCGCCCGAAGGCGGGCGGCCGGCAGCGAAATGCGTCGCACGCGTCCGGTCGATCAGTTTCGCGCGTTCCGCGAGATACGCGTCGTCGAGCATCTGCCCGGGCGTCACGTCCATCGCGCGCGGATCGGCGACGTAGCGGTAGACGTCCGCGAACGCGAGCTTCATCGCCTCGATCTGCAGGTGCTGCGAATCGGCCGAATCGACCGGCCATTCGGTCACGCCCGCATGCTCGGCGATCCCGAGCGCGATCAGCGCGGCGATGCCCTGCCCGTTCGGCGGGATCTCGTGAATCGTGTGGCGGCCGAAGCGCTTGCCGATCGGCTCGACCCATTCCGGCCGGTACGCGCGCAGGTCGGCTGCGCTCAGCGCGCCGCCGCCTTCGCGCGCGAACGCCGCGAGCTGCTCGGCGAGCGCGCCCTCGTAGAACGCGCGCGGGCCGTCCTTCGCGAGCGTGCGCAGCGTCTGCGCATGGCCCGGCAGGCACATGCGTTCGCCGACGAGCGGTGCGCGCCCGCGCGGCATGAAGGTGTCCGCGAAGCCCGGCAGATCCTGCAGTTCAGGCACCGCGGCCGCCCACTTGTGCGCAACGATCGGCGACACCGAATAGCCGCGCTCGGCGATCTCGATCGCCGGCTCGAGCAGGTCCGCGAACGGCAGCGAGCCGAACTTCGCGTGCAGCGCTTCCCAGCCCGCGATCACGCCCGGCACCGTGACGGTGTCCCAGCCGCGCGTCGGCTTGTGCGCGATGCCGTGCGCATCCTCGCCGTGGCGCTTGCGGAAATAGTCGGGGTTCCACGCGGCCGGGGCGACGCCCGACGCGTTCAATCCGGACAAGCGCCCGCCGTCCCACACGAGCGCGAACGCATCGCCGCCGAGCCCGCACGACACGGGCTCGACCACCGTGATCGCGGCCGCGGCCGCCAGCGCCGCATCGACGGCATTGCCGCCCTTCCACAGCATCCGCAGCCCGGCCTGCGCGGCGAGCGGGTGCGACGTCGACACGACGTTGCGCGCGAACACCGGGATGCGGGTCGTCGGATACGGGTTGTGCCAGTTGAAGCCAGTCATCGGTTCCACCTCGTCGAAAGCTGAATGAACGCGCCGAACGGACGATCGGCATGCGTGGGCAGTCCGCCATTGCAGCGCGATCCGCGCGATCGCACAAATTCATTTGTCACATGAATCCATGCACTTTACGCATGAATGGCCGGCAACCGTGCGCCGCAGGCCGGTCGAACGCCCTTCGCGCCCTTACAATACCCGCTCCGCTTCACGATCCGACCGCCGAGCCATGACCCGAGATCCCCGCCTCACCCTCAACGCGCGCCAGCAGGAATTGCTCGAATGGGTGCAGCGCGACGGCTTCGTGACCGTCGACGATCTCGCCGCGCACTTCGCGGTCACGCCGCAGACGATCCGCCGCGACGTGAACTGGCTCGCCGACCTGAACCTGCTGCGCCGCTATCACGGCGGCGCGAGCCTGCCGACCAGTTCGGAGAACGTGTCGTACACCGCGCGCCAGCGGATGTTCCACGACGAGAAGCGGCGCATCGCGGCGCTCGCCGCGTCGCACATTCCCGACCAGGCCTCGCTGTTCATCAACCTCGGCACGACGACCGAGGAAGTCGCACGCGCGCTGAACCGCCATCACGGGCTGCACGTGATCACGAACAACCTGAACGTCGCGTCGATGATGAGCGGCTACCCCGACTGCGAAGTGCTGATCACGGGCGGCATCGTGCGACCGTGGGACAAGGGCATTGTCGGCGAACTCGCGATCGACTTCATCCGCCAGTTCAAGGTCGACTACGCGATCATCGGCACGTCGGCGATCGAGGCCGACGGCACGCTGCGCGACTTCGACACGCGCGAGGTGCGGGTGGCCGAGGCGATCATGCAGCATGCGCGCACGGTCTACCTCGTCGCCGACCATTCGAAGGTCGGCCGCCCGGCGCTGGTGCGCCAGGGGCACCTGAGCCAGGTGCACGCGCTCTTCACCGACAAGCCGCTGCCGCCGGAGATGGCCGACGCGGTGGCGGCCGCGGGTACCCAGGTGTACGTCGCGGAATGACGCGTGCGATGCTGCACCGCACCTGAAACTTCAAGTGAAATCAAGAAGTTGGCGCGCCCGCCCAACCGCTTGCAGCATACGTGCCTGTCAAACGGAAAATTAACGGGGCACGATTTGTCGTTGTCCGCGCGCTCGACTAGACTCCAGTTCCCCGGCCCGTTCGCCCGATCCGCCCGTGCCAAGGCGTGTGCGAATCGCAAGGCCGGCGAAGACAGCTTTCCCCCCAAGCCATACCCTGCGGGGTATCGCGCATCGGCGCTTGCGCCGGCCGCGCGGGCAAAACGGTTGCCATGGAGAGAACGATGCTGAGTCCGCATGAATTCGCCACGCTATTGCTCGTGAAGGATGCCCCCGATCACGGCGACATGGATCGAGATGAACTCGACGCGCTGCTCGAGCAGCAGCTCGTCCGCCTGGAAGGGCTGGGATCGGGACGCAAATACTGCGTGACCGAAACGGGCGACGCCGCGTTGCGATCCATCAAATGCCGCTATTCCTGACGTGCCGTAGTTCCCGCTGTTCCTGACCTGAGCGCGCCGGCCGGATTCCCGGCCGCGCCGCCTTCTCCGCTGTTCCGCCTCCTGCAGCTTGCCCGCGTCAGCCGCCGCGCAGCGTCGGATCGACCGCGGCCCGCCAGCTGATCGCCTGCGCGCGTGCGCCGTTGAAATACGCGACCCATCCGGCGCGCGCGGCTGCGTCCGGCGCCGCATAGTGCGTCGAAAGTTCGTTTACGAACGCACAATAGTTCGCTTGCGTCAGCCCGCGATACCGTTTCGCCACGTACGCGTCGTACAGCGTCGAATAGACCGGCTGCGCGTCCGCGCCCCAGTCGCGCGCGGTGCCGCCGCATGACGTCTGCAGGTCGACGAACGACGGTGCACGCCAGTTGCCGGCCAGCGGCGGCGTCCCGGCGCTGCACCCTGCCAGCACGACGGCGCAGGCGCCGGCCCACATCCCAATACGCATGATTCACCTCGCGAAACGGTCGATTCCGCCAGTATCGTCCGGGATCGCGCCGCGCGCTACTGGCCCCGCTTTTTCGAACTTTACTTTTTCGATTTCGTTCGTTAAATTTCGAATTCGAACATTTCATGTTCGCCCATTTCCATCAGACGATAAGGACAGCAGGGTGACCCAACCGAATCGCTACGATCTGCTCGTCGTCGGCGGCGGCATCAACGGCGCGGGCATCGCGCGCGATGCGGCCGGCCGCGGCCTGTCGGTCCTGCTCTGCGAGCAGGACGACCTCGCGTCGCACACGTCGTCGTGCAGCACGAAGCTGATTCACGGCGGCCTGCGCTATCTCGAGTACAACGAATTCGGCCTCGTGCGCAAAGCGCTGCAGGAGCGCGAGACGCTGCTGCGCGCGGCGCCGCACATCATGTGGCCGCTGCGCTTCGTGATGCCGCACATGCCGAACCTGCGGCCGGCCTGGCTGATCCGCATCGGCCTGTTCCTCTACGATCACCTCGCGAAACGCGAACTGCTGCCCGGCTCGCGCGGCATCGACATGCGTCGCCATGCGGCCGGCACGCCGCTGATCGACTCGATCAAGCGCGGCTTCGTGTATTCGGACGGCTGGGTCGACGATGCGCGCCTCGTCGTGCTGAACGCGCTCGACGCGAAGGAGCGCGGCGCCGAGATCCTCACGCGCACGAAGCTCGTGTCGGCGGAGCGTCATGGCGACGAATGGGAGGCGCGGCTGCAACACGCCGACGGCTCGATTCGCGTCGTGCATGCGCGTGCGGTCGCGAACGCGGCCGGCCCGTGGGTCGGCGATGTGCTGCACGGCGCGCTCGGCCGCGGCGCGCATCACAGCGTGCGGCTCGTGAAGGGCAGCCACATCATCACGCGGCGCCTGTTCGAGCACGATCACGCGTACATCTTCCAGAACCCGGACAAGCGGATCATCTTCGCGATTCCGTACGAACACGATTTCACGCTGATCGGCACGACCGACGTCGAATACACGAACGATCCCGCGAAGGTCGCGATCGATCGCGACGAGACGCAATATCTGTGCGAGTCGATCAACCGCTACTTCAAGCGCAAGATCTCGCCGGACGACGTGCACTGGACCTATTCGGGCGTGCGCCCGCTGCTCGAGGACGAAAACGCGGCGAACGCGTCGGCCGTCACGCGCGACTACCGCCTCGAGATGGACGACGGCGCCGGCGCGCCGCTGCTGTCGGTATTCGGCGGCAAGATCACGACCTTCCGCAAGCTCGCGGAAGAAGCCGGCGACCTGCTGTGCCGCGCGCTCGGCCGCGACGCGACAACCTGGACGGCCGGCGCGCCGCTACCGGGCGGCGACATCGCGAACGCGAAGTTCGACGTGTTCGCCGCGGCGTTCGCGAAACGCCATCCGTGGCTGCCCGCCGCGCTCGCTCGCCGCTATGCGCGTGCGTACGGCACGCGTGCGGAACGCGTGGTCGACGGCGCGACGTCGCTCGCCGACCTCGGCACCGAGATCGCGCCGGGCATCCACGACGCCGAACTGCGCTACCTGCGCGACGCCGAATGGGCGACCTGCGCGCAGGACGTGCTGTGGCGCCGCTCGAAGCTCGGCCTGCACGTCACGCCGGGCACGCTCGACGCGGTGACGGCCGCGGTCGACGCATGGTTCGCCGCCGCGCACGCGCCGCACGCGTGATCCGTTTGCAGTTGCAGTTGCCTGACCGACGTTGATTCACCGACGCGCCGCGCAACATGCGGTGTGCATCACAACTACGCCAATCCACGGATGGAGATGAGAGACATGCAGGATCAGTACATCCTCGCGCTTGACCAGGGCACGACGAGCTCCCGCGCGATGCTGTTCGATCGCCAGGGCAACATCGTATCGATCGCCCAGAAGGAATTCGAACAGATCTACCCGCAACCCGGCTGGGTCGAGCACGACCCGCAGGAAATCTGGTCGACGCAAGCGGGCGTCGCCGCCGAAGCGGTCACGCGCACCGGCCTGAACGGCACGTCGATCGCCGCGATCGGCATCACCAACCAGCGCGAGACGACGATCGTCTGGGACCGCGAGACGGGTCAGCCCGTGTACAACGCGATCGTGTGGCAGGACCGCCGCACCGCCGACTTCTGCGACTCGCTGAAGCAGCAGGGTCTCGAAGCCAAGGTGCGCGCGAAGACCGGCCTGCCGATCGACTCGTACTTCTCCGCGACCAAGATCCGCTGGATCCTCGACAACGTGCCGGGCGCGCGCGACAAGGCGCGCCAGGGCAAGCTCGCGTTCGGCACCGTCGACAGCTGGCTCGTGTGGAACTTCACGAAGCACGAACTGCACGTGACCGACGTGACGAACGCGTCGCGCACGATGCTGTTCAACATCCACACGCGCGAGTGGGACAGCGAACTGCTCGAACTGCTCGACATCCCGCGCAGCATGCTGCCGGAAGTCAAGGCGTCGTCGGAAATCTACGGCCACACGAAGACCACCGTGTTCGCGTCGAAGATCCCGCTCGCGGGCATCGCCGGCGACCAGCACGCGGCCCTGTTCGGCCAGATGTGCACGACGTCGGGCATGGTGAAGAACACCTACGGCACCGGCTGCTTCCTGATGATGAACACCGGCGACAAGCCGATCGAGTCGAAGAACAACCTCGTCACGACGATCGCGTGGCAGATCGGCGACGACGTGCAATACGCGCTCGAAGGCAGCATCTTCATCGCGGGCGCGGTCGTGCAGTGGCTGCGCGACGGCGTGGGCATCATCAAGACGGCCGCCGAGATCGAAGCGCTCGCCGCGAGCGTGCCGCATACCGACGGCGTCTATCTCGTGCCGGCGTTCGCGGGCCTCGGCGCGCCGCACTGGAATGCACGGGCACGCGGTTCGGTGTTCGGCGTCACGCGCGGCACGACGTCCGCGCACCTCGCGCGCGCGGCACTCGATGCGATCGCCTATCAGTCGCTCGACGTGCTGGCCGCGATGGAAGCCGACTCGGGCATCAGCATCGGCGAGCTGCGCGTCGACGGCGGCGCGAGCGCGAACAACCTGCTGATGCAGTTCCAGGCCGACCTGCTCGGCGTCGACGCGGTGCGTCCGCAGATCACCGAGACGACCGCGCTCGGCGCGGCCTACCTCGCGGGCCTCGCGATCGGCTACTGGAAGAACCTCGACGAAGTGCGCAGCCAGTGGCAGCTCGATCGCCGCTTCTCGCCGTCGATGCCGAAGGAGCAGGTCGAGCGCTGCATGGCCGGCTGGCAGCGCGCGGTGCGCGCCGCGAAGGCGTGGGCCGACGACGCGCAGTAACGACACGACACTCGAACGACATACAACAACACCGGCGGACCGCGCAGCGCGCGAGTCCGCCGCGACCTACGAGAGACAAATCATGTCACCTTATATTGCAGAATTCATCGGCACCGCGATCCTCGTGCTGCTCGGCAACGGCGCGGTCGCCAACGTGCTGCTTGCGAAGACCAAGGGCAAAGGCGCGGACCTGATCGTGATCGTGATGGGCTGGGCGATGGCGGTATTCGTCGCCGTCTACGTGACCGCGTCGTTCAGCGGTGCGCACCTGAACCCGATCGTGACGATCAGCCTCGCGCTCGCGGGCAAGTTCGCATGGTCGAAGGTCGGCGGCTACATCCTCGCGCAGATGCTCGGCGGGATGGCAGGCGCGTTGCTCGTGTGGCTCGCGTATCGCCAGCACTTCGCGAAGGAAGTCGACGCGGACCTGAAGCTCGCGGTGTTCTGCACGGCGCCCGCGATCCGCAGCACCACCCACAACGTGTTGACCGAAGCCATCTGCACGTTCGTGCTGATCCTCGGCGTGCTGTACCTCGCGTCGCCGCAAGTCGGCCTCGGCGCGCTCGACGCGCTGCCGGTCGGCCTGCTCGTGCTCGGCATCGGCATCTCGCTCGGCGGCCCGACCGGCTATGCGATGAGCCCGGCGCGCGACCTGTCGCCGCGCCTGATGCACGCGCTGCTGCCGATCCCCGGCAAGCGCGACAGCGACTGGCGCTATGCGTGGGTGCCGGTGATCGGCCCGCTGCTCGGCGGCGCCGCGGCGGCCGGCCTGTATCTGCGCCTGCACGCGATGGCCTGAGCGCGGTTTCATGCGCGCGCGGCAGTGAATGCCGCGCGCGTGTCACAGCCTGCGGCTTCTTCCCCGCCGTTGCCTGTTGCTGTCGTCCCGCTTCGCCGAAGCACCGCTTCGCCGGCACCGCTTCTCGGGCACCGTGCCCCGCCGCCAGCGAGCGCCTGCGGTCGACACCGGCCGTGCCGCCGCCGTCACGCAATCACCGGCGCCCACCCGCCAGGCCGGGTCGGGCGGGCGGCGCGCGGCGCGCCAGCGAAAGCACGTATCATGGCGACACGATCGGCGTCGCCGACACCCCCGCCTTTTCACCACCATGCTCGATCACCTTATCTGCGACTGCGACGGCGTACTCGTCGACAGCGAAGTCATTGCCGACCGCGTGCTGTTCGAAACGCTGTCCGCCACCTTCCCGCACCTCGATTTCGCCGACGCCGCGAAGTCCGCCTTCGGCCAGCAGACGTCGCGCTTTCTCGCCGGGCTCGAAGCGCATTTCGGGATCCGGATGCCCGAGAACTTCATCGATACCATCGAGCACAACATCGAGGCCGGTCTCGCGCAATCGCTCGCGCCGATCACCGGCGTGCGCGACGCGTTGCTGAAGGTCGGCCTGCCGGCCGCGGTGGTGTCGAACAGCCGGCTCGTGCGCGTGCGCAGCTCGCTGAAGCGCGCATCGCTCACCGAAATCTTCGGCGACCGCGTGTTCAGCTCCGAGCAGGTCGCGCGACCGAAGCCCTACCCCGACGTCTACCTGCACGCAGCGCACACGCTCGGCGTCGCGCCGGAACGCTGCATCGTCGTCGAGGACAGCGTGTCGGGCCTGAACGCGGCGCGCGCGGCGGGCATGAAGACGATCGCGTTCGTCGGCGCGAGCCACATCCCCGACAACTACGCGGACGCGCTACGCGCGATGGGCATCACGCGGATCATGCGGAAGATGGATGAACTGCCGGCGCTCGTCGCGGCCGGCTTGCGCGGCGAATTCGGCGACGTGCAGTCCTGACGGACGGCCGCACCGAATCGAAGTGAATGGCGTGCGCCCTGATGCGCACGCCGTACCGCGGGCGCACCGGTGTGCCCGCCATTCAGGCAGTCAGGCGGGTTCGCAGCAGCGCTCGCGCGCGGCCGCCAGCGCCTCGCGGAATTCGACGAGTTCCGCGATCGTCAGCATCGGCAGCCCGTGCTGCCGCGCGAAGCGCTCGACGTCGTCGCCGCGCGTCATCGTACCGTCCGGATTCATCAATTCACACAGCACGCCGGCCGGCTTCAGGCCCGCGAGGATCGACAGGTCGACCGTCCCTTCCGTGTGACCGCGACGCGCCAGCACGCCGCCCGGTTGTGCGCGCAGCGGAAACACGTGGCCGGGGCGCACGATGTCGTACGGCTGCGCATCGTCGGCAATCGCCGCGCGGATCGTCGTCACGCGGTCGGCCGCGGACACGCCGGTATGCACGCCCTCGCGCGCTTCGATCGACACGGTGAACGCCGTGCCGTTGCGGCTTTCGTTGGTCTGCACCATCGGTGGCAGTTCGAGCGCGCGCACCTTGTCGTCGGTCAGGCACAGGCACACGATGCCGCTGCACTCGCGGATCAGCAGCGCCATCGTCTCGGGCGTGATGCGCTCGGCGGCAACGATCAGGTCGGCCTCGTTTTCACGGTCATGGTCGTCCTGCAACACGACCGCGCGGCCCGCGCGCAACGCGTCGAGCGCGGCGGCGATGCGCGGCGGCACCGGTTCGGAATCCAGCAACGGGAGATCGGCAAAGGCGTCGGCGGGTGCCGACGAAACAGGCTTGAAGGACATGTGAAACGCTCCTCGCAATTACGATTTGGGCGAAAAACGTTCCAGGGCATTGCAAACAGACAGAACGACAACCCGCTTCGCACGCATGGCAAAGCGGCCCTGACGGACATGACTATCTGCACATCTTCTCTCATCCGGACTATGACCGTCGGCTCTGGCATTCGACCAGATCTGCTGACCCCGCGCGGATGCGCGGGCGCTCGCGGGCTCGCCGGCTTTCGCCAGCCTACCGCCGGTGGGGAATTTCACCCCGCCCTGAAGACGCACTGATTGCCGGCCGGGGATCTGCCCCAGGACCAGCGGGCCAAGCATACATCAGCTGCGCGCACGACGCAGCGAACCACACCTAAAACCTTACCGACGACTCCGTCTGACGGCATCGTCCGAACGGCCGACGCCGGGCCTGCGCCCCCCGTCCCGAGAGAACCGGCGCTGGCCGGGCAAGCCGTGCACGCTCAGCCGGCCGCGTGCGCTGTGTCGGGCACGCGCCAGCGCGGCGGCACTTCGGGGCTCACCGTCACGCGGAACGCGCGCGCCTCGCTGTCGCCCGGGTTGCGCAGGCTGTACGGCTGGTCGGCGTCGAACACGATCGCGTCGCCGGTCGCGAGCAACTGGCGGCGCTCGTGCACGCAGACTTCGAGCGTGCCCTCGCTGACCACCAGGTTGACGGTCGTGCCGGGCGCGCGGCGCGTGCCTTGCTCCGTATGCAGCGGCGCGATCCGCAGCTCGTGGAATTCGGCCGCGGCCGGCTCACCTTCCGGATACAGCGCACGCGCCGAGAAACGGCCGTTCGAGCTGACGACGCGCGCCGCGCGTTCGGCCGCCAGATGCTCGAACCCGTTCACCGCGTGGCGGCGCAGGAAGGCGGCGACCGACACCTTCAGCGCCGCGGCGATCTTGCAGAGCACCTTGATCGACGGCACGCTGCGCGCCGATTCGATCTGCGCGAGCATTGCGCGCGATACGCCGGACAGCCGCGCGAGCGCATCGAGCGATAGTTGCCGCTCGGCGCGCAGGCGCGCGAGGTTCACGCCGACGACCTGCTCGAGGACGTCGAGCGACGCGGACGCCCGCGCGTCGGCGGCATTGCCGGACTCGAAGGAAGACACGTCGCGCACCAGCGCCAGGGGTGAAGACATAGCATGGCCTCCGGGCCGCCGTGCGGCCCTGCGAATGGGGTAAGCCGGAATCGGGTTGCGCCGCGAATGGCGCATATCGAGACGCTATCACCCGGCCCTGCCCCGGCAAACGAAGTTATCTTCACACCGTTATCAGCATCGCGGAGGAATGTGTTTCCCGCGAACCTTTGCCTGTCGCCATGGCGACGGCACGCCGGCGCGTGCGGCTCGACTTCCTCGTCGAACGCGTCGCACGCGAAGAAGCGGCGCTCGATGCGCGCGACGACCCGCTGAACGCGGGCCGTGACGGCTGCCGCACCGCCCTTTCGGGGTCGGAATCCCGTGCAGGGCGTCGCGCGCGTGCAACCCGTCGCCCGCCCGGGGCAGCGCGTAAAGCTATAATGGAAGGCTTTCCCGACGGCTTTTTCACGCGCTCGCGACTCGCTCGCACGTCGCGCGCTGCGCGCCCCGGTCCGCCATACGACACCGGCAGGCACCGGCAGCAGCCGTCCCGATTCACCCTTGACGACGCCCCCAGGTCAACCACTGCGAACGGCGAATCCCCATGACCAAGAAAGTTTACGTAAAGACCTTTGGCTGCCAGATGAACGAGTACGACTCGGACAAGATGGTGGACGTGCTCAATGCCGCCGAAGGCCTCGAAAAGACCGATACCCCGGAAGACGCGGACATCATCCTGTTCAACACGTGCTCGGTGCGTGAAAAGGCGCAGGAAAAGGTGTTCTCCGACCTCGGCCGCGTGCGCGAGCTGAAGGAAGCGAAGCCGGGCCTGCTGATCGGCGTCGGCGGCTGCGTCGCCAGCCAGGAAGGCGCGTCGATCGTGTCGCGCGCGCCGTACGTCGACCTCGTGTTCGGCCCGCAGACGCTGCACCGCCTGCCGCAAATGATCGACGCGCGCCGCGAGAGCGGCCGTGCGCAGGTCGACATCACGTTCCCGGAGATCGAGAAGTTCGACCACCTGCCGCCCGCGCGCGTCGAGGGGCCGAGCGCGTTCGTGTCGATCATGGAAGGCTGTTCGAAGTACTGCAGCTACTGCGTCGTGCCGTACACGCGCGGCGATGAAGTGTCGCGCCCGCTCGACGACGTGCTGACCGAAGTGGCCGGCCTGGCCGACCAGGGCGTGCGCGAAGTCACGCTGCTCGGCCAGAACGTGAACGCGTACCGCGGCGCGCTGACGGCCGGGTCGACCGACATCGCCGATTTCGCGACGCTGATCGAATACGTCGCCGACATCCCCGGCATCGAGCGGATCCGCTACACGACGTCGCATCCGAAGGAATTCACGCAGCGCCTGATCGACACCTATGCGAAGGTGCCGAAGCTCGTGAGCCACCTGCACCTGCCGGTCCAGCACGGCTCCGACCGGATCCTGATGGCGATGAAGCGCGGCTACACGGTGCTCGAATACAAGTCGGTGATCCGCAAGCTGCGCGCGATCCGCCCGGACCTGTCGCTGTCGACCGACATGATCGTCGGCTTCCCCGGCGAGACCGAGGACGATTTCGACAAGATGATGGCGCTCGTGCACGAGATGAGCTACGACACCAGCTTCTCGTTCATCTACAGCCCGCGCCCCGGCACGCCGGCCGCGAACCTGCACGACGACACGCCGCGCGACGTGAAGCTCAAGCGCCTGCAACATCTGCAGGCGACCATCGAGGAAAACGTCGCGCGCATCAGCCAGTCGATGGTCGGGAAGGTCGAGCGGATCCTCGTCGAGGGCCCGTCGCGCAAGGATCCGAACGAACTGTCGGGCCGCACCGAGAACAACCGGGTCGTGAATTTCCCGGCGCCGCTCGCGTCGCACCCGCGCCTGATCGGCCAGATGATCGACGTGAAGATCAACCATGCGTATCCGCATTCGCTGCGCGGCGAGCTGCTGCTCGTCAGCGACGACGCGAGCGCGGCCACCCACTGACCGATTGACGCTCAACAGGAGCCCGACGCTACTTTGAAGACCGTCCAAGCACTGGAATTCACCGCGCCGCGCGACGACAACGCGCGCCTCGCCAACCTCTGCGGCCCGCTCGACGAGAACCTGCGGCAGATCGAACAGGCGCTCGACGTCACGCTCGCACGGCGCGGCCACCGGATCACGATCCGCGGGCGCGGCGCGAAGCTCGCGCTCGCCGCACTCGAGAACTTCTACAACCGTGCGCGCGATCCGCTGTCGGTCGACGATATCCAGCTCGCGCTGGTCGAAGTGCGTCACACCACCGGCAACGGCCGCCAGGACACGATCGACGTGCGCTTTCGGGGCGATCCCGACCATCCGTTCGACGAACCGGCCGTGCAGCTCGACGACGCCGGGCCCGACGAGGAGCCGGCGCCGAAGCTCTACACGCGGCGCGCCGACCTGCGCGGCCGCACGCCCGCGCAGCGCGAATACCTGAAGCAGATCCTGTCGCACGACGTGACCTTCGGCATCGGGCCGGCCGGCACCGGCAAGACCTACCTCGCGGTCGCGTGCGCGGTCGACGCGCTCGAGCGCGATCAGGTCAAGCGGATCGTGCTGACGCGCCCGGCCGTCGAGGCCGGCGAGCGGCTCGGCTTCCTGCCGGGCGATCTCGCGCAGAAGGTCGACCCGTACCTGCGGCCGCTGTACGACGCGCTGTACGACCTGCTCGGCTTCGACAAGACCGCGAAGATGTTCGAGCGCCAGATGATCGAGATCGCGCCGCTCGCGTACATGCGCGGCCGCACGCTGAACCACGCGTTCATCATTCTCGACGAGGCGCAGAACACGACGCCCGAGCAGATGAAGATGTTCCTCACGCGGATCGGCTTCGGCTCGAAGGCGGTCGTCACCGGCGACACGAGCCAGGTCGACCTGCCGCGCGGACACAAGAGCGGCCTCGTCGAGGCGCAGCAGGTGCTCGGCGGCGTGCGCGGCATCGCGCTCACGCGCTTCACGAGCGCGGACGTCGTGCGCCATCCGCTCGTCGCGCGCATCGTCGAGGCGTACGACGACTTCCACGCGCAGCACAAGGACGCCTGAACGAGCACGTGTGACCGGACCGCGGCGCCTGCGCACCGCCCCGGCCACCGGCCCGGCCCGCCCGACGGCGCGCCGGGCTTTTTTTCGCCCGCGCGCGGCCGGTCCGAATTCGGGAGCGATCGGCCGTTTGGTGTATCCTCGACGCGTTCCAATCGCCGCACCCGTCATGAAATCCTCCCATTCTCGCAAGTCCGGTCGCGCTCAGTCTGCCGCGCCCGAATCTCCCCGTCTTTCGCTGTTCGACGCGAAGGGCAAGGCCCGGACCGTCAATGCGCAAGGGCTGCGAATCGACTTCCCGGACGGCCGCAGCCTGATGTTCGACCTGTCGGGCAGTTCGGGCGAGGCGGCCGTCGCGATCGTCGCGCAGCACAACGATCCGGCGATGCGCGCGAAGCTCGCGCTGCAGCCCGAGCACTACGATAGCGTGACGCTGCACGTCGGCGCCGAACCCGCGCCGCGCGACGAGGAAATGGCAGAAGGGCTGCGCGAACTGGAGCTCGACCTGTCCGTGCAGTATGGCGACGAAATCACCGGCGACGTCCGCAAGGCGCTCCCCAAGCGCAAGCTGATCGCCGAATGGCTCGAACCGGCGCTGTTCGCGAGCGCGCAGCTCACCGTTCGCTTCGTCGGCGAGGAAGAAGGCCGCACGCTGAACGGCGGCTACCGCCACAAGGACTACCCGACCAACGTACTGACCTTCGCGTACGATCCGGCCCCCGACGGCTCCGTGATCGGCGACCTCGTGCTGTGCTGCCCGGTCGTCGAGAAGGAAGCCCACGAACAGGGCAAGCCGCTCGCGGCCCACTATGCGCACCTGCTGGTGCACGGCGCGCTGCACGCGCAGGGCTACGATCACGAGACGAGCGACGAGGACGCCGCCGAAATGGAAGCGCTCGAAGTCGACATCCTCGCGAAGCTGGGTTTCCCGAACCCGTACCAGTAAACGCCGTCCGCACCATGCACCACCCCGCGATGCTGCCGCCCGCCTACCCGCCATCGATCGGCGAGGGGCGGCTGCTGACGGAAGACGAGCTCGCGGCGTCGCTCGCGCACACGATGCGCGACTGGGACGGCCGGCAGGATCTCTGGCTGTTCGGCTATGGCTCGCTGATCTGGAACCCCGGGCTGCCGACCGTCGCCGCCGTGCGCGGCAAGGTGCACGGCTATCACCGCGGGCTGTACCTGTGGTCGCGCGTGAACCGCGGCACCCCCGAACGTCCGGGCCTCGTGCTCGCGCTCGATCGCGGCGGCTCGTGTTCGGGCATCGCGTTCCGGCTCGCGGGCCCGACCGCGCAGCCGCATCTCGAGACGTTGTGGAAACGCGAGATGCCGATGGGCTCGTACCGGCCCGCGTGGCTGCCGTGCTCGCTCGAATCCGGCGAACGCGTGAACGCGCTGGCATTCGTGATGCGCCGCGACGTGCCCACTTACACCGGCAAGCTGACCGACCCCGTCGTGAAGGAAGTGTTCAGCTGCGCGGCCGGCCGCTACGGCACGACGCTCGACTACGTGAGCCGCACCGTGGACGCGCTGCGCGCGAGCGGCATCCCCGACCGCGCGCTGGAAGGGCTGCTCGCGCGATGCCGGTGACGCCGGCCGGCTTGCGCCGTGACGGGCGCCGTGCCCGTGCTCGCGCCTTCAAAGGAGAGCCTCCCCCATGAAACCGTCACGCAGATCGCGCTGCGCGCTGGCCGCGCTGCTCGTCGCCGCGAGCGTCGCGTTGTCTGGCTGCGGCCTCTTCGGCTGCGGCGGCGCCGCGACCAATGGCGCGGCCGCCGGCGGCTGTTCCGCCGGCATGCGCTTCTGAATTTCCGGGCGTCGGGCGTCGGGCTTCCGGGCTTCCGGGCTTCCGGGCTTCCGGGCTTCCGGCGTCCAGTGTCCGCCCGGCGCGCGACGAAATGCCGCCGCTGTCGGCCGACCTGCCGGCCCCGTCCCGCCCCGGCTTTTTTGCCGCCGCTGCCCCGCCGCCCCTTTCTGAGATAGGATGGATACAAAGGACGGCGCCGCGCGCGTCGCGTGCCCTCGGCCGGACGGCCGGTGTGACACGGCCGCGCCATGCCCTTGGTGTATCCTTGCCTACTCCGTGACCGCGCGCCCCGGCATGACCCGGGCGCACCACCATGAACGATTCGTATCCCAGTCGTAAGCTAACCGACAAACCGCAAGAAAAGCGCTCGCTGCTCGAGCGCCTGACCGACTTCATCTCGCCCGAGCCGGAATCCCGGACGGAGCTGCTGGAAATCCTCCAGGACGCCCACGAACGCAACCTGATCGACGCCGATTCGCTGTCGATGATCGAAGGCGTGTTCCAGGTATCCGACCTGTGTGCGCGCGACATCATGGTGCCGCGCGCGCAGATGGACGCGATCAACATCGCCGACAAGCCTGAAGACTTCATCCCGTACGTCCTCGATAAGGCGCACTCGCGCTACCCCGTCTACGAGGAGAACCGCGACAACGTCATCGGCGTGCTGCTCGCGAAAGACCTGCTGCGCTTCTATGCCGAAGAGGAATTCGACGTGCGCGGGATGCTGCGCCCGGCCGTGTTCATTCCCGAATCGAAGCGCCTGAACGTGCTGCTGCACGACTTCCGCGTGAACCGCAACCACCTCGCGATCGTCGTCGACGAATACGGCGGCGTCGCGGGCCTGATCACGATCGAGGACGTGCTCGAGCAGATCGTCGGCGACATCGAGGACGAATACGACTTCGACGAGGAAGCCGGCAACATCATCTCGGGGCCGGATGGCCGTTACCGCGTGCGCGCGCTGACCGAGATCGAACAGTTCAACGAGACGTTCGGCACCGATTTCCCCGACGACGAGGTCGACACGATCGGCGGCCTGATCACCCATCACTTCGGCCGCGTGCCGCACCGCGGCGAGAAGCTGCAGCTCGGCAACCTCGTGTTCGAGATCCAGCGCGGCGATGCGCGCCAGGTCCACGTGCTGCTGGTGCGCCGCAACCCGCTCGCGAGCCGCCGCGCCGAAACCTCGCACGAGGACTGACGGCCTCGCGCCGGCCGCGTCTCCTTCAACCGCTCGCCCTCCTTCGCTTCACATGGACGATCCGATCCCGTCCCGCCCGGCTGGCGGTCTTCTCGCGCCGGCGCCCGGCCACGCGCTGCCGCGCTGGCACTATCCGGCCGCGCTGCTCGCCGGCGCGGCCAATACGCTCAGCTTCGCACCCACGCCGCACGGCGGCTGGCTGCAGCTCGTCGTATTCGTCTGGTTTTTCGCGCAGCTGACGCGCACGTCGAGCTGGCGCGGCGCCGCGCTCACCGGCGGCGCGTTCGGCTTCGGCAACTTCATCAGCGGCATCTGGTGGCTCTACATCAGCATGCACGTGTACGGCGAGATGGCCGCGCCGCTCGCGGGCGCCGCGCTGGTGCTGTTCGCGCTGTACCTGTCGCTGTATCCGGCGTTCTCGGCCGGGCTGTGGTCGTTCTGTGCGGGCCATGCGTGGCATCGCCGCGAACCCGATCCGCGGCCCTTCTCGCCGACCTGGCACGGCGCGTTCGCGTTCGCGAGCGCATGGGCGCTCGGCGAATGGCTGCGCGGCACCGTATTCACCGGCTTCCCGTGGCTCGCGAGCGGCTATCCGCAGGTCGACGGCCCGTTCGCGGGCTTCGCGCCGGTCGCCGGCGTGTACGGGATCGCGTGGGTGCTCGCGTTGTTCGCCGCGCTGGTCGTGCAGGCGCTCGCCGCCGCGCGGCGCTCGCCTGCGGATGAACGCGCCGGCGGCAACGCGCGCGTGCCGGGGATCCGCATCGCCGCGCCGGCCGCCATCGCCATCGCGCTCGTCGCGGCCGGCATCGGGCTGTCGCAGGCCAGCTGGACGGTGCCCGCGAACGCGCCGCTGACGGTGCGGCTGCTGCAGGGCAACGTGAAGCAGGACATCAAGTTCGAGGAAGCGGGCATCGACGCGGCGATCAAGATGTACCAGCAGATGATCGTCGAGAAGCCGGCCGACCTGATCGTCACGCCGGAAACCGCGATCGCGGTGATGATCCAGGAGCTGCCCGAGCCGTTCGCCGTCGCGATCCGCAAGTTCAGCGACACGACGGGCTCGGCCGTGCTGTTCGGCGCGGTCGGCGCATCGGTGACGCCGGACGGCCATTACGTCGACTACACGAACAGCCTGTACGGCGTGACGCCGCACTCGCGCGACATCTATCACTACGACAAGCACCATCTCGTGCCCTTCGGCGAATTCATTCCATGGGGCTTCCGGTGGTTCGTCGACCTGATGAAGATGCCGCTCGGCGACTTCGCGCGCGGCGCGCCGGTGCAGAAACCGTTCCTCGTGCACAACCAGCCGGTGATGGCCGACATCTGCTACGAGGACTTGTTCGGCGAGGAAATCGCCGCGACGATCCGCGACAATCCGCAGCCGCCCGGCGTGCTCGTCAACGTGACGAATCTCGCGTGGTTCGGCGACACGATCGCACTCGACCAGCACCTGCAGATCGCACGGATGCGCGCGCTCGAAACGGGCCGGCCGATGCTGCGCTCGACCAACACCGGGATGACGGCCGCGATCGACGCGCACGGCCGCGTGCTCGGCCAGCTGAAGCCGTTCACGATCGGCTCGCTCGACGTGCGGATCGAAGGCACGAGCGGCTTCACGCCGTACGTGACGAGCGGCAACAACATCGTGCTGGCGGTGTCGCTGGTGCTGCTCGCGTTCGGCTTCACGTTCGGGCCGGGCCTGCGCCGCCGTCGCAACGGCGCGAAGGCCGGCAACGACCGGAACGTGTAATGCATCGTGCGGCCGCGGCGCGCTGCGCGGCGGCCGCGGTTCCGGCATGCGGGCCTCGCCGCATGCCGGCATTCGCTCCATGACGCACAGTGTTCGTGACACGCGGGCAAGCCGGCGTGCATGAAGCCACGTCGCGCCGCTCAGGCGGGGCGCTGCGTCCGGGCGGCCAGGTCGCGCAGATCCCGCCCGAGCGCTTCCATCACCGGCGCCCATGCGCCGAACGTCGGCTGCCGATAGAGCGTGGCGGTCGGATACCACGGGCTGTCCGTGCGTTCGAGCAGCCACGGCCAGTGCGGATTCACATCGAGCAGCACCCATGTGCGCGCACCGAGCGCGCCCGCCAGGTGCGCGACCGAGGTGCACACCGTGATCACCAGATCCAGCGCGCCGATGAACGCGGCCGTATCGTCGAAACTCGTCAGCTCGGCGGTGAAGTCTTCGATCGCGAAACCGGCCGCGCGCGCGGCGGCGACATCCGCGTCCGCGCCCGGCTGCAGCGAATAAAACGCGACGCCGTCGATGCCGCGCAACGCTTTGGCGTAGCGCTCGAGCCCCACGCGCCGGAACGGATTGCGCTGATGCCCCGCGCTGCCCGTCCACACGAGCCCGACCTTCAGCCGGCCGTCGCCCGCGAGCCGCGTGCGCCACGCGTCGCGCGCCTGGCGATCGGCGTGCAGGTACGGCACCGACGCGCCAAGCGTCGACGTCTCCATCCCGAGCATCAGCGGCAGGCCGATCAACGGCACTTCGTAGTCGAACCCAGGCAGTTCGTCGACGCCGCCGCCCGCGCTGAACCCGTCCGCGTGTGCGCCGAGGCTGCGCTGCATCAGCGCGCCCACCTGCGGAAACGTGTTCCACGCAAGCCGGCCGCCCTCGCGGTGCACGCGCTCGGCGAGCGGTGCGACGAAGCGCGCGAACTGCAGCACGTCGCCGAGCCCCTGCTCGCCCCAGACGAGCAGCGTCTTGCCCGCGAGCGGCTCGCCCTGCCAGCGCGGGCCCGGCAGTACCGGGCGGCGGCCGCGCAATTCGCCGGCGCCATCCCAGCGCGCCTCGTGGCCGCGCCAGCCGTCCGCATGGTTGCCGCGCACGAGCTGGATGATCGCGAGGTTGAAGCGGAACGACGCGTCGTCGGGCGCCAGCGCGCACGCGCGCGCCGCGTAGCGCTCGGCGTCGTCCCAGCGCTGCGCCTCCTTCATCGCCATCGCGATGTTGTTCAGCGCGAGCGCATTGTCGGGCGCGATCTCCGCGAGCCGCGCCGCACAGGCGAGCGCGCCGTCGAGGTCCTGCGTCGCGAGCCGCGCGACGACCAGGTTGATCCATGCCTGCACGTCGTGCGGATCGGCCTCCACGGCCGTCTCCAGCAACGCGATTTCTTCGTGGCGAGCGCCGCCCGACAGACGCAGCGCGATCGCGAGGTTGTTGCGCAGCGACGGCCAGCCCGGATCGAGCGCATGGGCGGCGCGGTACGGCGCGATCGCGTCGGCGTGGCGGCCGAGCATCTGCAGCACGTAACCATGATTGAAACGGGCAGCCGCGCCCGGATGAACGCGCGCCGCGCATTCGGCCAGCGCGAGCGCGTCGGCCGTGCGCTGCCGCGCGACGAGCGCCGCGGTGAGTTGCGCGAGCGCGGCCATGTCGACGGCGTGCAGATGGCCGGCGGCGGCGAGCCAGAGCGCATGGGCGTCGTGCTCGCCGCGCGCGCGCGCATCGGCGGCCTGCCCGAGCAGCGCGAGCAGCGGCGGCATCAGCGGAATGAGGAGGTCGTTCGAATCGTCCATGCGGTCCGGAGTCGGCAATCGGTGGCGCGGCACGCGTCGCGCGCACCGCAATGTGCGCATCTTAACGCCCGCGCAAGGCGGCGCGGCACGCGAGTCGACCACCGCATCGCGCGCATCGGCACCTCGCGCACTGGTGGCGTGTCGACGCCTCAACCGCGGCGCACGGGCCGCCGAAACCCCACCGACGCCCCCCTTCAACCGCGTTCCGGCCGCATCCGGTCGCCGATCCGGTAAAATTACGCGTTTCAGCACACTAACAAGCCGCGCCGCCGCGCGAGCCGACCTTCCGGGCACCGCCACGGAGCGTCGCCCGCAACGGAGCGCCAGCGCCACGAAGGCTCTTCATGCTTACGTTTCAGCAAATCATCCTGACGCTGCAGTCCTACTGGGACAAGCAGGGTTGCGCTCTGCTCCAGCCGATCGACATGGAAGTCGGCGCGGGCACGTCGCACGTCCACACCTTCCTGCGCGCGGTCGGCCCCGAGCCGTGGCGCGCCGCGTACGTGCAGCCGTCGCGCCGCCCGAAGGACGGCCGCTACGGCGAAAACCCGAACCGCCTGCAGCACTACTACCAATACCAGGTCGTGCTCAAGCCGGCGCCGGAAAACATCCTCGACCTGTACCTCGGCTCGCTGGCAGCGCTCGGCTTCGACCTGAAGCAGAACGACGTGCGCTTCGTCGAGGACGACTGGGAAAACCCGACGCTCGGCGCATGGGGCCTCGGCTGGGAAGTGTGGCTGAACGGGATGGAAGTCACGCAGTTCACGTATTTCCAGGAAGTCGGCGGCCTCGAATGCAAGCCGGTGCTCGGCGAGATCACGTACGGCCTCGAGCGCCTCGCGATGTACCTGCAGAAGGTCGAGAACGTGTACGACCTGGTGTGGACCGAGTGGGAGGAGCAAGGCCCGAACGGCCCCGAGCTGCGCCGCCTGTCGTACGGCGACGTCTACCACCAGAACGAGGTCGAGCAGTCGACCTACAACTTCGAGCACGCGAACGTCGACCTGCTGTTCACGTTCTTCAACAGCTACGAAGCGGAAGCGAAGAAGATGATCGACGCGCAGCTCGCGCTGCCCGCGTACGAGCTCGTGCTGAAAGCCGGCCACACGTTCAACCTGCTCGACGCGCGCGGCGCGATCTCGGTGACGGAACGTGCGGCGTACATCGGCCGCATCCGTGCGCTGTCGCGTCTCGTTGCGCAGGCTTACTACGACTCGCGCGAGAAGCTCGGCTTCCCGATGCTCGGCAACCCGCCGGGCGTGCCGGGCCTCACCACCGACGCCCAGGACGCCGCGCAGCCGGCATGGGCGCCGCCGCTCAAGGTCGAACGCAAGATCGATCAGGACTGACGAGACGAGATTTATTCCAGACATGACGCACAATCATCCCGCCCCCCTGCTCGTCGAACTGCTGACCGAAGAGCTGCCGCCGAAGGCCCTCGCGCGCCTCGGCGACGCATTCGCCGAAGGTCTCGCGCAACGCCTCGCGGCGCGCGACCTCGTCGAAGGCGAACTCGTATTCGAACGCTACGCGACGCCGCGCCGCCTCGCGGTCGTCGTGCAGAACGTGCGCGCCGTCGCACCGGAAAAGCAGGTCCGCGAAAAGGTCCTGCCCGTATCGGTCGCGCTCGACGCCGAAGGCAACCCGACCGCCCCGCTCGCGAAGAAGCTCGCGGCGCTCGGCCACCCGAACCTGACGATCGCCGATCTCGAGCGCGCGCAGGACGGCAAGGCCGAAGCGTTCTTCGTCAACTACTCGGCGGCCGGCGCCACGCTCGCCGACGGGCTGCAGGCCGCGCTCGACGAAGCGCTCGCGAAGCTGCCGATCCCGAAGTTCATGACCTACCAGCGCCCGGACGGCTCCGACGTGAAGTTCGTGCGTCCGGTACACCGCCTGACCGTGCTGCACGACGATCGCATCGTGCCCGTCACCGCGTTCGGTATCGATGCAGGCGACACCACGCTCGGCCATCGCTTCCTCTCCGACGGCCTCGTCGCGATCCAGCATGCGCGCGCGTATGCCGACACGCTGCGCGACAAGGGCCGTGTGATCGCGCATTTCGCCGATCGCCGCGAAACGATTCGCACGCAACTGAACGAACTCGCGAACGGCGACACGGTCGTGATGCCCGACGCGCTGCTCGACGAAGTGACGTCGCTGGTCGAATGGCCGGTCGTCTATCCGTGCCGCTTCGAGGACGAATTCCTGCAGGTTCCGCAGGAATGCCTGATCCTCACGATGCAGACGAACCAGAAGTACTTCGCGCTGACCGACGTCGGCGGCAAGCTGCGCTCGCGCTTCCTGATCGTGTCGAACATCGAGACGAAGACGCCCGGCGAGATCATCGAAGGCAACGAGCGCGTCGTGCGCCCGCGCCTCGCCGACGCGAAATTCTTCTTCGAGCAGGACAAGAAGAAGCCGCTCGCCGACCGCGTGCCGCTGCTCGCGAACGTCGTCTATCACAACAAGCTCGGTTCGGCGCTCGCACGCGTCGAGCGGCTCGAAGCGCTGGCCGGCGAGATCGCGCCCGCGATCGGCGCCGACGCCGCGCACGCGAAGCGCGCCGCGCGCCTCGCGAAGGCCGACCTGCTGACCGACATGGTCGGCGAGTTCCCGGAGCTGCAGGGCACGATGGGCACGTACTACGCGCGCCACGACGGCGAACCCGACGACGTCGCGCTCGCGTGCGCGGAGCACTACCAGCCGCGCTTCTCCGGCGACGCGCTGCCGACCACGCCCGTCTCCACCGCCGTCGCGCTGGCCGACAAGCTCGAGACGATCGTCGGCATCTGGGGCATCGGCCTCGCGCCGACCGGCGAGAAGGATCCGTTCGCGCTGCGCCGCCACGCGCTCGGCGTGCTGCGCCTCTTGCTCGAGAAGCAGCTGCCGCTCGATCTCGTGTCGCTGCTGCGCACGGCCCATGCACGCTTCGAAGGCGTGCCGGCTGTCGCCGAATCGACCGATGCGATCTTCGCGTTCTTCATGGATCGCCTGCGCGGCCTGCTGCGCGAACGCGGCTATACGGCCGGCGAAGTCGACGCGGTGCTGAGCCTGAACCCGACGCGCGTCGACGATCTCGTCGCGCGCCTCGACGCGGTGCGCGAATTCACGCGCCTCGCGGAAGCCGAAGCGCTCGCGGCCGCGAACAAGCGGATCTCGAACATCCTGAAGAAGTCGGAAGGTGGCACGAACGGCGCGGTGCAGCCGACGCTGCTCGTCGAAGCCGCCGAAAAGGCGCTGCACGAACAGCTCGCGGCCGTGACGCCGCACGTGCAGTCGCAGCTCGAGGCGCGTGCGTACACGGGCGCGCTGTCGGCGCTCGCCGCGCTGCGCGCACCGGTCGACACGTTCTTCAACGACGTGATGGTCAACGCCGAGGATCCCGCGCTGCGTGCGAACCGTCTCGCGCTGCTGGCCGCGCTGCATCAGCAGATGAATTGCGTCGCCGACATCTCGAAGCTCGCCGCATAAAGGCCGCACGATGCCGATCAGCCCCAACCGCAAGCTCGTCGTCCTCGACCGGGACGGCGTGATCAACGTCGATTCGGACGCGTTCATCAAGACGCCTGACGAGTGGATCGCGCTGCCCGGCAGCCTCGAGGCGATCGCCCGGCTCAATCACGCGGGCTATCGCGTGGTCGTCGCGACCAACCAGTCCGGCATCGGCCGCGGGCTGTTCGACATGGCCGCGCTCAATGCGATGCATCTGAAGATGCATCGCGCGGCGGCCGCGGTCGGCGCGCGCATCGACGCGGTGTTCTTCTGCCCGCATACGGCGGAAGATCACTGCGACTGCCGCAAGCCGAAGCCCGGCATGATGCAGATGATCGCCGAGCGCTTCGAGATCGATCCCGATCACACGCCGGTCGTCGGCGACGCGCTGCGCGACCTGCAGGCCGGCGTCGCGGTCGGCTTTCAGCCGCATCTGGTGCTGACCGGCAAGGGCAAGAAGGCGCTCGCGGCCGGCAACCTGCCGGACGGCACGAAGGTCCACGACGACCTGCGCGCGTTCGCGCTCGACTTCCTTTCACACGAACACGAGTGATGCGGCCGCCGCGCGCATCCTCCCTACTGTCAGACCCACGCCGATGCGCTTCGTCCGCTCCCTGCTGCTGCTGATTTACTTCATCGTCTACACGGTGCCGTACGCCACCGCGTGCTTCATCGCGTTTCCGTTCATGCGTCCCGACGCGCGCTACTGGATGGCGGCCGGCTGGTGCAAGTCGACGCTGTGGGTCGTGCGCTGGCTGAACGGCATCCGCTACCGGATCGAAGGGATGGAAAACCTGCCCGACGGCCCGGCCGTGCTGCTGTCGAAGCACCAGTCCGCCTGGGAGACGCTCGCGTTTCCGGCGCTGATGCCGAAGCCGCTTTGCTACGTATTCAAGCGCGAGCTGCTGTACGTGCCGTTCTTCGGCTGGGCGCTCGGCATGCTGCACATGGTCAACATCAACCGCAAGGAAGGCAAGAATGCCTTCGTGTCGGTGATCCGCCAGGGCAAGAAGCGCCTGTCGGAAGGCGCGTGGATGATCATGTTCCCGGAAGGCACGCGCACGCCGGTCGGCAAGCAGGGCAAGTACAAGACGGGCGGCGCGCGCTTCGCGATCGAATCCGGTGCGCCGGTCGTGCCGATCGCGCACAATGCAGGTCATGTGTGGCCGCGCAATTCGTTCACGAAATTCCCGGGTGTCGTCACCGTGTCGATCGGCAAGCCGATTCCGGTCGAAGGCAAGACGCCCGACGTATTGAACTCGCAAGTCGAGGCATGGATCGAAGCGGAAATGCGCCGCATCGATCCCGATGCATATCGCCAGCCGGGCAATGCCGGCACGCGCGATGCCGCGCGCGTCTGAAGCACCCGGATTGCAGCCGTTGCGTACGACGAAACGAAGCGAACTGATGAAAAAGCGTCCGCGGCCACGGCCTGCCGTCGTGGCCCTCGATCATCGCCAGATGGATCTGCCGCTCTTCGACGGGCCGGCCGCGGCCTCGCCCGCACCGGCGGCCCCCGCCGCGCCGCCGGCGCCGCCTGAAGCCGCCGCGGCTCCCGCAGCACCCACGACACCGCTCGACCCGGGCCGCGCGCCCGATCGCTCGCGCGTGCGCACGTTCGCCCTCGACAGCCGCGTGCTCGAGTATCGGCTGAAACGCTCGGCACGCCGCACGATCGGCTTCACGATCGACGGCAGCGGGCTGTCGATCACCGCGCCGCGCTGGGTCACGCTCGCCGACATCGAAGCGGCGATCGCCGAAAAGCAGCGCTGGATCTTCGCGAAGCTCACGGAGTGGAAGACCCGCACCGAGCAGCGTGCGCTACCGCAGATCGACTGGCGCGACGGCGCGCAACTCCCCTATCTCGGCAAGACGATCACGATCGCGCTCGGCGCGGGCGCCGTCGCGTTCGACGCCGATGCGCTGCGGCTGTCGCTGCCGCTGCCCGCGCAGGCGGACATGCAGCAGATCAAGGATCGCGTGCAGGGCTGGTTGCAGGGCGAAGCGAAGCGGATCTTCGGCGAACGCCTCGCGGTCTACGCGGAACGGCTCGGCGTCACGTATTCGATGGTTGCGCTGTCGTCGGCGGCGACGCGCTGGGGCAGTTGCTCGAGCGACGGCAAGATCCGGCTGAACTGGCGGCTGATCCATTTCCCGATGTCCATCATCGACTACGTCGTCGCGCACGAGCTGTCGCACCTGCGCGAAATGAACCATAGCCCGGCGTTCTGGCAGACCGTCGAATCGATCTTCCCGGAATTCCGCGAAGCGCGGCACACGCTCAAGCACCACCCGCCCGAGCTGCTGCCGTCGCTTTGACGCGATCAGTCGTGCCGACCATGCAAACGGGCGATGCGGATCACTCCGCATCGCCCGTTTTGCTTGCCCGCGACGCACGGCGTGCGCCGCGATGCGTTCAGCCCGCGCTCAGTGCGCCGCCTTCTGAATGAACTCGATCTTGTAGCCGTCCGGATCCTCGACGAACGCGATCACGGTCGTGCCGTGCTTCATCGGGCCCGCTTCGCGGGTCACCTTGCCGCCTTGCGCCTTGATCTTCTCGCAGGCCGCGTAGGCATCCTCGACCGCCACCGCCAGATGGCCGAAGCCGTTGCCGAGATCGTAGGACGGTGTATCCCAGTTATGGGTCAGCTCGATCACGGTGCCGGTGCTTTCCGCTTCATAGCCGACGAACGCGAGCGTGAACTTGCCTTCCGGATAATCCTCGCGACGCAGCAGCTTCATGCCGAGCAATTCGGTGTAGAACTTGATCGAGCGGTCGAGATCGCCGACTCGCAGCATTGTATGCAGCAAACGCATGGTGGTACTCCTGTGGGGACTTTCCAGAACCGGAAATTCTACCGGAGTCGGGTGAATCTCGCCGTCGGCGCCCGGTTCGCCGGCGGCCGACAGCAAGCCGCTGCGCGACCGGGCCGGCGCCCTGCGCCAGTGGCCGCCGCCACGCCCGACCGCCCCGGCGAGTCTGCCGATCGGGTAACATCCTCCCATTTCGCACCAAAAGCGGGCATCCGCCCGCCGCCGGAACGCGACCACCACCGTCACTCAACCACACCGCCTGCCGTGCGAAACCGCCGATTCGAGCGTGCCGTCCGCCCGCTGCCGTCCCTGTTCCTGCCCGCCTCCCACCACGTCGGCGAGGTCCGCCGATGACCACGCTCGCCGGGTCGCCCGTGCGCCGTGCGCTCGACACCCGCGCCATCGGCGTGATGCTCCTGCTATGCGCGATCTGGGGCTTCCAGCAGGTCGCGATCAAGAGCACCAACGCGGCGATCCCGCCGATGTTCCAGGCCGGACTGCGCTCGGTGATCGCCGCGCTCCTGCTGTGGGGCTGGGCCCGCTCGCGCGGCACGCCGCTGTTCCGCGCGGACGGCACGCTCGGCGCCGGCATCGCGGCCGGCGCGCTGTTCGCCGGCGAGTTCATCTGCGTGTTCTTCGGGCTGACGCTGACGAGCGCATCGCACATGGCGATCTTCCTGTACACGGCACCGTGCTTCACCGCGCTCGGCCTGCACCTGTTCGCCCCCGGCGAGCGGCTGCAGCGCGCTCAGTGGACCGGTGTCGGCCTCGCGTTCGCCGGCATCGCGCTCGCGTTCGCGGACGGCTTCCTGAAGCCGCGTGCACCCGGCGCGTCGGCGCTCGCGGGGCTCGCCGGCGACGCGCTCGGGATCCTCGGCGGGGCGATGTGGGCCGCGACGACGGTCGTCGTGCGCTCGACGTCGCTCGCGCGGGCCAGCGCAAGCAAGACGCTGTTCTACCAGCTCGCGGTGTCGGCGGTCGTGCTGGTCGCGCTCGCGGCACTGCTCGGCCAGATGTCGTTCGCACGGGTCACGCCGATCGCGCTCGCGAGCCTCGCCTACCAGTCGGTGATCGTCGCGTTCGTCAGCTATCTGTCGTGGTTCTGGCTGCTGACGCGCTACAGCGCGTCGCGGCTGTCCGTGTTCACGTTCCTGTCGCCGCTGTTCGGCGTCGCGTTCGGCGTGCTGTTGCTCGGCGAATCGGTCGGCTGGCGCTTCATGTCGGCAGCGGCGCTGGTGCTGACCGGCATCGCGCTCGTCAACGCACCGCCGCGCCGGCGCGCGTAACGCTGCCCGGCCGCGCGCTTTCCCGAAGCCGGGCGCGCAATAAAAAAGCTGCCCGCTCAGGGGCAGCCTCGTGAATCTCGCGCCGGCGCGCGCCGGGCGCGCCGCGCCATTGCGTGCCGCTACTCCGCGGCGTTGCGCACCTTCGCCAACGCCTGCGCGACGCCGACGTATTCGGCCACGCCCACATCCTCCGCGCGCCGCGCGAGATCGAAGCCGAGCCCGTCGAAATCGATCGTCTCGCGATAGTCGCCGAGCGTATTGCGCAGCATCTTGCGGCGCTGCGAGAACGCGGCCGTGACCACTTCGCCGAGCAGCACGGGATCGACGTCCGGCAGTTCGTGCGGCTCGTACGGAATCATCCGGACGATCGCCGAATCGACCTTCGGCGGCGGCTGGAACGATTCCGGCGGCACGTCGAGCATCTTTTCCATCACGTAGCGGTACTGCAGCATCACCGACAGCCGCGAGAACGCCTTCGTGCCCGGCTCCGCGACCATCCGTTCGACGACCTCGTTCTGCAACATGAAATGCTGGTCAATGACCGCGTCGGCGACCGTCATCAGGTGGAACAGCAGCGGACTGGAAATGTTGTACGGCAGGTTGCCGACGATCCGCAGCGACGGCTTGTCGCCCGGTGCCGCGAGCGAGCGGAAGTCGAACGCGAGCGCATCGCCCGCGTGCAGCTCGAGCAGCGCGCCGAAGCGCTGCTGCAGCCGCCCGATCAGGTCGCGGTCGAGCTCGACCGCGTGCAGCGGCGACTCGGGCGTCGCGACGCGCGCGATCAGCGGCTCGGTCAGCGCACCGAGACCGGGGCCGATCTCGACCATCCGCTGGCCGCGCGCGGGACCGATCGTCGCGACGATCGAGTCGATCACGCCGTGATCGACGAGGAAGTTCTGCCCGAAGCGCTTGCGCGCGAAGTGGCCTTGATGCTGTCTGCTGTTCGACATCGAGTGAGAAAAACGAAAAATACGACGAATAAGGTCAGGCCTGGGCCTGTGTGCGTCAGGACGCGCGGCGATGGCGCGCCATCGTGACGGCCGTGTCGAGCGCGGCGGCCATGCTGCCCGGATCCGCGCGGCCCGTGCCGGCCAGATCCAGCGCGGTGCCGTGATCGACCGACGTGCGGATGATCGGCAGCCCGAGCGTGACGTTGATGCCCTCGCCGAAGGTCGCATACTTCAGCACGGGCAAGCCCTGATCGTGGAACATCGCGAGCACGCAATCGGCGCCTTCGAGATGGCGCGGCTGGAACAGCGTGTCGGCCGGGTACGGGCCGCGCGCGTCGATGCCCTGCGCTTGTGCTCGCGCGAGCGCCGGCGAGATCACGTCGATCTCCTCGCGCCCGAGATAGCCGTTCTCGCCCGCGTGCGGGTTCAGTCCCGTCACGAGGATGCGGGGCACCGCGAGACCGAAGTCGCGCCGCAGGTCGCGATCGATGATCGCGAGCGTCTCGACGAGCCCGTCGATCGTCAGTGCGGCCGACACGTCCTTCAGCGGCAGGTGCGTGGTCGCGAGCGCGACGCGCAGCGGCCGTTCGCCCGTGCCGGCCAGCATCATCACGACGCGCGGCGTGTGCGTGCGTTCCGCGAGGTATTCGGTATGGCCGGTGAACGGCACGCCGGCATCGTTGATCGTGCTCTTCTGCAGCGGTGCGGTGACGATCGCGTCATAGCGGCCCGCCACCGCGCCATCGATCGCGGCATCGAGCAGCCCGAGCACGTAGCGGCCGTTGGCCGCGTCGAGCCGGCCCGCCTGCGTGGGCACGGCGAGCGGATGATGCTCGACCGACACCGGCCCGCCGCCGGCGAGCACCGCACGGCCGGCACCGACGGCCGCCGCGCGTGCGTCGAGCAGCGCGGCGTCGCCGAGCACGGTGAAGTGCGCGCCGGGCCAGCGCCGCGCGGCATCCTGCAATGCCTGCACGGTCAGCTCCGGGCCAACCCCCGCGGGTTCGCCCGTCGTGATCGCGATCTGCAGCGCGGATGCCGTCATGTGAAGCTCGCTCAGTCCGCCGGGCCGGCGCCGCCGATCTTGTACTGCACGTACGACGAATCGCGCAGTTCGCGCAGCCAGTCGGCATATGCCTGCTCGGCCTTGCGCTGGCCGATCGCCTGGCGCGCGATATCCATCTGCTGCTGCACCGAGCCTTCCGCCTCGCGGCGCTCGACCACCTGGATCAGGTGATAGCCGTACTCGGTACGAATCGGCTGGCTGATCTGGCCGGCCTGCAGGTTGTTCATCGCGCGCTCGAATTCCGGCACGGTCTCACCCGGGCTGATCCAGCCGAGATCGCCGCCCTGCGACGCCGAGCCGTCCTGCGAGTAGGTACGCGCGAACTTCTCGAAATCGCCGCCGGCCTCGACCTGCTTGCGGATGTCCAGCAGCTGCTGGCGCGCCTGGCCTTCCGACTTGCCTTCGCCCACGCGCAACAGGATGTGGCGCACGTGCGTCTGGACGATCTTCGGTGCCGCGGCGCTCGTGCCCTGGCTCTGGCGGCGGTCGACGAGACGCACGATCTCGAAGCCGTCCGGCACGCGGATCAGCGTCGGATTGACCTGGCCCGGGCGCAGCTTCGATGCGGCGTCGACGACGTCGGCCGGCAGCGCGCCCGGTGCCTTGAAGCCGAGGTCGCCGCCCTTCTTCGCGTCGTTCGCTTCCGAATTGTTCTTCGTGAGCTTCTCGAAATCGGCGCCCGACGTGGCCTGCTGCAGCAGTGCGTCGGCCTTCTTCTGCGCGGCTTCGATCTCGGCCTGCGGCGCATTGGTCGGTGCCTTGATGAAGATGTGCTGGAAGCGCAGGTCCTGCTGCTGCGACGCGTTCGGGCCGCGCTGGCTCGCGATGTAGTTCGCGACCTCGGCGTCCGACACGGTGATCTTGCCGTCGACCTCGCGCTCGCGCAGCTTCGACAGCATCAGCTCGGTACGGGCGTCGCTCGTGAACACGCTCCAGGGCACGCCCTGCGCGACGATCCGCGCGCGATACTGGTCGAGCGTCATCCCGTTCGCCTGCGCGAGGCGCTGCAGCGTGGACTGCACGGTCGCGTCGTCGACGCGGATCCCGTCGTCCTTCGCCTTCTGCACCTGGATGCGTTCGAGCACCATCTGGTTCAGCACTTGCGCGCGGAGCTGGTCGACCGGCGGTACGGGTGCGTTCTGCTGCTGCAGCCGGCGCGAGATCAGGCCGACGCGCTGGTCGAGTTCGCGGCCGGTGATCACGTCGTTGTTGACGACCGCGACGACTTCGTCGGCGAGCTGCGCGCCTTGCGAACCGAGCGCCTGCGCCGCGGCCGGCGCAGCGGCGAGCAGCGCGGCGGACGCGGCGAGGCTGGACACGACTGCCGCGAAACGAAGGGTTTTCTTCATTGCCACTGATACTCCATTGAAATCGTGCTGACCGGTGCGGACGAGCCGGCGTTATTCGTAGTTGCTGAAGCGGGACATCGGCGGCGGCGCGGACGGCAGCGCCGTGTAGCCCGGCACCCCGGCGCGGAACGCGGCCACGAGGCCGTTGTCGACGCTCGACAAGCCCTTGAGCGTCAGCTGCATCATGAATCGCGTCGACGAGTTCTGCTGTCCCGACGAATTCACGCCGTTCGCGAACCGCTGGACCCCGACTCCCAGCGCCCAGCAATCCGCGTCGTATTGTAAGCCGAGCAGACCGTCGACGATCCGGTCGGCGGCCAGGTCGTAGTTGAAGCGGCCGACCGCGTACAAGCGGCGCGTGAGCGGCCACTGCGCGGACACCAGGAACTGGTTGATCGGCTGGTTGTCGAGCGTCGTGTTCGAGCGCGTATAGCGATAGCCGACGTTGATCACGCGGCGCTCGCCCGGGCTGAAACCGAAACCGATGCTCGACTTCACGAGCTGGTTGTTGTTCTGGTTGTACTGGAACGCCGTCTCCGACATGAAACCGGAGCCGAGCTTCAGCGCGGCGCCGGCGATCAGGTCGGAATGGCGCGCCAGCACCGCGCTCTGGCCCGCGTTCAGCGTGACGCGCTGGTCGGCGAAGTAGTACTGCTGCGCGATCACGAAGCGCGCGCGTTCGTCGCCGGTGCGCGGATCGATGAAGCGCGACGTCAGGCCGGCCGTGATCCGGTTTGCGTCCGCGATCCGGTCGTTGCCGACGAACGTGTTCGGCTGGTAGATCTCCGCGAGGCCGAAGTCCGATTCCGCGGTGTCGAACAGCGGCGCGTTCGACTGGTCGCGATACGGCGTGTACACGTAGTACAGGCGCGGCTCGAGGGTCTGGATGAAGTCCTGGCCGAACAGGTGCACCGAGCGGTCGAAGATCAGGCCGGAGTCGAAGCTCACGGTCGGAATCGACTCGGTGAAGCGCTTCGGGCTGTTCGGCGTGCTCGACGACAGGTAGTTCAGGTCGTACGACGCGAAGTGGTACTGGACTTTCGGCACCGCGAAGTAGCCGGGGCCATACACGCCGTACGCGATGTACGGGTTGAAGACGATCCGGTCGCCTTCGGTCGCATCGCCGGTCGTGATGCGGAACCGCGAATAATCGGCTTCCGCGCCGAAGTCGAAACCGCCGACGTTGTACTTCGTGTACTTCACGTTCAACTGCGGCTCGCGGCTGTACGGCGCGATCGACGGCGGCAGCGTCTGCCAGTGCTGGTAGCGCGCGAGCACCGACCACGGGCCGTTGTTGTACGTGAGGCCGGCTTCCTGCTGGTACAGCGTCTGCGTCCCGTTGATGAACTCGTTCATCGACCCAAGGTCTTCGGGATACGTGTTGTCCGAGACCTTGTTGAAGTAGACGTAGCCGCCGAAACCGCCGCCGAAGTTCTGCTGGTGCTGCCAGTAGATCGCGTAGCGGTCGCGGTGCGCGAGCCGGTCGTCCGGCAGGTAATTGGCCGTAAACGTGCCCGAATACGACGGCGACAGGTAGCGGAACGACGCTTCCGTCTGCACGCCGCGCCGCGCGAGGATACGCGGCGTGATCGTCAGGTCGCGGTTCGGCGCGATGTTGAAGTAGTACGGCAGCGACAGCTCGAACCCGTTGTTCGAGCTCATCGAGAACGTCGGCGGCAGCAGGCCGCTGCGCCGCTCGCCCGACAGCGGGAACGTCATCCACGGGCTCGCGAAGATCGGCACGCCCTGGAAGAACAGCACGCCGTTGCGCGCGGTGCCTTCGTCGGCGCCCGTATCGAAGTCGAAGCGGCTGCCCTTGATGTACCACGCGGGGTTCGTCGAGCACTGGCACGCGGTGTAGGTGCCGTTGACGAACACCGAGCGCTCGCTGTCGAGCAGGTCGACGCGCTCCGCGCTGCCGGACCCGCCCGTCACGTTGAAGTGGTACTTCGGCGCCGTCATGAAGCCCTGGTTCGCCTCGATCTTCAGATGCGCCTCGGGGCCCGCGAACGACGTACCGTTGTTGATCACCCTGACCTGGCCGTACGCATCGGCCATGTCGGTATCCTGATCGTAGTGGATCGCGTCGGCCTTCACGACCGCATCGCCGCGACGCAGCTCGGCCGAGCCTTTCGCGGCCAGGTCCTGCTCGGCGGTGCCGCTCGTGTGGTCGGCAATCACGAAGGCGGCCGGCTTCGCGCCGTCCTTCAGCGGATGATCCTCGAGCTGCGGTGCGAGCCGCAGGTCCCACGGCGAGTCGAGCGGCTGCGGCTGCGCGGCCGCGCCCGACAGCTGCGCGTACGACACGGCCGGCACGAGGCCGGGCACGGCCAGGAGCGCGAGCGCGAGCCGCCGTTTGCGCGGCGCCCCGTCACCGGGGAAGACATTCGGGAATAGCGGTTTGGGCGGCATCTATCGTTTGGCGAATCGCCCCTTGTCAACCGCACCGGCATGGCACATTCGCGCGCGGCGGGCCGCGCCGTCGCACCGCGACTGCGGCTGAGCGCAAACCGGGGAGGCGATCGGGCGGGCGGCGCGACAGGCGGCGGGCCTGCACGGCGGAAGCTGACGCGGGGCGCGTCAAAAAAGTCGTGGGGTATTATATGGCAAGACGTTCCCCCCTCCCCCGAGTTTCATGACGCCCCCATCCGCCGCATCCCAGCCCGACGCCCGCCTCGAAGCACTCGCCGCGTGGCTGCACCCGCTCGCCGAGCGCTACGCCCTCGACCTGTCGACCCTCGCGCCCGCGTCGTCGGACGCCAGTTTCCGCCGCTATTTCCGTGTCGCGTCGGCCACGAGCCCCGGCGGCTCGCTGGTCGCGGTCGACGCGCCGCCGCCCGAGAAGTGCCGCGAATTCGTCCAGGTCGCGGCGTTGCTCGCCGCGGCCGGTGACCACGTGCCGGACGTACTGGCCCACGATTTCGACGCGGGCTTCATGCTCGTGACGGACCTCGGCCGCACGCCGTACATCTCGGTGCTCGATCCGGCCGACCCGGTCGCCGCAAAGCCGCTGATGCGCGACGCGCTCGACGCGCTGATCCGCTTCCAGCTGAGCTCGAAGCCGGACGTGCTGCCGCCGTTCGACGAGGCGTTCCTGCGCCGCGAGATGGAGCTGCTGCCCGAATGGTATGTCGGCCGGCACCTCGGCAAGCCCGTCACCGATGCGATGCGCGGCACGCTCGACCGCACCTTCGCGCTGCTGGTCGCGAGCGCCCACGCGCAGCCGCAGGGCTTCATGCTGCGCGATTTCATGCCGCGCAACCTGATGGTCTGCGAGCCGAACCCCGGCGTGCTCGACTTCCAGGACGCCGTGTACGGGCCGCTGACGTACGACGTCGTGTCGCTGTTGCGCGACGCGTTCATCAGCTGGGACGAGGCGTTCGAACTCGACTGCTTCGCATACTACTGGGAAAAGGCGAAGAAGGCCGGCCTGCCGGTCGACCCGGATTTCGGCGAGTTCTACCGCCAGCTCGAATGGATGGGGCTGCAGCGCCACATCAAGATCCTCGGCCTGTTCGCGCGGATCAACTACCGCGATGGCAAGCCGCACTACCTGAACGACCTGCCGCGCTTCCTGACCTACGCGCGCAAGGTCGCGCTGCGCTACCGCCCGCTCGTGCCGTTCGCGAAGCTGCTCGACGAGCTCGAGGGCAAGGGCGCGGCCGACGTCGGCTATACGTTCTGACCGCCTTCACCGCCCTCACCTTCAGCCGAACATGAGCACTCCCCTGACCACGGCGATGATCTTCGCCGCCGGCCGCGGCGAACGGATGCGCCCGCTGACCGACACCCGCCCGAAACCGCTGCTCGAAGCCGGCGGCAAGCCGCTGATCGTCTGGCAGATCGAGGCGCTCGCCCGCGCGGGCGTCGAGACGATCGTGATCAACCATGCGTGGCTCGGCGAGCAGCTCGAGGCGACGCTCGGCGACGGTTCCCGCTGGGACGTGCGGCTCGCGTATTCGGCCGAAGGCGACGCGCTGGAAACCGCCGGCGGCATCGCGCAAGCGCTGCCGCTGCTCGAGCGCGACGGCCGGCCGACGGTGTTCGTCGCGGTCGCGGGCGACGTGTACTGCGCATTCGACTACCGCAGCCTTGCCGCCCGCGCCGCGCAGATGGCCCCGCTCGACGCGCCCGCGATGCATCTCGTGATGGTGCCGAACCCGCCGTTCCATCCGGCCGGCGATTTCGTGCTGCGCGACGACGGCCGGCTGGCACTCGCCGGCACGCCGCGCGTCACGTTCGGCAGCATCGGCGTGTACGACACGCGGATGTTCCGCGACATCGTGCCCGGCACGCACCGCGCGCTGTCGCCGTACTTCAAGGCAACCATCGAAGCCGGCCGCGCGAGCGGCGAATTGTATGAAGGTATCTGGGAGAACGTCGGCACGCCCGCGCAACTCGGCGAGCTCGACGCGCGGCTGCGCGCCGCCGCGGGCTGATCGTTTCCCCGCCGAGCGCCGCGCCACCCGGCGCGGCATCCTCGCTCACGCGGCCTCGGCCGCTTCCCCGCCCGCCGCCGCGCGCTGCTGCTGCAGCGCCCACATCTGCGCATACAGCCCGTCCGCGCGCACCAGCTCGTCGTGCGTGCCGCGCTCGACGATGCGCCCGTGGTCCATCACCAGAATCTGCTGCGCATGCACGACCGTCGACAGCCGGTGCGCGATCACGAGCGTCGTGCGGTGCCGCGCGATCTGGTCGAGCTCGTGCTGGATCGCGCGCTCCGAGCGCGAATCGAGCGCCGACGTCGCCTCGTCGAACAGCAGCACCGGCGGATCCTTCAGCAGCGTGCGCGCGATCGCGACGCGCTGCTTCTCGCCGCCCGACAGCTTCAGCCCGCGCTCGCCGACCGGCGTGTCATAACCCTTCGGCAAGCTCTCGATGAAGTCGTGGATATGCGCCGCGCGCGCGGCCGCGATCACTTCGTCGCGGCTCGCGGTCGGCCGGCCGTACGCGATGTTGTAATAGATCGAGTCGTTGAACAGCACGGTATCCTGCGGCACGATCCCGATCGACGCGCGCAGCGAGTCCTGCGTGACGTCGCGAATGTCCTGGCCGTCGATCCGGATCGCGCCGCCCGCCTGCCGGTCGAGATCGTAGAAGCGGAACAGCAGCCGCGACAGCGTCGACTTGCCGGAGCCGCTGTGACCGACCACCGCGGTCGTCGTGCCCGCCTCGATCGTGAAGGTCACGTCGTGCAGGATCTGCCGCGACGCCTCGTACGAGAAATTCACGTGCTCGAAGCGCACCTGCGCGCCGGCCACCGCGAGCGGCCGCGCGTCGGGCGCGTCCGCGACTTCCTTCGCGGACGACAGCAGCCCGAACATCCGGTCCATGTCGGTCAGGCTCTGCTTCAGTTCGCGATAGACGACGCCGAGAAAATTCAGCGGAATGTACAGCTGCAGCATGAACGTGTTGATCAGCACGAGATCGCCGAGCGTGAGCTTGCCGGCCAGCACGCCCTGCGTCGCACGCCACAGGATGAACACGAGGCCGGTGCCGATGATCGCCTGCTGGCCGAAGTTCAGCACCGACAGCGAATTCTGCGAGCGGATCGCGGCCTTGCGGTAGCGCTTCAGATTCTCGTCGTAGCGCTGCGCCTCCCACTCCTCGTTGCCGAAGTACTTCACCGTCTCGTAGTTGATCAGCGAATCGATCGCCCGCGAGTTCGCGCGCGAATCGAGCTCGTTCATCGTGCGGCGAAAGTGCGTGCGCCAGTTGGTGACTTTCACGGTGAACACGATGTACGTGACGAGCGCCGCGAACGTCACGTACGCGTAGTACGCCTCGTACTTGACCACGAAGAAGCCGAGCACGAGGCCGACCTCGACGAGCGTCGGCAGGATGCTGTACAGCGAATAGGAAATCAGCTGCTGGATGCCGCGCGTACCGCGCTCGATGTCGCGCGACATGCCGCCCGTCTGTCGCTCGAGATGGAAGCGCAGCGACAGCCCGTGCAGATGCCGGAACACCTGCAGCGCAAGCTGGCGCACCGCGCTCTCGGTGACCTTCGAGAACAGGATCTCGCGCAGTTCGGTGAACAGCGACATCGACAGCCGCACCAGCGCATACGCGACGACCAGCAGGCCGACGCCGCCCGCGAGCACGATACCCGCCGACTGCTCGGCGCGGCCGAGCGCGGTGAGCTGCTGCACGGCGGACAGGTGATCGACGATGCGCTTCATCACGACCGGCACGCCGAGGTTGGCGACCTTCGCGCCGATCAGGCAGCCGAGCGCGAGCGCCACGCGCAGTTTGTAGGTGGCGAGGTACGGCAGCAGCGACCGGATGGTCTGCCAGTCGTTGCGGGGCCCGGTCGGAGCCGGCGCGGGCTCGCCGGAAGCGGAATATCGGCGCATGGGGGAAGGGATCGGCGGCGCTGCCGGACGCGTGCTGCGGCGGCCGGCTCGCCCGCTTTCTCGTACAATTTGCGAACGTTGTATTGTCGCAGAAGCCGCTACGCGCCGCTGCCGGCGGCCTCGCCGGCCGGCCTGCGCGCGGCGGCGCATTTATTACAGGATGAAAGCCCCCGCCATGACCGATTCGACCCTCGAACTCCCGCAGAAACAGCCCGCCTTGCGCGTCGTCCCGCAACCGCACGACGCGAACGTCCATGGCGACGTGTTCGGTGGCTGGATCATGTCGCAGGTCGACATCGCCGGCTCGATCCCCGCGAGCCAGCGCGCGAACGGGCGGGTCGCGACGGTCGCGGTCAATTCGTTCGTGTTCAAGCAGCCGGTGTTCGTCGGCGACCTGCTGAGCTTCTACGCCACCATCACGCGCACCGGCAACACGTCGGTGACGGTCGACGTCGAGGTATACGCGCAGCGCATGCGGCTGATCGGCGAAATCGTCAAGGTTACCGAAGCGACGCTCACCTACGTCGCGACCGGCCCGGACCGCAAGCCGCGGCAACTGCCGTCGCTGTAACGCGCACGCGCCGTGCTGCAGCGCGGCACGCGGCGCTCCCTGGGGCCCGTCAGTGCGTGGCCGTCAGCCCGAACTCCCGCATCGCGGGCAGGAAGTCGTGATTGAGCTTCGGCTTGCGCGACAGCTTCATCAGCACGTAGCGCTGGAACGGCGCGAGCCGCTGCCACTGCGCGAGCGCGGGCGCCGGCAGCCCGGCCAGCGCGCTCTGCTGCACGAGCGCGTCCGGCACCGTGTCGGTCGCGCGCCAGGTCGGCTGGTCGTCCGGCTGGAACCACGACGGTTCGAGGTCGGCATGCGTGCGCAGCATCTCGAACAGCGCGTGATCGAAGTTGGGCTCGATCGCGGTGTCGTCGTCGGCCGGGAAGCGCGCAAGCAGCCTGCGGTCCTCGAGCGGCAGCAGCTGCCACTGCTCGAGCGAAATCCGCAGACCGAAACGGTCGAGATTGAAACGCACGATCATCGGGATGTACGTGAGGTTTTCCGACGAATCGTGTTCGAAATCGAATAGCAGCGGAGCGTCGCTGAGTCCCATGGTCGTTACCTGAGTGGCGGATGCCGGCGCGGCCGGCCTGCCTGGGGTATTTTAGAACCTCTACGCGCGAGCGGCGCACACGATCGTCGCCGCGGCTGCTTCGAATCAACGGGAGTGCTCGTGAATCCGACCGAAACCGATCAACTGCGCGACCCATTGCGCAACCCGCTGCATGACGAACCGCGCGGCGCGATCGAGCTGTCCGTGCGCCGCACGCGCGGCGGCGCCGTCGAAACCGCGCACGACTACGTCGGCCAGGAATGGCCGGTCGCACTGGTGTTCAACGGCATCTCCCATGCCGTGATGATGTGCACGCCGCGCGATCTCGAGGCGTTCGCGGTCGGCTTCGCGATCTCGGAAGGCATCGTCGCGCGCGGCAGCGACATCAAGGACATCGAGGTGATCCTGCATGCCGACGCGCCGCTGCCGCACGCCGAGGTGCATCTGGACGTCGTCCAGCAGGCGTTCGCCGCGCTGAAGGACCGGCGCCGCGCGCTCGCGGGCCGCACCGGCTGCGGCGTGTGCGGGATCGAAAGCATCGACCTGCTCGACCTCGCGCCGGAACGCGTACCCGATACCGGTTTTCTCGCGCGCCTCGCGCCCGACGCGCTCGCGCGCGCGGCGCACGCGCTGCCGGCCCATCAGGCACTCACCCGGCTCACCGGCGGCCTGCACGCGGCCGCGTGGTGCGACGCAACAGGCGCGATCCGGATGGCGTTCGAGGATGTCGGCCGCCACAACGCGCTGGACAAGCTGATCGGCTCGCTCGTGCTGTCGCGCGCCGACGCGACCGACGGCTTCGTGTTCCTGTCGAGCCGCGCGAGCTACGAGCTCGTGCGCAAGTCGGCGCGCGTCGGCATCCCGATGGTCGCGACGATCTCCGCGCCGTCGTCGCTCGCGATCGAGATCGCGAAGGCGGCCGGCTTGCGACTGGTCAGCTTCTGCCGCGAAACCGGCCACGTCGAATACGGCACGGCCTGACGCCAGCCGGCCGGGCGGGCGCGCCAACGCGCTCGCGCCGGCGCGGCTCGTCACGTCAGTCGAACTGGCGGAAATCCGGCTTGCGCTTCTCGAAGAACGCCGTCATCGCCTCGCGTGCTTCGGGCGCGCGCAGCATCGCCGAGAAGTGGCCGGCTTCCTCGGCCATGCGCTCGGAAACCGCCACGCCGCCCGTCTGCTTCAGCAATGCCTTCGTCACGCGCAGCGACGACGCCGGCAGCGCCGCGAGCTTCGCGGCCTGCTTCGCCGCGAATGCGTCGAGCTCGGCCGCCGGCAGCACGCGATTGACGATCCCGATCCGGTGCGCTTCCAGCGCGTCGAACGCTTCGCCGAGCAGCAGCTTTTCCGCGGCGACCTGATGGCCGGCCAGACGCGGCAGCAACACGCTCGATGCCGCTTCCGGGCACAGCCCGAGCTGCGCGAACGGTAGCGAGAACGTCGCGGTGTCGGCCGCGTACACGAGATCGCAGTGCAGCAGCATCGTCACGCCGACGCCGACCGCGATGCCCGGCACCGCGGCGACGATCGGCTTGGTCGCCTGGCTGATGCGCGCGAGGAACTGGAACACCGACGCGTTCTCGTCCTTCGGCGGCGTCTTCAGGAAATCCTCGAGATCGTTCCCCGCGCTGAAGTTGCCATCGCCGCCGCGCAGCAGGATCGCGCGGATCGCCTTGTCTTCCTGCGCCTCGGCGAGTGCATCGGCCATCGTCTGGTACATCGCCGCCGTCAGTGCGTTCTTCTTCGCCGGGCGCGCGATCGTGATCGTCATCACGCCGTCGGCGCGTTCCACTTGAATTTCGGCCACAACCGTCTCCTTTGACTTTCCTCTTCCGGAATGAAAAACGGTGCGCAAGCTCGTGGCTCGCGCACCGTGATCGCTACTGTCCCGCTTCGCTTACAGGCGTTCGATGATGCCCGCCGCACCCATGCCGGTGCCGACGCACATCGTGACCATGCCGTACTTCAGGTTGCGGCGGCGCAGGCCGTGCACGACGGTCGCCGCGCGGATCGCGCCGGTCGCGCCGAGCGGGTGGCCGAGTGCGATCGCGCCGCCCATCGGGTTGACCTTCGACGGGTCGAGGCCGAGATCGCGCATCACCGCCAGCGACTGCGCGGCGAATGCCTCGTTCAGCTCGATCCAGTCGAGATCGTCCTGCTTCAGGCCGGCAGCCTTCAGCGCGGCCGGAATCGCTTCCTTCGGGCCGATGCCCATGATCTCCGGCGGCACGCCGCGCACCGCGAAGCTCACGAAGCGCGCGAGCGGCGTCAGGTTGAACTCCTTGAGCACCTTCTCCGACACGACGAGCAGCGCGCCCGCGCCGTCCGACGTCTGCGAGCTGTTGCCGGCCGTGACCGAACCCTTGTTCGCGAACACCGTGCGCAGCTTCGCGAGGCCTTCGATCGACGTATCCGCACGCGGACCTTCGTCGAGCTTGATCTCGCGCGTCTTCACGTCGACCTCACCGGTCGCGAGGTTCGGGAAACGCTCGGTGATCGTGTACGCGGCGATCTCGTCGTTGAACTCGCCGGCCTGCTGCGCGGCCAGTGCCTTGCGGTGCGACTCGACCGAGAACGCGTCCTGGTCTTCGCGGCTCACCTTCCACTGCTCGGCGACACGCTCGGCCGTCAGGCCCATCCCGTACGCGATGCCGAAATCTTCGTTGCGATCGAAGATGTGCGGCGACATCGACGGCTTGTTGCCCATCATCGGCACCATGCTCATCGATTCGCAGCCACCCGCGAAGATCGCGTCCGATTCGCCGACGCGGATGCGGTCGGCCGCCATTGCCAGCGCCGTGATGCCCGACGCGCAGAAGCGGTTGACCGTCACGCCGCCGACCGTCTGCGGCAGGCCCGCGAGCAGCGCGCCCATCCGCGCGACGTTCAGGCCCTGCTCGGCTTCCGGAATCGCGCAGCCGATGATCGCGTCCTCGATCAGCTTCGTGTCGAAGCCCGGCACCTGCGCCACCGCCGACTTGATCGCGTGGACCAGCAGCTCGTCCGGGCGCGTGTTCTTGAAGACACCGCGCGGGGCCTTGCCGATCGGCGTGCGGCTGGCGGCGACGATGTATGCGTCTTGCAATTGTTTGCTCATTTGAGACTCCTTGCCTTATCCGCTCGCTCAGTTACGCACCGGCTTGCCGGTCTGCAACATGCCCATGATCCGTTCCTGCGTCTTTTGCGTGCCGAGCAGCTCGACGAACGCACGGCGCTCCAGCGCGAGCAGCCACTGCTCGTCGACGAGGCTGCCGGCTTCGACGTCGCCGCCGCACACCGCTTCGGCGATGCGGCTCGCGATCAGGTAGTCGTGGTCGCTGATGAAGCGGCCATCGCGCATGTTGACGAGCGATGCCTTGATCGTCGCGATCGCCGAGCGGCCTGCGACCGGCACGTCCTTCGCACGCAGCGGTGCGCGGTAACCGGTGGCAGCCAGCGCACGCGCTTCCTTCTTCGCGGTGTCGAGCAGTTCGAACACGTTGAAGACGATCGTGTCGGACGGCTTCACGTAGCCCATTGCACGTGCATCGTGTGCGGACGCTGAGACTTTCGCCATCGCCGCGTTCTCGAACGACTTCGTGACGAACTTCAGGATGTCGGTGGTCGCGTTCGCGGCCGTCGCGGCGTCCGCTGCGCGCAGCGCCGCTTCCTTCAGGCCGCCGCCCGCCGGCACGAGGCCGACGCCCACTTCGACGAGACCGATGTAGCTCTCGACGTGCACGACGCGCTTCGCGCTGTGCAGCATCAGCTCGCACCCGCCGCCGAGCGCGATGCCCGACACGGCTGCCACGACCGGCACGTTCGCGTACTTCACGCGCAGCATGCCTTCCTGGAACTTCTTCACGAACGGCTCGATGCCCTTCGCACCGCCCATCATGAACGCGGGCATCGCCTCTTCGAGGTTCGCGCCTGCCGAGAACGGGCCGCCCGGCGTGCCGAGCTTCAGCGACGTCGGCTGCCAGATCACCACGCCCTTGTAGTCCTTCTCCGCGAGTTCGATCGCCTGCACGAGGCCGTCGATCACGCTCGGTCCGATCGTGTTCATCTTCGACTTGAACGACACGATCACGACGTCGTCCTCACCCGCACGATCGTCGACCCACGCACGCACCGCGTCGGTTTCGAACAGCGTCTTGCCGTACGTCTTAGGATCGGCACCGGCTTCGCCGAGCAGTGGCGCGCGGAATACCTGCTTGTCGTAGACCGCGAGGCCCGAACGCGGCACGAAGCGCTGAGCGGCCGGCGCCCACGAGCCTTCGGCCGTGTGCACGCCGCCCTTCTCCGCGACGGCGCCTTCGAGCACCCACGACGGCAGCGGCACGTCCGCGAGCGCCTTGCCGGCCGCGATGTCTTCCTGCACCCACTCGGCGACCTGCTTCCAGCCGGCGGCCTGCCAGCCTTCGAACGGGCCTTCGTTCCAGCCGAAGCCCCAGCGGATCGCGAGGTCGACGTCGCGTGCGTTGTCGGCGATCGACTCGAGATGCACGCCGATGTAGTGGAACACGTCGCGGAAGATCGACCACAGGAACTGCGCGTGCGGATGGTCCGTCTCGCGCAACAGCTTCAGGCGTTCCGCCGGCGGGCGCTTCAGGATGCGGCCGACGGTTTCGTCTGCCTTCGCGCCCGAATCCACGTAGGTGCCCGTCTTCGCGTCGAGCACCTTGATCGCCTTGCCTTCCTTCTTGTAGAAACCGCCGCCCGTCTTCTGGCCGAGCGCGCCCTGCTTCACCAGTTCGGCAAGCACGGCAGGCGTCTGGTAGACCGGGAAGAACGGATCGTCGGCGAGGTTGTCCTGCATCGTCTTGATCACGTGCGCCATCGTGTCGAGGCCGACCACGTCCGCGGTGCGGAACGTCGCCGACTTCGCGCGGCCGAGACGGCTGCCCGTCAGGTCATCGACTTCGTCGAAGCGCAGGCCGAACTTCGCGGCCTCGGTGATCACGGCGAGGATCGAGAAGATGCCGACGCGGTTCGCGATGAAGTTCGGCGTGTCCTTCGCGCGCACGACGCCCTTGCCGACGATGCTCGTCAGGAAGGTTTCGAGCTGGTCGAGGATCTCCGGACGCGTATGCGCGGTCGGGATCAGTTCGACGAGGTGCATGTAGCGCGGCGGGTTGAAGAAGTGCACGCCGCAGAAGCGCGACTTCAGCTCGTCCGAGAAACCTTCGGACAGCTTCGTGATCGACAGGCCGGACGTGTTGGTCGCGAAGATCGCGTGCGAAGCGATGTGCGGCGCGACCTTCTTGTACAGGTCGTGCTTCCAGTCCATCCGCTCGGCGATCGCTTCGATCACGACGTCGCATTCGGCGAGCTTCGCGATGTCGTCTTCGTAGTTCGCGGCTTCGAGGTATTTCGCATCGCCCTTCACGCCGAACGGCGCGGGCGACAGCTTCTTCAGGTTCTCGATCGCCTTCAGCGCGATCGCGTTTTTCGGGCCTTCCTTGGCCGGCAGGTCGAACAGCAGCACCGGCACGCGCGCGTTGACGAGATGCGCGGCGATCTGCGCGCCCATCACGCCGGCGCCCAGCACGGCGACCTTGCGAATCAGGAAATTGCTCACGGGATGTCTCCGGATAGTGTCGTGCAGCGCGGGTTGGGTGGGCTGCACGGCGAAGTGAGTACCAGGAACCGTTGCGTTCGGGCAGTGCGCGGCGCGCACCGCCCGGACTCGCGTCAGAACAGCGATTCGTCGACTTCCATCATCGTCTTCGAACCGGCGCGCGCGGCGCGGATCGTCGCGGCCGTCTCGGGCAAGAGGCGCGCGAAATAGAAACGGGCGGTGGCGAGCTTCGACTTGTAGAACGGATCGCCCGACGCTTCCTTGTCGAGCGCGAGGCGCGCCATGCGCGCCCAGAAGTACGAGAACACCAGGTGGCCGACGGTGCGCAGGTACGGCACGGCGGCGGCGCCGACTTCGTCCGGGTTCTGCATCGCCTTCATGCCGATTTCCATCGTCAGCTTCTGCACCTTGTCGCCGATATCGGCGAGCGGGTTGATGAACTCGGCCATCTCCGGCTTCACGCCTTCCGCTTCCGCGAATTCGGTGACGAGCTTGCCGAACTTCTTCAGCTTCGCGCCCATGTCGCCGAGCACCTTGCGGCCCAGCAGGTCGAGCGACTGGATCGAGTTCGTGCCTTCGTAGATCATGTTGATCCGCGCGTCGCGCACGTACTGCTCCATGCCCCACTCGGAGATGAAGCCGTGGCCGCCGTAGATCTGCATCGCGTGGTTCGTGCACTCGAACGCGTTGTCGGTCAGGAAGGCCTTGATGATCGGCGTGAGCAGCGCGACGAGATCGGCCGCCTCCTTGCGCACCGCTTCGTCACCGTGCGACAGCTCCTTGTCGATCTGCAGCGCGGACCAGTACGTGAACGCGCGTGCGCCTTCCGCGTAGGCCTTCTGCGTGAGCAGCATGCGGCGCACGTCCGGGTGCACGATGATCGGATCGGCCGGCTTGTCCGGTGCCTTCGGGCCCGTCAGCGAGCGCATCTGCAGACGCTCCTTCGCGTACGTCAGCGAGTTCTGGTACGCAACTTCCGTCAGGCCCAGGCCCTGCATGCCGACGCCCAGACGCGCGGCGTTCATCATCACGAACATCGCGTTCAAGCCCTTGTTCGGCTCGCCGACCATCCAGCCCTTCGCGCCGTCGAGGTTCATCACGCACGTCGAGTTGCCGTGGATGCCCATCTTGTGCTCGATCGAGCCGCACTTGATGCCGTTGCGCTCGCCCGGCTCGCCCGCGGCGTCCGGAATGAACTTCGGCACGATGAACAGCGAGATCCCCTTCGTGCCTTGCGGCGCGTCCGGCAGGCGCGCGAGCACGAGGTGGATGATGTTCTTCGACATGTCGTGCTCGCCGCTCGAGATGAAGATCTTCGTGCCGCTGATCGAGTACGAGCCGTCGCCGTTCGGTTCGGCCTTGGTGCGCAGGATGCCGAGGTCGGTGCCGCAGTGCGGCTCGGTCAGGCACATCGTGCCCGTCCATTCGCCCGACACGAGCTTCGGCAGGTATTGCTGCTGCAGTTCCGGCGCGCCGTGCGCGTGCAGGCATTCGTACGCGCCGTGCGACAGGCCCGGATACATCGTCCACGCCTGGTTCGCCGAGTTCAGCATTTCGTAGAGCGCGTTGTTCACGAACGCGGGCAGGCCCTGGCCGCCGTAGTCGGGATCGCAGCCGAGCGCCGGCCAGCCGGCCTCGACGTACTGCCGATACGCTTCCTTGAAGCCGGTCGGGGTCTTCACGACGCCGTCGCCTTCATACGTGCAGCCTTCGCGGTCGCCGACCTGGTTCAGCGGGAACAGTACCTCGGAGCAGAACTTGCCCGCTTCCTCGAGGACCTGGTTGATCGTGTCGGCGTCGAGGTCCGCGTGCCGCGGCATTTGCTTGACCTCGGCTTCGACGTTCAGAAGCTCGTGCAACACGAATTGCATGTCGCGCAGCGGCGCGGCGTACTGTCCCATGACTCTCTCCAAAGGTGGGCAAAACGGCTCGAGCTCCTGGCGGGCGGGTTACGCGCCGCTAACGGCTCTCGCTCTGATACGAAACGATCGTCTTTTCCAGCGCGGCCCACGTGAGGCGCACGGCATCCGGCGAATGCAGGAAGCGGGCGTCGTGATGCAGGCCGAGCGTGAAGCTGTACAACTCGAAGAGCATCAGGTCCGGATCGGTATCCGCACGCAGATGGCCTTCTTCCTTCGCCTGCGAAATGGCACGCAGCATCGCGGCACGCCAGGCCGTCACGCTCGCGATCAACTGCTCGCGCACGGGGCTGTCAGGCCGGTCGTCGTACTCGACGGCCCCGCTGATGTAGATGCATCCCGTCGTCACCTCCTGGATGCGCTTCTCCGTCCAGCGGGCCAGCATCGCCCGAAGGCGCGGCAAGCCTCGCGGCTCGCGCAGGCTCGGAAAGAACACCTCGTTTTCGAAACGATGGTGATACTCGCGGACGACCTCGACCTGCAGGTCTTCACGCGATCCGAAGTGCGCGAACACGCCGCTCTTGCTCATCTGCATGCGCTCGGCCAGCAGGCCGATCGTCAGCCCCTCCAGCCCATCACGGCTGGCGAGGTCCAAAGCAGCTTCAAGTATCGCGGCACGCGTCTGTTCGCCTTTTCGCATAGCTTTTTCTGTAACCGTTCGGGGGTTCGAATAGAATCGAACGGCCGTACTATTATTGAGTGCGGCCGCTCGCGAAACAAGGAAATTATTAGAAACCGGTGTCTAACCGAGCCGCTATTTTGCGCGATTCCGGCGGGTCCGGAGCGGCTTTTCCGCACGAACGTGCGGACAGATTTCATGAAGCGGATGCTGAGTCCGTGTCAGTCGTAACCGCCGACCGTCAGCGCCTTCATCACGACGCGATAGGTGTTGTATGCCAGCCAGTTCAGCATACGCTCGATTCGCGGCCGTGCGGCGTACCGCGCGGCATCGATTTCGCGACCTTCGGCGAACGCGGCCGCGATCGCGTCGCGCAGCTCGTTGGTCACCGCGTCGTAGCGCACCAGCACGACATTGGCCTCATTGTTCAGCATCAGGCTCAGCGCATCCAGGTTCGACGAGCCGACCGTCGCCCAGTTGTCGTCGATCACGGCCACCTTGCCGTGCAGGATCGTCTTGTCGTATTCCGCCACGCGCACGCCCGCGCGCAGCAGCGCGTGATACAGGAACGGCACGGCCGTATCGAGCGCCGCGAACTCCTTGCGGCCGATCAGGATCCGCACGTCGACGCCGCGGCGCGCGGCGCCGGTCAGCGCGCGGCGCAGCTTGCGGCCCGGCATGAAATACGGATTCGCGAGCAGGATCCGCTGGCGCGCCTGGCCGATCGCGGCGAGATACGCCTTCTCGATCGCACGCCGATTCACGACGTTGTCGCGCGCGACGAATGCGACGCTCGGCTCGGTCACGACTCGCAGCGCGCCGGCCTTGACCCACCGATGGCTGCGGATCCAGCGCCGGAACATGTCCGGGAACGCTGCGCCGCCGTGCAGCCCGGCCGCGTACTGCGCATACGGCTTGTGGCCGAACTGGATCCGGTGCCACTGCAGCTCGAACGCGGCGCGCACGTCGGACACCGCCGGCCCGGCCATCTCGACCGCGAAATCCCAGCGCGCGAACGGCAGCGTCGCACTGCCCTGCGTGTAGTCGTCGACGATGTTGATGCCACCGCAGAACGCGGCTGCCTGATCGATCACCGCGAGCTTGCGGTGCGTGCGCGAGAAGCCGAAGCGGCCGAACAGGAAGCGGTTGTAGATGCAGTGCTCGATGCCAGCGTCGGTCCAGGTATCGAACAGCGGCAGGCGTGCGGTGCCGATGCCGTCGGTGATCACCCGCACGCGCACACCGCGCTGCGCCGCGCGGATCAGCGCATCCGATACCGGCCGGCCGGCCGCGTCGTCGCAGAAGATGTAGGTTTCGAGCATGACCTGCTCGCGCGCGGCATCGATCCGCTCGATCAGCGCGTGGAAGAATTCGTTGCCGCTCTCGCACAGCCGCACCGTGTTGCCGGCCGTGAATGCGAGCCGCGACGCGGAGCCGCGCTCCTGCAGGAACATCTGCCGCAATTGCGCGAAGCGCTTGCGGGTTTCCGCATTCATGCGGACGAGCCGTGCGGCGCCCGCGCGAGGGCCATGCGGGCGGGCAATTGCAGGATCGCCTCGGCGTTCGACGGCGAGAAGCATCGCGCGGCCGCTTCGCGAAACGGCAGCCACGCATGGTCGACATGCTCGCGCGGCGACAGCGTCACGTCGACGCGGTGCGGCACGCACAGGCCGAACCAGTGCTCGACGTTGCGCGTGACGCCCGGCGCATAGCGATGCAGATATTGCGGATAGATCGTGTATTCGATCCGGTGGTGCCAGTCGACCAGCGCGGTGGCCGGCACGTCGCGCGACCCGACCGCGATGCCGGTTTCCTCGGCGACTTCGCGCGCGGCCGTCAGCGCAAGCGGCTCGTCGGGTGTGTCCTTCGAGCCGGTCACCGATTGCCAGAAATCGGGCTGGTCGGCACGCTTGATCACCAACACATCGAGTTCGGGCGTGTAGATCACGACGAGAACGGATTCGGGGATTTTCGGCGGCTTCGTCATCTTGGTTTCATGCGGCACAGGGCCGAGCGCCGGGCCTGTGCCCGATCGTGCGGCAAGTGCTGCGACTGTACCGCAAAAAACGAAAAAGGCGCACCACGGCGCCTTTTCGTTGGATGTCGCGCGCGCGTCGCCGCGCGCACGACCGGGTGCGAACGCGCTTACGCCTTCGGCTGTTCCGGCTGACGCAGACGGATGTGCAGTTCGCGCAGCTGACGCTCGTCGACCGGGCTCGGCGCCTGCGTGAGCAGATCCTGCGCACGCTGCGTCTTCGGGAACGCGATCACGTCGCGGATCGAGTCGGCACCGGCCATCATCGTGACGATGCGGTCGAGACCGAATGCGATACCGCCGTGCGGCGGCGCGCCGTACTGCAGCGCGTCCAGCAGGAAGCCGAACTTCAGCTGCGCTTCTTCCGCGCCGATCTTCAGCGCGCGGAACACCTTGCTCTGCACTTCCTCGCGGTGGATACGCACCGAGCCGCCACCGATTTCCCAGCCGTTCAGCACCATGTCGTAGGCCTTCGCGAGGCAGCGGCCCGGATCGGTCTCGAGGTACTCGAGGTGCTCGTCCTTCGGGCTCGTGAACGGGTGGTGCGCCGCGACGTAGCGTGCATCTTCGTCGTCGTATTCGAACATCGGGAAGTCAACGACCCACAGCGGCTTCCAGCCGGCCTGGACGAGGCCGTTCGCCTTGCCGAATTCCGAATGGCCGATCTTCAGGCGCAGTGCGCCGAGGCTGTCGTTGACGACCTTCGCACGGTCGGCCGCGAAGAAGATGATGTCGCCGTCTTCAGCGCCGGTGCGCTCGAGGATCGCCGCGATCGATGCGTCGTGCAGGTTCTTGACGATCGGGCTTTGCAGGCCGTCGCGGCCCTTCGCCTTCTCGTTGACCTTGATCCATGCGAGGCCCTTCGCGCCGTAGATGCGCACGAATTCCGTGTAGCCGTCGATGTCGCCGCGCGACAGTTCGCTGCCCTTCGGCACGCGCAGCGCCGCGACACGGCCGTCCTTCGCGTTGGCCGGCGTGCTGAACACCTTGAAATCGACGTCCTTCATCGCGTCGGTCAGCTCGGTGAATTCAAGCTGCACGCGCAGGTCCGGCTTGTCCGAACCGAAACGCGCCATCGCTTCCGAGTACGGCATCACCGGGAACGTTGCGTCGAGTTCGACGTCGATCGTCGTCTTGAAGATGTGACGGATCATGTCTTCGAACAGGTCACGGATTTCCTGCTCGCCGAGGAACGACGTTTCGCAGTCGATCTGCGTGAATTCCGGCTGACGGTCGGCGCGGAGGTCTTCGTCGCGGAAGCACTTGGTGATCTGGTAGTAACGGTCGAAGTTCGCGACCATCAGCAGCTGCTTAAACAGCTGCGGCGACTGCGGCAGCGCGAAGAACTGGCCGGCGTTCACGCGCGACGGCACGAGGTAGTCGCGCGCGCCTTCCGGCGTGCTCTTCGTCAGCATCGGCGTTTCGATGTCGATGAAGCCCTGCTCGTCGAGGTACTTGCGCGCTTCGATCGCGACGCGGTAGCGCAGGCGCAGGTTGTGCTGCATCTGCGGACGGCGCAGGTCGAGCACGCGGTGCGTGAGGCGCGTCGTTTCCGACAGGTTGTCGTCGTCGAGCTGGAACGGCGGCGTGACCGACGCGTTCAGCACGATCAGCTCGTGGCACAGCACTTCGATCTTGCCGCTCTTCAGGCCGGCGTTGACCGTGCCTTCCGGACGGTTGCGCACGAGACCCTTGATCTGCACGCAGAACTCGTTGCGCACGCCTTCGGCGGTCGCGAACATGTCCGCGCGGTCCGGGTCGCACACCACCTGCACGAGGCCTTCACGATCGCGCAGGTCGATGAAGATCACACCGCCGTGATCGCGGCGGCGCTGCACCCAGCCGCACAGCGACACGGTTTGGCCCAGCAGGTGTTCGGTCACGAGACCGCAGTATTCAGTACGCATCGACATGATGTTTGCTTTCGTTCGGTTTGATCAACGGGTGCCGCAACGCGCGGCCCGGGCGATGATTCTTTACTTACAGCGGCGGCTCGACGGGGCGGCGGGCGGGCGCCGGAGCCGGCGCCGAAGGCGCCACGACGCCCATCGAGACGATGTACTTGAGCGCGGCATCGACCGACATGTCGAGTTCGATGACTTCGCTCTTCGGCAGCATCAGGAAGAAGCCGGACGTCGGGTTCGGCGTCGTGGGCACGTACACGCTCACGTACTCTTCCGTCAGATGGTTGACCACGTCGCCGCCGGGCGCACCGGTCAGAAACGCGATCGTATACGAGCCGCGGCGCGGGTATTCGATCAGGAGCGCCTTGCGGAACGCGTTGCCGCTGCTCGACAGCAGCGTGTCCGACACCTGCTTGACGCTCGTGTAGATCGGCCCGACGACCGGGATGTGACGCACGACCGCGTTCCACCAGGTGACGAGCTTCTGGCCGATGAAGTTCCGCGTGGCCAGCCCGACGACGAAGATGAACGCGAGCGTCAGCACCGCGCCGATCCCCGGCAGGTGGAAGCCGAGCATCCGCTCGGGCTGCCACGATTCGGGCAGCAGGAGCAGCGTCTGGTCCATCGTGCCGATGATGAGACCGAGCACCCACAGCGTGATCGCGAGCGGGACGAGAACCAGCAGGCCGGTCAAAAACACCGATTTCAGGGTCGTCTTTTTCATCATCTGCCGTCAATGAGCCGCGCCGGAAGCGCGGCGTGGACGCGGCCCGACCGGGCCGCGACTGTCAACTGCCGGCGGCGGGCGCTGCAGCCGGGGCGGGCGCGGCGCTCGTCGTCGTACTTTCGGAACTCGTCGTAGCGGGCGCGGCTGCTGCCGGCGCGTCGGCTGCCGGCGCGGCTGCAGCCGCATCGCCGGACGCCGTCGCCGGCGCGCTGGTGCCGCCCGAGCCACCGCGGAAATCGGTGACATACCAGCCGGAACCCTTCAACTGGAAACCGGCGGCGGTGACCTGCTTGCGAAAAGCATCCTTCCCGCATTCCGGGCACTGCGACAGCGGCGCGTCGCTCATCTTCTGGAGCACGTCCTTGGCGAAACCGCACGCTTCGCATCGATAGGCGTAGATCGGCATGGTATTTTTTCCCGCGGAAACTGGAAACGGCTTGCAAAACCTTGAATTATAGCCGAAACCCCGGCGCGCTCCGGCAACGGCTGCGACGCGCGGGCTTCAGCGACGGCGCCACGTGAGCCAGCGCTCGTGCCCGTCGAACACGGCCAGCGAATCGGTCACGGGCAGATCCTCGATCAGCTCGAAGTGCGGCGCGAGCAGCGCATCGAGTTCGGCGCGCTCGATGCCGAACGGCGGCCCCTTCGGTTTCTTCGTCACGAAGAAATAACCGGCCAGCAGCCCGCCGGCGGGCAGCAGTTCGGCCATCCGCGCTGCGTAGCCGGCGCGCAGGCTCGCCGGCAACGCGCACAGGAACGCGCGCTCGTACACCCACTGCACATCGAACGGCGGCCGATACGCGAAGAAATCGGCCTGCTCCACGACGTCCGCATGCGCGCCGAGCTGTGCCTTCGCGGCCGCCACCGCTTGCGCGGCGAAATCGATCGCTCGCACCGGCCAGCCGGCCTGCGCGAGCCAGCCGGCCTCCTGTGCACTGCCGCAACCGGGAATCAGCACCGCGCACGGCTCGCGCCGCTGCGCAAACGCGCGGAACCCGTCCGGCACGCCGTCGAATTCCCACGGCGTCACGCCGCGTGCGAACCGCTCGTCCCAGAACGATGCATTGCCGGGGTCGCGCGTCGCAAAATCGGCGGCGCCCGGTGCGGAGGGTTGTTTCGGTTCGGACATCGCTCGAATCCTTTCGGTCACGCGCCGTACGCGAGCGCGAGCAGCACGCGCGCGACGAGCGCGCCGACGCCGACGGCAAGACCGAAGATCAGCAGCGCCTGCATCAGCCGGTTGGTCCGTTTCTGCTCGACGAGGATCTGACGCATCAGGTCCTCGCTCGCCGCGCGCGGCGCATCGTGGCGCGCGGCCATCGCGTGATGGATCAGGCGCGGCAGTTGCGGCAGCGTCTTGCTCCACTGCGGCGCCTCGACCTTGAAGCGCTCGTACCAGCCGCGCAGGCCGATCTGCTCGGTCATCCAGCGCTCGAGATACGGCTTCGCGGTCTTCCACAGGTCGAGCTCGGGGTCGAGCGAACGGCCGAGCCCCTCGACGTTCAGCATCGTCTTCTGCAGCAGCACGAGCTGCGGCTGAATCTCGACGTTGAAACGGCGCGACGTCGAGAACAGGCGCATCAGCACCTGGCCGAGCGAGATGTCCTTCAACGCGCGGTCGAAGTACGGCTCGCACACCGCGCGGATCGCGCTTTCGAGTTCCTCGACGCGCGTCTCGGGCGGCACCCAGCCCGACTCGAGGTGCAGCGTCGCGACGCGATGGTAATCGCGCTTGAAGAACGCGAGGAAGTTCTGCGCGAGGTAGTTCTTGTCGAAATCGGACAACGCGCCGACGATCCCGAAATCGAGCGCGATATAGCGGCCGAACGTGTTCGGGTCGAGGCTCACCTGGATATTGCCCGGGTGCATGTCCGCATGAAAGAAGCCATCGCGGAACACCTGCGTGAAGAAGATCTCGACGCCTTCGCGCGCGAGCTTCTTGATGTCGACGCCCGCCGAGCGCAGCGTTTCGACCTGACTGATCGGCACACCGGTCATGCGCTCCATCACGAGCACCTGCGACGTCGAGAAATCCCAGAACATCTCGGGCACGAGCAGCAGGTCGAGCCCCGCGAAGTTGCGGCGCAGCTGGCTGCCGTTCGCGGCCTCGCGCATCAGGTCGAGCTCGTCGTGCAGGTACTTGTCGAATTCGGCGACCACTTCGCGCGGCTTCAGACGCCGGCCGTCGGGCCACATCCGCTCGGTCCACGTCGCGATGTCGCGCATCAGCGCGAGGTCGGAATCGATCACCGGCAGCATGTTCGGACGCAGCACCTTGACCGCGACGAACTTGCCCGCGTGCGGGCCCTGCTTGAGCTTCGCGAAATGCACCTGCGCGATCGACGCGCTCGCGATCGGCTCGCGCTCGAACTCGTCGAACAGCTCGTCGACCGGCGCACCGAGCGACTTCTCGATGATCGCGATCGCGACCGCCGAATCGAACGGCGGCACCTGGTCCTGCAGCTTCGCGAGTTCGTTCGCGAAATCGACCGACAGCAGGTCGCGGCGCGTCGACAGCACCTGGCCGAACTTCACGAAGATCGGGCCGAGGCTTTCGAGCGCGTGGCGCAACCGCACGGCAGGCGGCGACGAATAACGGCGGCCGATCGTCGTGATCCGCAGCAGCAGCCTCACGCGGCGGTCGTCGATCCGGGACAGCATCACCTCGTCGAGGCCGAAGCGGATGACGGTGTAGACAATCTTGATGAAACGGAAAATGCGCATGCCCTGCGGCCCTCAGTGCGCGCCGCGCGGGCCGGAGCCCGTGCGCGCGCCGATTTTTTGTTCGAGTCGCTCGATCCGTTTTTCGACCCGCGCGAGCGCATCGCGCGCCCGCGCCAGTTCGGCGTCGAAGCCGCCGAGCACCGTGCGCCGGACGACTTGCGGGTTCTCGTCGAGCCAGTACTCGGCGACGGAATCGAGCACGTTGCGGCCGGTGCGGCGCGCACGTGCGCCGGCATCGCGCACGACCGTCGCGATCCGGTATGCCGCCGCGTCGCCGACCAGCTTCGCGAGATCTTCTTCAGGTTCCCAGCGCAGATGCTCGGCCAGCTTCGCGATCTGCGTCGCGAACTCCGCGTCGCCCTCGATCTTCACGTGCTTCATCACGGCCGCCTGGCCGCCCTGCAGGAATGCGGCGACCGTATCGCCCGCGAGCGCGATCGACACGTCGACGTGTTGCGCATCGTGCGCTTCCACCGCCGACAGGTAGCCGTCGGGCTGCACGAGCAGCGTGAGCGTGACGGGCGGCACGTCGAACCGGGCGGTCTTGCCCGCGTAGGGGATCAAGCGGTCACGCGCCCACGATTCGCGCGCGAGCAGGTGATTGACAGCAGCAGCAAAAGGCTTGGCGGCAAAGGTCATCGGGGCTGGGAAAGAAAAAACCCGCGCAGGCCGGGCGCCCGCGCGGGTTTCTATTGTAACGTCGGATCGTCGGCAGACCGCGGCCAACCGCACACCCGGGCGGCAAGCGGCCGCAGTGCGGCGGCCGTCGCCCGGGCAGCCGGCAAGCCGGCCGCCGGCCACGCTCAGTGCGTGTTGATCTGCTGGATACCCGCGAGCAGCCAGCCCTGGCTGCCCGACTTCGACAGGTTCCACACCTCGTCGAACGGTGCCGCCGACGCATTCGCCGATTCGCGGATCAGCCCGTGGAAGCGCACGCTCGCCGACTGCTCGATGCCGCGATCCTCGATCGCGACCAGTTCCGCGTCGAGCTGCACGACATCGGTCTGGTTCGCCTCGCTGCCGCGCGAATCGAGGTCGATCTTGATCTCGGCGAACATTTCGGGGGTCGAGAACTCGCGGATGTCGGCCAGGTTGCCCTGGTCCCAGGCCGCCTGCAGTCGCACGAAGTAGACCTTCGCGCTGCGCAGGAACGCTTCGGTGTCGAAACCGGCCGGCACCTGCAGCGGTGCGGCCGCCATCGTGCCCGCCGCGCCGGCGGCCGATGCGCCGCCGCCGAACACGCCCTGCGCTTCGTTCGCGTAGCTGCTGCCGCTACCGGCATGGTTGCTGCCGGTGCTGCCTTGCTGGAACGACGGGCTCTGCGAGTAGCCGCCCGACGACGATGCCGAGCCCCCCACCGAGTACGCCGGTTCCTGCGGACGGCGGCGGTTCATGAACTTGCGGATCAGCCAGATGCCGACCATCGCGAGCAGCGCGATCACGATGACGTTCGCCATCATGCTCGCGAACGCGCCGCCGAGGCCGAAGTGCGACAGCAGCGCCGCGATGCCGAGGCCGGCCGCGAGACCGGCGATCGGCCCGAGCCAGCGCGAGCGGTTCGGCTGCGCGGCCGGCGCCGGGGCAGCCGGGTTCGCGCGCTGCGCCTGCGACGGCGCGGCCTGCTGCATCGGCTGCTGCGCGGGCGGCGTGGCCTGGCGCTGCGTGACGGTGGAGTTCTGGCGGCCGATGCTGCGCCCGCCGCCCATGCGCCGGGCTTCGGCGTCGAGCGATGCGAACGTGCCGGCCGTGAGCAGGCCGACCATCAGCAGCGTGCCGACCCGTCGAGCCCACGGCTTCGACGGCTTGCTACGGTTGAACAACGAACGCGATTCGGACATCAGCTTCTCCGGATGTAAGACGAATGTAGGGAAAGAACCCCTTAGTACTTGGTTCCTAGGTGTAAAGCTACCACGCCACCTGACAAATTGTAATATTTGACGGCATCGAGGCCCGCTTGTTCCATCATCGTCTTCAGCGTGTCCTGATCGGGGTGCATCCGGATAGATTCAGCAAGATACCGGTAACTTTCAGCATCTTTCGCGAACTTGTCGCCAAGCCACGGTAATACTTTGAAAGAATACAGGTCGTACGCTTTTTTCAGCGGATCCCAGACTTTCGAGAATTCCAGCACCATCACGCGGCCGCCGGGCTTCGTCACACGGCGCATCTCGGCGAGCGCGGCGTCCTTGTGCGTCATGTTGCGCAACCCGAACGCAACCGTGACCACGTCGAAGTAGTTGTCGGGAAACGGGGTTTTCTCCGCGTCGCACAGCAGCGACGGCGTCACGATGCCCTTGTCGAGCAGGCGGTCGCGACCGACGCGCAGCATCGATTCGTTGATGTCGGTGTGCCAGACCTCGCCCGTCGGGCCGGCCGCCTTCGCGAACGCCTTGGTCAGGTCGCCCGTGCCGGCCGCGATGTCGAGCACCTTGAAGCCGGGGCGAACATTCGCCTGCGCGATCGTGAACGCCTTCCACGCGCGGTGCATGCCGGCCGACATCAGGTCGTTCATCAGATCGTAGTTGCTCGCGACCGAATGGAACACGCCCGCCACTTTCTTCGCTTTTTCAGTTTCCTCGACGCTTTCGAAGCCGAAGTGGGTTTTGCTCATCGCGTTGATCCTCAGTAAATGGCAAGACGGCGCCGAGCGGGCGCCGTCGATTTCAGTGGCAGTGGCCGTGCGGCGCGGAGGCCGCCTGCATCGGTGCGTCGCGCTCGACGCCCGCCGCCTTCAGTTTGTCGAAATAGTCGCGCCACAGCGCGTCCTGCTGCGTCGCCAGTTCGTACAGCAGATCCCACGAGTAGATGCCGGTCGAATGGCCGTCGGAGAACGTCGGCTGCAGCGCGTAGTTGCCCACGCCCTCGAGCGCGGTGATCGTCACTTCGCGCTTGCCCGTCTGCAGCGTCTCCTGGCCGGGCCCGTGGCCGCGCACCTCGGCCGACGGCGAATAGACGCGCATCAGCTCGAACGGAATCCGGTAATTCTCGCCGTTCGGATACTGCAATTCGAGCACGCGCGACACCGCGTGCACGACGACGCCTGACGGAATCGGCGTCGTGGAAGTCAAACCGCTCATGGCTGCCTCGAATCGGTCGTTCGTTGAATTTCCTCGCGCACCGCATTGTGCAGCAGCGAGGCCTGCGCCGCGCGCGCGCGCAGCAGCGCGTCGGACACGCCGCGCTGGCGCGGTGCCCAGATCGGCTGCGGGAAATGGGCGTCGTTCGAGAAGCGCGGGATCACGTGCCAGTGCACGTGCGGCACCATGTTGCCGAGGCTCGCGAGATTCACCTTGTTCGGCTGCATCACGCGGCGCACGGCTCGCTCCACCGCGTACACGATGCGCATCAAATGTGCCCGCTCGGGCTCGCCGAGATCGGAGAACTCGGCCACGTGCGTGCCCCAGATCACCCGGCAGAAGCCCGGGTAGTCGTGCTCGCCCGTCGCGAGGACGACGCGCAGCATGTCGTCCTGCCAGAGCACCTCGCCGCCGTCTTCACGGCAAAACACGCATTCCATCGTCGCTCCCATGTGGACGGGCGCCGACGCATCAGCGCCGGCGCCCGCTCATCCGTCGCCCGGTCGGGCGGTCGTCATGCCCGCATTAGACCAGCACGCGCTCGATCCCGCCATTGTTCGCGTGTGCGACATAGTCGGCCATCCAGTTCTCGCCGAGCGTCTGGCGCGCGATTTCGACCACGATGTAGTCGGCCTCGAGGTTGGCGTCCTCGTTGTAGCGCGACAGGCCCTGCAGGCACGACGGGCAGCTCGTCAGGATCTTCACGTCCGGGCCGTTCGCGGCGGCGGCCGGCGCGGGTGCGCCATCGGCCACGACCGGGATGCTGCGCAGCTTCGCGGCACCCTTGCGGATTTCCTCTTCCTTGCGGAAGCGGACCTGCGTGGAAATGTCCGGACGCGTGACCGCGAGCGTGCCCGATTCACCGCAGCAGCGCTCGTTCTTCTCGATCTTGTAGCCGTCCTTCTCCGCGCCCATCAGCTCGTTGACGAGCTTCACCGGGTCCATCGTCTTGATCGGCGTGTGGCACGGGTCGTGATACATGTAGCGCGTGCCCGTCACGCCGTCGAGCTTCATCCCCTTCTCGAGCAGGAACTCGTGAATGTCGATGATCCGGCAGCCCGGGAAGATCTTGTCGAATTCATAGCCTGCGAGCTGGTCGTAGCAGGTGCCGCACGACACGACCACCGTCTTGATGTCGAGGTAGTTCAGCGTGTTCGCGACCCGGTGGAACAGCACGCGGTTGTCGGTGACGATCTTCTCGGCCTTGTCGTACTGGCCCGAGCCGCGCTGCGGATAGCCGCAGCACAGGTAGCCCGGCGGCAGCACGGTCTGCACGCCCGCTTCCCACAGCATCGCCTGCGTCGCGAGGCCGACCTGCGAGAACAGGCGCTCGGAGCCGCAGCCCGGGAAGTAGAACACCGCCTCCGAATCGACGGTCGTCGACTTCGGGTTGCGGATGATCGGCACGATCTTGTTGTCCTCGATGTCGAGCAGCGCGCGCGCCGTCTTCTTCGGCAGGTTGCCCGGCATCTTCTTGTTGACGAAGTGGATCACCTGCTCGACGACGGGCGGCTTGCCGACCGTCGCGGGCGGGTGCTGCGTCTGCTTCGTCACGACCTTCTTCAGCATGTCGTTCGCGAAGCGCTGCACCTTGTAGCCGACGCCCATCATCACGCTGCGCGCGGCGTTGATCGTCTGCGGATTGGTCGCGTTCAGGAAGAACATGCCCGCCGCATTGCCGGCGTTGAACTTCTTCTTGCCCATCTTGCGCAACAGGTTGCGCATGTTCATCGTGACGTCGCCGAAGTCGATCTTCACCGGGCACGGCGTCGCGCACTTGTGGCACACCGTGCAATGGTCGGCCACGTCGTTGAACTCGTCCCAGTGCTTGATCGACACGCCGCGGCGCGTCTGCTCTTCGTACAGGAACGCCTCGACCAGCAGCGACGTCGCGAGGATCTTGTTGCGCGGGCTGTACAGCAGGTTCGCGCGCGGCACGTGGGTCGCGCACACCGGCTTGCACTTGCCGCAGCGCAGGCAGTCCTTCACCGAATCGGCGATTGCGCCGATGTCGGACTGCTTCATGATCAGCGACTCGTAGCCCATCAGCCCGAAGCTGGGCGTGTAGGCATTGCGGAGGTCGGCGCCGTCGAGCAGCTTGCCCTTGTTGAAGCGGCCGTTCGGGTCGACGCGCTGCTTGTACGCGCGGAATTCGGCGATCTCGTCGTCGGTCAGGAACTCGAGCTTCGTGATGCCGATCCCGTGTTCGCCGGAAATCACGCCGTCGAGCGAACGTGCCAGCGTCATGATGCGCGCGACCGACGCGTGCGCATCCTGCAGCATCTCGTAGTTGTCGGAGTTGACCGGGATGTTGGTGTGGACGTTGCCGTCGCCCGCGTGCATGTGCAGCGCGACGAACACGCGGCCGCGCAGCACCTGCTTGTGGATCGCCTGCGCTTCGTCGAGGATCTGCTTGAACGCGCCGCCGTTGAAGATCGCGCGCAGCTCCGCGCGGATCTCCTGCTTCCACGAGATGCGGACCGTGCGGTCCTGCGTGATGTGGAACACGGTTGCGTCCGGCTGCTCGTCCGCGCGATCCGCGAACTTCTCGGCCAGCGCCTCGTAGCCGAGCTGCACCAGGTAGTGCTGCGCCTCGCGCAACGGCTGGTCGAGCCGGTCGCGCACGAATTCCCAGCGTGCCCGCACGCGCTTGAGCAGTTCCAGCGCCTGCTGCACGCGGTCTTCCAGCAGTTCGGCGCTCGGGATCTCGTTCGCGTCGTCGGTCTTGCCGAGCGGCAGGTTGCCGGCGCGGAAGAACGCCTCGAGCGCGTCGACCAGCTGCAGCTTGTTCTTCAGCGACAGCTCGATGTTGATCCGCTCGATGCCGTCGGTGTATTCGCCCATCCGGTTCAGCGGGATCACGACGTCTTCGTTGATCTTGAACGCGTTGGTGTGCTTCGCGATCGCGGCCGTGCGGCTGCGGTCGAGCCAGAAGCGCTTGCGCGCCTCCGCGCTGATCGCGACGAAGCCTTCGCCGCTCTTGCCGTTCGCCATCCGGACCACTTCGGACGTCGCGTGCGCGACCGCATCGGCGTCATCGCCGACGATGTCGCCGATCAGCACCATCTTGGGGAATGCATTGCGCTTGCTCTTGGTCGCGTAGCCGACCGCGCGCAGGTAGCGCTCGTCGAGGTGCTCGAGGCCCGCGAGGATCGCGCCGCCCTGCTTCGACGTCTCGAACAGGTAGTCCTTGATTTCGACGATGCTCGGGATCGCCTCGCGCGCCTGGCCGAAGAATTCGAGACAGACGGTGCGCGTGTGCGCGGGCATCTTGTGCAGCACCCAGCGCGCGGACGTGATCAGCCCGTCGCAGCCTTCCTTCTGCACGCCCGGCAGGCCGGCGAGGAACTTGTCGGTCACGTCCTTGCCGAGACCTTCCTTGCGGAACCGGCGGCCTTCGATCTCGAGCATTTCGGTCTTCAGCAGCTTCTCGCCCGGCGCATGGGCACCGTCGAACCACTTCAGCTCGAAACGCGCGACCGCGATGTCGTGGATCTTGCCCTGGTTGTGCTCGTGGCGCGTGACTTCGAGCCAGTTGCCGTCCGGGTCGACCATCCGCCACCAGGCCAGGTTGTCGAGCGCGGTGCCCCACAGCACGGCCTTCTTGCCGCCAGCATTCATCGCGACGTTGCCGCCGATGCACGATGCGTCGAGCGAGGTCGGATCGACCGCGAACACGTAGCCGGCCGCTTCGGCCGCCTCCGTCACGCGACGCGTGACGACGCCCGCGCCGGAGAAGATCGTCGGCACCTTGTGCGCGACGCCCGGCAGTTCGGTGAGTTCGACCGCGCCGAGCTGCTCGAGCTTCTCGGTGTTGATCACCGCGGAGAACGGCGTGAGCGGCACCGCGCCGCCCGTGTAGCCCGTGCCGCCGCCGCGCGGGATCACGGTCAGGCCGAGTTCGAAACACGCCTTGATCAGCGCGGCGATCTCGGCTTCGGTGTCGGGGGTCAATACGACGAACGGATATTCGACGCGCCAGTCGGTCGCGTCGGTCACGTGCGACACGCGCGACAGCCCGTCGAAGCGGATGTTGTCCTTCTCCGTACAGCGGCCGAGCGCCTTGGTCGCGCGGCGGCGCAGGTCGGCCATCTTGTCGAATTCGTCTGCGAATTCGTCGACCGCGCGCTGCGCGGCGGCCTCGAGCATCTCGACGCGCTCGGCGCGCTCGCGGCCTGCGTCGTCGTGGTGCGCGGTCAGGTCGGCGCGACGGCGCTTGCCGATCTCGGTCAGGCGGTGGTTCAGCGCCTCGATCAGCAGCGCGCGGCGCTTCGGGTTGTCGAGCAGGTCGTCCTGCAGGTACGGGTTGCGGCGCACGACCCAGATATCGCCGAGCACTTCGTACAGCATCCGTGCCGAGCGGCCCGTGCGGCGTTCCGCGCGCAGCTCGTCGAGCACCGACCACGCGTCCGCGCCCAGCAGGCGGATCACGATCTCGCGGTCGGAGAACGACGTGTAGTTGTAGGGAATCTCGCGCAGACGGGGCGCGGGGTCAGCGGCGACGGCGGCGGCCGCGCCATGCGGATCGAAAACTTGTGGTGCGTTCATGTTCGGACGACTCGGAGGGCCGATACACCGTGCACGGGCGTCGGCAAGCGCGTAGGCGCAATCTTGGGGAAATCTGTTCTGGTGCCAGGCGCGCGACTATCTCGCATGGGGCCGGAGCGGGTCTTCACTCACCGTTCCGGGCCGGCAGGGCCTGGCGGCACTCGGAGCCATCAGCACGATCGCGCGCGGCGCGCATGCCGCTCCGCCGCGGGGCTGGCTGCGCGCGGCGTCGGCTTCAACGGGGCGATCCGAGGGTGCCTCTGCATCTTCCGATCCTTGATTCAAAACGGAATTCTAACCCATGATCGAGCCGTCCGTGACACGCCGGACAGGTCGTGGGGCTTTCGCCGCAACCCGCGCCAGGCCTGGTTCGGCGCGGTTTTGCGCCGACATTCGCCGTCCGTCCGGTCGGTAACCGGGCAGTTAAACCGGTAAAAAAGGACGTTCGACGCAGCCAACACGCCCGCCGACGCGGTTCCGCGGCGGTGTGCCCGGCATGCCGCTTGCATTCGGGCGGACCCTTGGCGCTATCATTGATCCTTTACCGTCTGCTTTCCGCACTGCACGCGAGCGCCCATGGCATCCCACGATTACCTGAAGAAAATCCTCACCGCGCGCGTCTACGACGTCGCGCTCGAGACGGAACTCGAACCCGCCCGAAACCTGTCGGCCCGGCTGCGCAACCCCGTATACCTGAAGCGCGAGGACAACCAGCCGGTGTTCTCGTTCAAGCTGCGCGGCGCGTACAACAAGATGGCGCACATTCCGGCCGACGCGCTCGCGCGCGGCGTGATTACGGCATCGGCAGGCAACCATGCGCAGGGTGTCGCGTTTTCGGCGGCGCGGATGGGCGTGAAGGCCGTGATCGTCGTGCCCGTCACGACGCCGCAGGTGAAGGTCGATGCGGTGCGCGCGCACGGCGGCCCGAGCGTCGAGGTGATCCAGGCGGGCGAGTCGTACAGCGATGCGTACGCGCACGCGGTGAAGGTGCAGGCGGAACGCGACCTGACCTTCGTCCACCCGTTCGACGATCCGTACGTGATCGCCGGCCAGGGCACGATCGCGATGGAAATCCTGCGCCAGCACCAGGCGCCGATTCACGCGATCTTCGTGCCGATCGGCGGCGGCGGGCTCGCGGCCGGCGTGGCGGCCTACGTCAAGGCAGTGCGTCCGGAGATCAAGGTGTTCGGCGTGCAGGCCGAGGATTCGTGCGCGATGGCGCAGTCGCTGCAGAAGGGCGAACGCGTCGAGCTGAGCGAAGTCGGCCTGTTCGCGGACGGCACGGCGGTGAAACTCGTCGGCGAGGAAACGTTCCGGCTCTGCAGCGAATTCCTCGACGGCGTGGTGACGGTCGACACCGACGCGCTGTGCGCGGCGATCAAGGACGTGTTCCAGGACACGCGCAGCGTGCTCGAGCCGTCCGGCGCGCTCGCGGTCGCGGGCGCGAAACGCTATGCGGAACGCGAAGGGATCGAGAACCAGACGCTCGTCGCGGTCACGTCCGGCGCGAACATGAACTTCGACCGGATGCGCTTCGTCGCGGAGCGCGCGGAAGTCGGCGAGGCGCGCGAAGCCGTGTTCGCGGTCACGATCCCCGAGGAACGCGGCAGCTTCAAGCGCTTCTGCACGCTCGTCGGCGACCGCAACGTGACCGAGTTCAATTACCGGATCGCCGATGCGCAGTCCGCGCACATCTTCGTCGGCGTGCAGATCAAGCGGCGCGGCGAATCGGCCGAGATCGCCGCGAATTTCGAGTCGCACGGCTTCCAGACCGTCGACCTGACGCACGACGAGCTGTCGAAGGAGCACATCCGCTACATGGTGGGCGGCCGCTCGCCGCTCGCGCTCGACGAACGCCTGTTCCGCTTCGAATTCCCGGAACGGCCGGGCGCGCTGATGAAGTTCCTGTCGTCGATGGCGCCGGACTGGAACATCAGCCTGTTCCACTACCGCAACCAGGGCGCGGACTACAGCTCGATCCTCGTCGGGCTGCAGGTGCCGCCGGCCGATCGTGCCGAGTTCGAACGCTTCCTCGCCGCGCTCGGCTATCCGTATGTCGAAGAGAGCGCCAATCCGGCTTACCGCCTCTTCCTGTCGTAAAGGCTTCCTGCAATGAATCCCGAACACTCCCCGCTCGGCAAGGCCACCGTCTACGCGACGCAGTACGACGCGTCGCTGCTGTTCCCGATCCCGCGCGCCGGGGCGCGCGAGCAGCTCGGCATCACGTCGGCGCTGCCGTTCTTCGGCACCGACATCTGGAACGCCTACGAGCTGTCGTGGCTCAACGCGCGCGGCAAGCCGCAGCTCGCGGTCGCGACGTTCTACGTGCCGGCCGAATCGCCGAACATCGTCGAATCGAAGTCGTTCAAGCTGTATCTCGGCTCGTTCGCGCAATCGCAGTTCGACTCGGTCGACGCCGTGCGCGACGTACTGAAGCGCGACGTGTCGGCCGCGTGCGGCGCGACCGTGTCGGTGCAGCTCGTGTCGCCGCACGATTTCGGCAAGCTCGAGATGGAGGAGCTCGACGGGCTGTCGCTCGACCGGCTCGACCTCGACACCGACGTGTACGAACCCGATCCGTCGCTGCTGTCGGCGGCCGACGCCGAGGACGAAGCGCCGGTCGAGGAGACGCTCGTGTCCGACCTGCTGCGCTCGAACTGCCCGGTCACCGGGCAGCCCGACTGGGGCAGCGTGCAGATCCACTACGTCGGGCCGCAGATCGATCACGCGGGGCTGCTGCGCTACATCATCTCGTTCCGCAATCACACGGGCTTTCACGAGCAGTGCGTCGAGCGCATCTTCCTCGACATCCTGCATGCGTGCAAACCGGTGAAGCTCGCGGTGTATGCACGCTATACGCGCCGCGGCGGGCTGGATATCAACCCGTTCCGCACGAATTACAACCAACCGATGCCGGATAATGCGCGGACGGCGCGGCAGTAAATGACGCGGTGTTGGCGGGCATTGTGCGGCTCGCCAACATCGCGCATTGCCCGGCATCCGCCGGACACCGCGCTGTTCAAATATCCGATGTTTCACGGCAGCGCGGCCAATCGCGCGGCGTCCCATCTCCTTTCTACGGCCGCACGATGCAGCATCGCGAGCGTAATCGGTTCCCGTTTGAAGTCGTGCGGCTTTCGGAGCACCCATCGCAGGAATAGCGAATAGAGCAACCCTTCGCCTTCCATTAGGAAATATCTGTGGAAATCGAAATCGCCCGCATCCACGGCAAACCGTTCGAAAAAATGCCCGATGAAATCGTTGGCTTCGTCGCCGGTTTGACCCAAGTCTTCCCAGAGCCGAGTGCCAGCGGCGAGCGGCTTCGATGGACCGAGCCCCACCTCCGACCTGACAAAGGCCTCGATCTCGTCCCAACTCACGTTTTCCATCAGAACACCCTATCCTCGCGTTTGACTAGGCTGTTGTACCTGGAGACCGTGCCGTGAACGATCGCGAACACGTCACGCGCAAGCAGCGCCCAACCCACGCCGGGGACGGCACGTCCGACGAACACGCTGAGCTTATGGGTCAAGATGATCCGAAACGACTTGATGCTCTGCAGCGTCACGGTTGGTAAAACCTTCCTGTTCAACTGGTAGCGGAAAATCGATCGCGCCATCACGGATGCGACGGACGTTCCTTTCGTCGCGCCGCCGAATTTCTGCCGCGTCGGCAAAACCGGCCAGCCCGCCAGGATCAGGATCACAGCTTCGACATCGTCGATCCCGGCCCGTGCACACGTCTCTTCTACAGCCACAAAAAAGAAAAGCTCGGCGGGTGTGAGATCCGAATGAACGCCGTAGCGGTATGTATTGCTCGTCATGGTGCGACTTCACGAATCGTTGATCGGGAAGACGACCATACCCAGCAATCCATTTAGTCTGCTCGCTCGAATTTCATGATGCTCGTTGCGAATTACGCGTCCATCACTGCCGTCACCCGCCAGACGGACCTATCGTCTCGCGCTCTCATCGACAGGATTCTATTCAAAGTGTAAAAATTCAGTGCCAACACAACAAGGCCGGTGCACGTCAATGCACCGGCCTTGTCGTACAGCTTCCGCCCTCGCCGCGTTACTTCGCCGGCGCCTTGTAAGCGATGCAGTCGACCTCGACCTTGCAGTCGATGACCATGCTCGACTGCACGCACGCGCGTGCCGGCGGATGCTCGCCGAAGTACGACACGAACACCTTGTTGAACGACGCGAAATCGCGAGCGTCGTCGAGCCACACGCCGCAGCGCACGACGTGTTCGAGGCCGTAGCCGGCTTCCTTCAGGATCGCGATCACGTTCTCGATCGTCTGCTTCGACTGCGTGACGATCCCGCCTTCGACGACCTCGCCGTTCACCATCGGCGTCTGGCCCGACACGTACAGCCAGCCGTCGGCCTCGACCGCACGCGCAAACGGCATCACCTGGCCGCCGGTGCCCTTCGCTTCGCCTACGCCATATCGCTTCATCGTTTCACTCCTTGTTTCGGTTACGAATGCGCGCACCGACGATGGCGCGCGCGGTAGATCGGAACAACGACCGCGTTCAGAACGCGGCGTCGGCACTCGCCGCCACGCGCTCGCCGCGTGCGACGAAACCGCCGGCGCGCTCGCCGGTCGGCCGGCCGTTCTCGTAAGTCAGCACGCCGTTCACCCACACCGCGTCGATCCCGTGAGCGGGCTGCTGCGGCTGCTCGAACGTCGCCGCATCGATCACGCGCGCCGGATCGAACAGCACGAGATCCGCGTGGTAGCCGACGTGCACCTCGCCGCGCCGCGCGATCCCGTAGCGACGCGCGGACAGCGACGTCATCTTGCGGATCGCCTCTTCGAGCGGCAGCAGGTCCGTGTCGCGCACGTAATGGCCGAGCACGCGCGGGAACGCCCCCCACAACCGCGGGTGCGGCAGCGGATCGTTCGGCAGGCCGTCCGAGCCGACCATCGTCGCCGGATGCGACAGGATCCTGCGCACGTCGTCCTCGGACATGTTGTGATACACGGCGCCGGCCGGGCGAATCCGCTGCGCGGCTTCCTGCTCGGTCACGCCCCAGTCGGCCGCGATCGCCTTCAGCAGCTTGCCCGCGACTTCCGGATGCGGCTCCGACCACGTGATCGTGATGTCGATGTCGCCCGTCACCTGCTTCAGGTCGAGCGTCGACGAGCTGCGGCTGTACGGATAGCAGTCGCAGCCGACCGGCTGGTAGCGGCGCGCGCCTTCGAGCGATGCGAGCACCTCGGTGCTGCGCCCCCAGTTCGACGGGCCCGCGCACTTCAGGTGCGAGATCACGACCGGCACGCGAGCATGGCGGCCGACCTGGTACGCCTCTTCCATCGCATCGAGGATCGCGTCGAACTCGGTGCGCATGTGCGTCGTGTACAGCGCGCCCGCCTTCGCGAGCGGCTCGGCCAGCGCCATCACTTCCTCGGCCGGCGCCGCGAACGCGGAACCGTACGCGAGGCCGGACGACAGCCCGAGCGCGCCGTTCGCGAGCGCTTCCTCGAGCTGCGTGCGCATGCCGGCGATTTCGCCGTCGGTCGCCGCGCGGTCGAGGCGGTCCATCTGGTTGTTGCGCAACGCGGTATGCCCGACGAGCGCCGCGACGTTCACCGCCGGACGCGCTTCGTTCACCGCCGCGACATAGGCGGCGAAGGTCGGGTAGCGGAACGCGTCGCGCTCGCCGAGCAGGTTCATCGGATCGGGCGGATCGCCCGCGAGCGTCACCGGCGACGCGCTGATCCCGCAGTTGCCCACGATCACGGTCGTCACGCCCTGCGAGATCTTCGGCAGCATCTCCGGCGCGCGGATCACGTGTGTGTCGTCGTGCGTGTGCACGTCGACGAAGCCGGGCGCGAGCGCGCGGCCGTTCGCATCGACGATGGTCTCGGCGAGCCAGTTCGACAGGTTGCCGATCGCCGCGATCACGCCGTTGCGGATTGCGACGTCGCGCGTGACGGGCGGCGCGCCGGTGCCGTCGTACAGCTGCGCGCCGACGATCAGCGTATCGGCGGCTTCGGGATGCGAATGCATGGTCAGTCTCCTACCGGTTGACGGTCTCCGCCGCCGCGGTGCGCATCGAGCGCATGCTTGATGCGGCGCAGCGATTCTCGGCCCGCATCGCCGAGCCGCAGCGCGACTCCGGTGACGAGCACGTCGATCGCCATCATCATCGCGTAGCGCGATGTCGAAGGCTTGTAAATGAAATCGGTTTCGAACGCGACGACCGGGATCAGGTGGTCCGCGAGCTTCGCGAGCGGCGACGCCGGCGCGGTGATCGCGATCAGCTTCGCGCCGTAGCGCTTCGCGAGGCGGCAGCTCTCGAGCAGCTCGGGCACGCGCCCGCTCACCGACAGCGCGACGACCACGGCGTCGCGCGACAGCGTCGCCGACACCATCCGCTGCAGCAGGCTGTCCTGGTAGCTCGCGACCGGCCGGCCGAAGCGCACGAGCCGGAAGCGCAGTTCGTCGGCGAGCGCGGTCGAGCCGCCGCCCTGCCCGTACACGTAGATCATCTTCGCGCCGGCGAGCAGGTCGGCCGCCGCGTCGAACGACGTGTTGCGCAGCAGCTGGTGGTTGTGCGCGAGCGCCACGCGGATCTCGTCGTAGACGACCGACGCCGGGCTCGTGTCTTCCTCGGCATGCTCGTCGGACGGCACGAGAAAGCGCTGGCCGACGGCGGCCGCCTGCGCGACGAGCACCTTCAGTTCGCGCACGTCGCGACAGCCGACGGCCTTCGCGAACCGCGTGACCGTCGCGACGCTGACTTCCGCGTCGCGGGCCAGCGCGCCGATGCTCGCATGCGCGGCGCGCGCGAGATCGGCGAGGATGAACGCGGCGACCTTGCGTTCGGCTTCGCGCAGCTCGGGCGCGCATTCGGCGATTCGCGCGACGATGTCGAGGACCGGCTGGGCGGCCGGAACCGATTGCTCGACTGCGAACGGAGCGGACGGGGTGGCGGGCGTATTCATCTGCTGAAAAGGGTGTGGCGCCTCATGTTACTAAATAACATTACCGCGCAGATGCTACTTTCTGTACCATCTGCATGTCAACTTCAGTGCAATGCATAGTGATGATGGAGCGGGATGACATGAAAGTTACAAACTATCAGGAACCGACAATCAATCCGTTGGGCAAGGGCCTCGGCAACCTGCCGAGCGCCAGCGTGCCGCTCGACGACGCGGGCCGCCTCGAGTGGAGCCTGCTCGCGGAAGACGTCAGCCTGCCGGCCGCCGTGCTGTACGCCGATCGCATCGAACACAATCTGAACTGGATGCAGGCGTTCGTCCAGCAATACGGCGTGCAGTTCGCGCCGCACGGCAAGACGACGATGGCGCCGCAACTGTTCCGCCGCCAGCTCGCCGCCGGCGCGTGGGGCATCACGCTCGCGACCGCGCACCAGACGCAGGCCGCGTATCACGGCGGCGTGCGCCGCGTGCTGCTCGCGAACCAGCTGGTCGGTCGCCAGAACATGACGATCATCGCGGAGCTGCTGTCCGATCCCGACTTCGAATTCTTCTGCCTTGTCGATTCGGCCGACAGCGTCGACCAGCTCGGCCGCTTCTTCGGCGACGCGAAGAAGACGCTGAACGTGCTGATCGAACTCGGCGTGCCCGGCGGCCGCGCAGGCGTGCGCGATGCCGCGCAGCGCCAGGCCGTGCTCGACGCGATCGCGCGCTATCCGGACACGCTGAAGCTGGCCGGCATCGAGCTCTACGAAGGCGTGCTGAAGGAGGAAGGCGAGATCCGCGCATTCCTGCAGGCCGCGGTCGCGCTCACGCGCGAGCTGGCCGAAGCCGGCCGCTTCGCACGCACGCCGGCGATCCTGTCGGGCGCCGGTTCGGCATGGTACGACGTGGTCGCGGAGGAATTCGCGAAGGCATCCGACGCCGGATTCGCGGAAGTCGTGCTGCGTCCGGGTTGCTACCTGACGCACGACGTCGGCATCTACAAGAAGGCGCAGACCGACGTGTTCGCGCGCAACCCGATCGCCCGCAAGATGGGAGAAGGGCTGCTGCCGGCGCTGCAGCTCTGGGCGTACGTGCAATCGGTACCGGAAGCCGACCGCGCGATCATCGCGCTCGGCAAGCGCGATGCGGCATTCGACGCGGGCCTGCCGGAGCCGGCGCGCCACTTCCGCCCGGGCCGCGACAGCGCGCCGCGCGACGTGGCCGCGAGCGAAGGCTGGGCCGTCACCGGGATGATGGACCAGCACGCGTACCTGCAGATCCCGCCGGGCGCGGACGTGAAGGTCGGCGACATGGTCGCGTTCGACATCTCGCACCCGTGCCTGACGTTCGACAAGTGGCGCCAGTTGCTCGTCCTCGATCCGCAGTTCCGCGTGACGGAAGTCGTCGAAACGTTCTTCTGACGCGCCCCACGCACCACCCGGCCGCCCCGCCGCCGCGCGGGGCGGCCGTCACGCGCGCTTCAATCTGCCGGAGTACACTGCGCTTTCGTCCTCGGGGCCGTTTCGTCGCCGTCGCGCCCGTCTGCCGCGCCCGGCGCGAACGGACCCTCAACGCTGTTCAATGGAGAGCGCCATGGCCGCGAAGAAGATCCTGTTCCTGACCGGCGATTTCGCCGAAGACTACGAAACGATGGTGCCGTTCCAGGCGCTGCAGGCCGTCGGCCATCACGTCGATGCAGTCTGCCCGGGCAAGCGCGCGGGCGACAAGGTCAAGACCGCGATCCACGATTTCGAGGGCGACCAGACCTACACCGAAAAGCCCGGCCACAACTTCACGCTGAACGCGACATTCGACGACGTCGATGCGTCGGGCTACGACGCGCTCGCGATCGCGGGCGGCCGCGCGCCCGAATACCTGCGTCTCGATGCGAAGGTGATCGCACTGGTGCGCGCGTTCTCGGAAGCCGGCAAGCCGATCGCCGCGATCTGCCACGCGGCGCAACTGCTCGCGGCCGCCGACGTGATCCGCGGCAAGCGCATCTCGGCCTACCCGGCCTGCGCGCCCGAAGTGAAGCTCGCGGGCGGCGAATACGCGGACATTCCGGTCGACGCAGCCGTGACCGACGCGCCGTTCGTCACCGCACCCGCGTGGCCCGCGCATCCGGCATGGCTCGCGCAGTTCCTCGCACTGCTCGGTACGCGCATCGAGCTGTGAACCCCGTCGAAGTGAAATGAGTTGAAGTGAAGCGCCGGCCGGCGGCGGGTTGGAGCCATCCTCGCGCAACCCGTCGATCGCCCCGGTCGCGAGAACGGCCGACGGGCGCCTCCCCCCGTCGTGCCGCGTGCCCTGCCCTTCACCTTCAGTGCGATGCCGGCGTCGAGCCGGCATCCGCGATCCGCGACTCCAGCATCGCCAGCGCACCCGACAGCGCATTCAGCACGTCGTCCGGCAGCTGCGCCACCGTCCGGTCGAGGAACGCCGTGCGGCGCGGCAGGCATGCGTCGAACGCGACGCGGCCGTCGGCGGTCAGCGTGACGTTGGTCACGCGATTGTCGCGGGCATCGGACGCGCGCTCGATCCAGCCGAGCGCATCGAGCGACTTCAACTGGCGCGTGAGCGCGCCCGGATCGATGCGCAGCACTTCGACGAGCTTCTTCTGCGAAGCATGCCCGCCCAGCGTGTGCAGCGCGACCATGATGCGCCAGCGCGGCATCGGCTGCCCGACGTGCGTTTCGAACGCGGTCATGAATGCGCGATACGTGCGTCCGAATTGCTGCAAGATCGCGACGCGGTCCTGTTCTTCCATGCGCTCAGTTCTGTTCGTTGAATCGGTCAATCGGCCGCGACATGCGGTTCGATCTTGCGCCGCAGCGCGATCGGCGGCACCCGGCGGCACTGCCACACCGACACCACGGCGACGAAGGCCGCCATCGCGACGCCCAGGTGAATCGCGCCGACCAGCGATTCGCGGGCCGCTTCCAGCAGCAGCGCGCCATTATGCCCGGCGCGGGTCAGCTCCGCGACGAGACCGCCTTGCGCGGCGCGATCGATCAGGATCTGCGGATCGGCGAGCTGCGCATGCCACTGCAGTGCGTGGTCGCCCGACAGCGCATCGCGCACGCCGCTCGAATACAGCTGGTTGACGAGCGTGCCCGTCAGCGCGGTGCCGATCATGCCGCCCACCATCCGCAGCGACTGCAGCAGCGCGGTCGCGATGCCGAGATGCTCGCGGCCGGCCGTCTGCTGCGCGAACACGGTAAGGTTCGGCAGCACGAAGCCGAGGCCGATGCCGCCCGCGACCATCAGCGCCATCAGCACCCAGGTCGGCGTGGTGTGCGTCGCCACGACGATGCCCGCGCACGCGATCGCGAACAGCACGAAGCCGACGTGCAGCATCGCGTTCGGATTGCGGATGCGCGTGACGACGCGGCCGTTCATGATGCTGCCGATCGTGATGAACACGACGAGCGGCGTGATCACGAGCCCCGCCTCCTTCGGCGACATCCCGAAGCCGCCCTGGAACAGCAGCGGCGCGTAGAACAGCAGCGAGAACATCGAGAAGCCGGCAAGGATCGCGAGCACGAACAGCGCCGACAGCGCGCGGTTGCCGAACATGTCGAACGGCAGAATCGGCTGCGCGCAGCGCTTTTCCCAATGCCACAAGCCGACGCCGGCGCCCACCGCGACGACCAGCAGCAGCGACGCCCAGCTCAGCACACCATACTTCGGCAGCCATTCGACGAACAGCTGCAGCGCGCCGAGCGACAGCGCGATCAGGAGCGCGCCGGGCCAGTCGAGCCGCATCTTGCGCTCGTGTGCGACTTGCCGCAGGTGCGGCAGGTAGCGCCACACGAAGAACAGCGACAGCAGGCCGACCGGCAGGTTCACGTAGAACACCGAGCGCCAGCCGAACGACTGGGTCAGGAAACCGCCGAGCGACGGCCCGACCGCGTTCGCGATACCGAACGCGGAGCTCATCAGCACCTGCCAGCGCAGCCGCACGACGGAATCGGGGAACAGGTCGGGAATGCACGCGAAGGCGGTGCCGACCAGCATCCCGCCGCCGATCCCCTGCAGGCCGCGTGCGAGCACCAGCGACAGCATGTCGTTCGCCATCCCGCACAGCACCGACGCGGCGGTAAACACGACGATCGACGCGATGACGAACGGCTTGCGGCCGTAGTAGTCGCCGAGGCGGCCGAAGATCGGCACCGTAATCACGGAACTGAGCAGGTACGAGGTCGCGACCCACGCGTACAGGTCGAAGCCCCGCAACTCGGCGACGATGGTCGGCAACGCGGTGCCGACGACCGTCTGGTCGAGCGCGACGAGCATGGTGACGAACGAGATCCCGATCATCGCCAGCAGCGATTCTCGGAACGGCAGGACTTGCCCACTCGAATGGTGGGCGGCAGTATGGACGGCCATTTTTTGCTGATGCAACTTTTGACGAGTCAAACAATCTCAAAATTCTAGCACGCCGGAGTAATCTAGGCTGGCGAGGGTTCAGGGCCGGTTCCCGGCCCGCAAGGAGAAAGATGGAACCGATTTCAATCATGCCTGCCGCGACACTGTCGCCGGAAGACCAGGACGCATTGCGGCGCGCGAAGCAGGTGCTGGAAAGCCCGTCGCTGACGATGAAGCTGACGGGCGTGCTGGGTGCGCCGGTCGAGAAGATGATCGCGCGGCTGCCGGACTTCGCGACGGGCAAGATCAACGACGCGACGCAACTCGCGCTGCGCAAGTGCCTGAACATCGCGCTGCGCACGCTCGGCAAGCCGCAGGCACCCGATGCCGAGCCGGACAAGCCGAGCAACCTGCTGCACAAGCTCGCGGTCGCGACGACCGGCGCGGCGGGCGGCGCGTTCGGCTTCCTCGCGCTGCCGGTCGAGCTGCCGGTGACGACCACGCTGATCTTCCGCTCGGTGTGCGACATCGCGCGCAGCGAGGGCGAGGACCTGAGTTCGGTGGATACGCAGTTGCAGTGCCTGGCCGTGCTCGGCATGGGCGGTCATCCGGACAAGCACGACGAGGAGGCCGATCTCGGCTATTTCGTGCTGCGCGGCGCGCTCGCGCAGGCGATTTCGAAGGCGTCGTCGGACATCACGACCAAAGGGATCGCCGCGCACAGCTCGGCGGCGGTGTTCAAGCTCGTGCAGACGGTCGCATCGCGCTTTTCGGTGCAGGTCACCGAGCAGATGGCCGCGAAGTCGATCCCGGCGATCGGCGCGGTGCTCGGCGCGACCGTCAACACGCTGTTCATCGACCACTTCCAGCAGATGGCGCACGGCCACTTCACCGTGCGCCGGCTCGAGCGCAAGTACGGCTCGGTGGCCGTGAAGGCCGCGTATCAGGCGATCGACGGCTCGCCCGCGCGCTGAACCGCCCGTTCGACCGCGACGCGGCGCAGGAACGCGGCCGCCCGGTCGAGTGCGGCGCGCGACACCGGCACCATCGGCATGTACCGCTGCCACACGTACGGGATGTCAGGCCTCGTCCGCCCATACATCGAACGGCAAAGAACGCCGCATTGGCGGCCGCGCTATCCTCCCCCTTGCCCTGAAGGACCGGGTTTCACACGCATTCAGGTCAAACGCCGGCGCGCGTTCCGCCGGCGCGCCTGGTTCACCGGCTTCAGTTCGCCGGCATCACCTGGCCGCGGATCTCGCCGGACGGATGCTCCTTCGTGTGCACGTTGAAATACCACTTGCCGCCCATCAGGTCGGTCACCTGCGCGTCGGTCAGCTCCTTCGAGCCCTTGATCGGGCTCGCGAGCGCGTCCTTCGCGATCGGCACCTGCACGCCGGCGTTCTGGCCGACCGGTGCCGGCCCGTGGAAGTGCGCGGCGGTCGCCGGCCCCGTGAGGTGTTCGTAAGTCACCGTCCACTGCAGCTTGTGCGTGGCCGTGTCGTAGGTGGCGTCGACGGCGCCGGAGCCCTTCGTCGCGGTGGGCGGCACCTCGCTCGACGGCTGCAGGTTGGCGGACAGGCGCACCGTCTCGGCGGCGGCACTGCCGGCGGCCAGCACGCCCGCGAGCAACGCCACCTGGAGCAAACGCGGCTTCACCATGAATCCTCCTTGTACGACGTGGTATGCCACCCGGCCGGGGGCGTTACATGATGGTAGTCGATCGCCGCCGATCCGGCAGCCTGCCTGAACCTGGAAGAGACCTTTGCAGCGGAAGCCCTGAATCCGCGCCTGGCCTTTCGCTACACTTCGTCTCACAGTTGCTTGTTTCCTTCGTCCGAAGGAGTCTGCGAGTATTCGCGCGGCCATCCGGCCGCGTTTTTTTTGCCCGCGCCGCATCCGCACGGCATGCCCACACCGTCATTCGCAAGCACCACCGCGAATTACCGAGCATCGCGAATCGATTTTCGCCGACGGATCTCCGATCGCCGGCGCGCGGACGATCGCGCCTCACGCGCGATAGCCGGGGTCGATGCGATCGACGATGCGCTGCAACGCATCGAACGCATCCTGCCCCGCGCCGTGCTTCGGATCGAAATTCAGTGAATCCCGCACGCAGCCCTCGAGCACGGACGGCGCAATCGCCAGCGCGTCGCCGATCGCGTGCGTCGCGACCTGCACCTCGCACGCGCGATTGAGCAGCCACATCAGCGAGAAAGTCTGCGCGAGCGTCGCGCCGATCGTCACGGGCCCGTGGTTGCGCAGCAGCAGCACGGGCCGCCCGCCGGCGCTCGCGACGATGCGCCGCCCTTCCTCGAGATGCACGGTGATGCCCTCGAAATCGTGATACGCGATCTTCCCGTACAGCTGCGCCGAATAGAAGTTCGAGAACGACAGCCCGTCGCGCGAGCAGCACACGGCCATCGTGGGCGTCGTGTGCACATGCATCACGCAGTGCGCGTCGGGCAGCGCCGCATGGATCGCGCTGTGAAACGTGAAGCCCGCCGGGTTGATCGGCCAGTCGGAATGGCCGATCACGTTGCCGTCGATGTCGATCTTCACGAGGTTCGACGCGCAGACTTCGCGGTAATGGAGCCCGAACGGGTTGATCAGGAAATGACCGTCCTCGCCCGGCACGCGCAGCGAGATATGGTTGTAGATCAGCTCGGTCCAGCCGAGATGATCGAAGATCCGGTAGGCGGCCGCGAGCTGCACGCGCGCCTGCCATTCGGCTTCGGAGAAACGGGCGGGACGCGTGAACGGCTGGTTCGGTACACGTTGCATGAGGCACTCCGGTTGCGGGCGGGCACGGTGGCCGCGGGCGGCTGCGCGCATCGTCCTTCGTCTCCTGGCGCCGCACGCATGCATGGCGTGCATGGCGTGCAATGGCGCGTGCGGCGCATCGTTCGGCACCGCGCCGGCCCGCCATGCGCGAGCCGCCCGGCGGCACCCTTCACGATACGCATATAGTTGCGCACACAACCATATCACCTTTCCCCGCGCACCGGTATCGCGGGTTTGGCCCGAGCCGTTCGGGCCCTTACAACTGATCGTCGACCGGCAGCAGCATGAAGAGGCCAGTCATCACGTTGCGCAGCAGGCCCGCATGCGGATCGACGTGATAGGTGGTCGGCTGACCGCCGTCGACACCGGTCCATTCGAGTGCGGGCGAACCGCCGTCCTGCTGCTTCGCGAGCGTGACGCGATAGCTTTCGTCAGGCTGCGTCGCGCGCGCGAAGATTGCCGCGGCCTGCTGCGCGAGCACCGGGCTGTGGATCACGAGCGCCAGCTCGGTATTGAGGTGCGCCGAGCGCGGGTCGAGGTTGAGGGAACCGATCACGAGGATGCGCCGGTCGATGACGTAGGCCTTCGCATGCAGGCTCGCACGCGAGCGCGAGCCAAACAGCCGCGGCGGCGCCTGATCGGGCTGCGCCTTGAATTCGTACAGCTCGACGCCGTGCCGCAGCAACGGCACGCGGTACGGCGCGTAGCCGGCCTGCACCGCAACCGCATCGGTCGCGGCGAGCGAGTTGGTCAGGATCGCGACGCGCACGCCGCGCGCGGTCGTGTCGCCGAGGATCTTCACGCCCGCGTCGTGCGGCACGAAATACGGCGAAAACGCGAGGAATTCCTGCTGCGCGCCGCGCGTCAGCTCGACGAGACGCTGCATCGGCGGGCTCACGTACGCATCGGTCGGCCGCGCGACCTTGTCCGGCGCGTCGACCTGGAATTCGGCCGGCGCCCACACGAGCCCGAGCTCGTCGCGCGCGATCTGCTGCGCGAGCGGTGTCGCGTTCAGCGGCTTCGCGTTGTACGGGTCGGCGTTCTTGCGCCAGTGCTCGCGCAACTCGTCGCGCATCGCGTCGAGATCCTTCGGATCGAACTTCTGATGATTCAGCACGCGCAACGGATAGCTGCTCGCGCTCGCCCAGTAGTCGTCGAAGCTCTTCGAGATGTCGTTCGTCACGGGGCCGGCCGCGAGCACGTCGAGATCGCGGAACTGAAGCGTCGGGCTCGCGCTGAAATATTCGTCGCCGAGATTGCGGCCGCCGACGATCGCGAGCTGGTTGTCCGTGATCATCGCCTTGTTGTGCATCCGGCGCGTGAAGCTGTCGATGCGCGTGAAGAAATTGGCCGTGCGCTCGACCATCCCTTGCTGCGACGCGCCGAACGGGTTGAACACGCGAATCTCGATGTTCGGGTGCGTATTCAGCGCGGCCATGACGCGATCGATATCGCGGAAGTTCAGGTCGTCGACCAGCATCCGCACGCGCACGCCGCGATCGGCCGCGTACAGCGCGGCACCCAGCAGCAGCTTGCCGGTCGTGTCCTCGGTCGCGATGTAGTACTGCATGTCGAGCGTCTTGGTCGCCGCGCGCGCGAGCGCGATGCGCATCTGCAGCGCGGTCGCGCCGTCGGGCAGCAGCCGGAAGCCCGACTGGCCCGGATGCGCGGCTTCCGGTCCGACCAGCGCGTCGCGCAGCGGCGTCGCGGCCGAGGCCGGCAACGCGTGCGAGACGGGACGATCGAGCGTGGTGGCGGGCGGGTGCGTCGCGCACGCGGCGACCAGCGACAGCAGCATGCCTACGGCGAGCGCGCGGGCCGGGCGGCACGCGGCGCGCCACGACAGCGCGACCGGCGTGCGCCGGATCAAAGACGTGAGCACGGAAGCTTCCTCGACAGGCGGATCAATGGGTCGACAATTGCCGCGGCGCGCGGCTGACGAGCGGTTCCGGCCGATTCTAGTGGGCGCCCGACGAACCGGTCAATCGCGCGGCCCGCGCATGCGGCAGCCGCCCCGAACGGCGGGCCGCCACGCGCGACCGGCCGCCAGGCGGGCCGCCGGCGCGCATGGTCCAACCAATCTCACGGCGCGTCGCCGCTTTGCTCGAAGTGGCTGCGCACGTAGTCGATATGGGTCTGCATCGCCGTGCGCGCTTCTTCGGGCCGGTGCCCGCAGATCGCGTCGCAGACCACCCGGTGCTGCAGCAACAGCAGCTCGGACGCCCGCTCGTCGTGCGTCGTCATCCCCGTGACGTTGATCGAAATGTGCTCGCGCAGCATCCCGATCACGCTCGTATGCAGGTGCAGGAACATCGTGTTGTGCGACGCGAGCGCGATCGCCTCGTGCAGCTTCGCGTCGGTCGACGCCTCGATGGCCGCATCGTCGTTCGCATGCGCGGTTTCGAGTTCGCGCAGCAGCGCGCGGATCCGGCGCCGGTCGTTCGCGTCGGCGCGCAGCGCGGCGAAATACGCGGTCGCGCCTTCGAGCACGCGGCGGAATTCGAGAATGTCGTCGCGCAGCGCCGGGTGGTCGGCGACCAGCTGGCCCCACGGCGACGCGATGCCCGCGCGCAACTGGTCGGTCACGTACACGCCCGCGCCGCGCCGGCTCTGCAGCAACCCGCGCGCGACGAGCCGCTGGGTCGCCTCGCGCACCGTGTTGCGCGCGACGCCGTACTGCTGCGCGAGCACGCGCTCGGCCGGCAGCCGCGCGCCGGCCGGCCAGGTGCCGTCGAGCAGCGCCGTCTCGATCTTGCGCATCACCACTTCGGTCCGGCCCCGTGCCGTCATCGCCGCCATCGTCGTGTCCCCTCCGAATGCCCGCCGCGCCGATTGGCCCAACCAATTTGAGCTGCGGCGCCATCGCGGGAATTATGCAGCGAAACCGTCGTCCCGCATTCGCATGCCGGGCCGTCGCCCCTGGAGCGAGACATGAACGAAAGGCACTACCCCGCCGCCGCCCCCGCGCACGTGTATCTGTTCGCGACCTGCCTGGTCGACCTGTTCGTCCCCGAAGCCGGGCTCGACGCGGTCCGCCTGCTGGAGCGCGAAGGCCTGACCGTCCACTATCCGCGCGGCCAGAGCTGCTGCGGGCAGCCGGCCTACAGCAGCGGCAATCCCGACGAAGCGCGCCGCGTCGCGGCTGCGCAGCTCGACCTGTTCGCGCAAGCATGGCCCGTGATCGTGCCGTCCGGCTCGTGCGCGGGCATGATCCGGCACCATTGGCCGGCCCTGTTCGCCGACGATCCCGTTCACGGCCCCAAGGCGCGCGAGATCGCGGAGCGCACCTACGAACTCACCGAATTCCTCGTCCACGTACTCGACGTGCGGCTCGACGGCGTCGCAGCGAACCCCGCTGCCGACGAACGCGTGGCGCTGCACACGTCCTGCGCGGCCCGCCGCGAGATGGGCACGCGGATGCACGGCGTCGCGCTCGTCGATGCGCTGCCGGGCGTCACGCGCATCGAGCACGAACGCGAATCGGAATGCTGCGGCTTCGGCGGCACGTTCTCGCTGAAGCACCCCGATATCTCCGGCGCGATGGTGCGCGACAAGGTCGCGTCGGCCTGTGCGACCGGCTGCGACCGGCTCGTCTCGGCGGACTGCGGCTGCCTGCTGAACATCGGTCACGCGGCGACCAAGGCCGGCGCGGCACTGCCCGTCGAGCATCTCGCGAGTTTCCTGTGGCGCCGCACGGCCGGCGCCGCGTCACTGCGCGGAGACAAGCAATGAGCGCGCGCGACGCGATCCTCGCGCGCCTGCGCGCCGCGGCACCCGGTATCGCCACGCATGCCGTGTCCGCGCTCGATGTGCGCATCGACACGCATTACATGACCCGCCGCGCGGCGAGCGCGCCCGATCCGCACGCGCTCGCCCGGACGATGCAGGCCGCGCTGGCCGCGTCGCACGCGCAAGTCTGGTGCGCGAGCGCCGACGCATGGCCCGCGCAGCTTGCCGCGCGCCTCGCCGAAGCCGGCGTGAAGCGCCTGCTGCTCGACCCGGCCCGCGCCGAATCCGCGGCCCTCGCCCGTGCGTTGCCCGACGCGGTCGCGCCGGTGCCGTTCGACCGGCCGATCGATGTGTGGAAGGCCGAGCTGTTCGACACGATCGATGCGGGCTTCACCGTCGCGCGCTCGGGCATCGCGGCGACCGGCACCGTCGTGCTCGCCCCCGACGCGGGCACACCGCGCACGGTGTCGCTGGTACCGCCGCTGCACATCGCGCTCGTGCATGCGCGCACGCTGCATGCGGACCTTCACGCGGCCGTGCAGGCAGAGCGCTGGCATGCCGGCATGCCGACCAACGTCGTGCTGGTGTCGGGCCCGTCGAAGACGTCCGACATCCAGCAGACGCTCGCGTACGGCGCACACGGCCCGCGCAACCTGTGGGTCGTGATCGTCACCGAACCGATCGACGAACCGACCGCAACCGCTTGCCAGGACCTGCCGCGATGAGCGACCAACCGCTGCAATTCGTCGCCCCCGGCGACTTCAAGGCCCGCGCGCGCGCCGCGCTCGACGACCCCGCGCTGCGCCAGAGCTTTCGCGGCGCGATGGACTTCCTGCAAGGCAAGCGCGCGACCCAGTTCCCCGACGATACCGAGCTGCAGCAGCTGCGCGATCTCGGCGAAGCCGTGCGGCAGCACGCGCTCGCGCAACTGCCCGCGCTGCTGGAGCGGCTCGAGGCGCAGCTCACCGCGGCCGGCGTGCACGTGCACTGGGCCGAGACGGCCGCCGACGCGAACGCGATCGTGCTCGGCATCGCGCAGACGAAGAAGGCGCGCCGCGTGATCAAGGGCAAGTCGATGGCAAGCGAGGAAATCGAGCTGAACCATTACCTCGCGGATCACGGCGTCGACTGCATCGAGTCCGACATGGGCGAATTCATCGTGCAGCTCGCGGGCGAGAAGCCGTCGCACATCGTGATGCCGGCGATCCACAAGACCCGCGGCGACATCGCCGAACTGTTCGAGGAACACATCCCCGGCACGCGCTACACGGAGGACGTCGACGAGCTGATCCAGACCGGCCGGCGCGCGCTGCGCCACGCGTTCGCGGAAGCCGACATCGGCCTGTCCGGCGTGAACTTCGCGGCGGCCGACACGGGCACGCTGTGGCTCGTCGAGAACGAAGGAAACGGCCGGCTGTCGACCACCGTGCCCGACACGCACGTCGCAATCATGGGAATCGAGAAGGTCGTCGAGAAACTCGAGCACATCGTGCCGCTGTCGAGCCTGCTCACACGTTCGGCCACCGGCCAGGCGATCACGACCTACTTCAACCTGATCTCGGGCCCGCGCCGCGACGGCGAACGCGACGGCCCGCGCGAGCTGCATCTGGTGCTGCTCGACAACGGCCGCACGCAGGCCTACGCGGACGAGCAGCTGCGCGCGACGCTGCAATGCATCCGCTGCGGCGCATGCATGAACCACTGCCCCGTCTACACGCGGATCGGCGGCCACGCCTACGGGACGACCTACCCGGGCCCGATCGGCAAGATCATCTCGCCGCACCTGCTCGGCCTCGACGCGACGGCCGACCTGCCGACCGCGTCGACGCTGTGCGGCGCATGCGGCGAGGTGTGTCCGGTCCGGATTCCGATTCCGCAGTTGCTGGTGCGGCTGCGCACCGAGGCGAACCGCAAGCCCGACGAGCCCGTCGCGCATCCGCTGCGCGGCCAGGGCGCGAACTACACCCGCGCGGAAGACCTCGTATGGCGCTTCTGGTCGGGCGCGTTCGCGCATCCGCGCGCGTATCGCGCGTTCCGCTGGACCGCGACGCGGCTGCGCGCGCTGACGCCCGCGAAGCAGATGGGCTGGACCCGGCACCGCACGCCGCTCGAGCCCGCGCCGCGCAGCCTGTCCGACCTGCTGCGCGCACGCGGCCAGCCCGAATAGCCCATTCGTTTTCAAACCCGTACCACTAGAAATCCATGGAGGAGACACCCATGCAGGTTTGGCATCAGATCTACACGCCGCTCGGCAGCCTCGGGCTGTCGGCGTTCGTCGCCGCAATTCCGATCATCTTCTTTTTCGTCGCGCTCGCCGCGCTGCGGATGAAGGGGCACGTCGCCGCCGCGATCACGTTGCTGCTGGCGCTCGGCGTCGCGGTCCTCGCGTACGGGATGCCCGTGCGGCAGGCGCTCGCGGCAGCCGGTTTCGGCTTCGCGTACGGCCTGTGGCCGATCGCGTGGATCATCGTCGCGGCGGTGTTCCTGTACAAGATCGTCGTGAAGACCGGCCAGTTCGACATCATCCGCGCGTCGGTGCTGTCGATCACCGACGACCAGCGGCTGCAGATGCTGCTGATCGGCTTCTCGTTCGGCGCGTTCCTCGAAGGCGCGGCCGGATTCGGCGCGCCCGTCGCCATCACGGCCGCGCTGCTGGTCGGCCTCGGCTTCAAGCCGCTGCACGCGGCCGGACTGTGTCTGATTGCAAACACCGCGCCGGTCGCGTTCGGCGCGATGGGCATTCCGATCATCGTCGCCGGGCAGGTGACGGGCATCGATCCGTTCCACATCGGCGCGATGGCCGGCCGCCAGTTGCCGCTGCTGTCGCTCGCGGTGCCGTTCTGGCTCGTGTTCATGATGGACGGGGTGCGCGGCGTGCGGCAGACGTGGCCCGCCGCGCTCGTCGCGGGCGGCAGCTTCGCGCTCACGCAGTACTTCACGTCGAACCATATCGGGCCCGAGCTGCCGGACATCACGTCGTCGCTCGTCAGCCTCGTGTCGCTCGCCGCGTTCCTGAAGGTCTGGCAGCCAAGCAGCGCGAAGCAGGCGGCCGGCGGCCTCGTCGCGTCCGGCGGCGGTGCGGCGCTCGCCGGCTTCGGCTCGGGCGGCAACGGTTCGGGCACGACCCGCCAGCCGTCGCCGTACACGCTCGCGCAGACGGTGCGCGCGTGGTCGCCGTTCCTGATCCTGACGGCCGTCGTCACCGTGTGGAGCATCGCGCCGTTCAAGGCACTGTTCGCCGCGCACGGCGCGCTCGCGTCGACCATCCTCAAGTTCCACGTGGCCGGGCTCGACCAGCTGGTCGTGAAGACCGCGCCGATCGCCGCGACGCCGAAGGCGCTCGACGCGGTGCTGAAGATCGATCTCGTGTCGGCGGTGGGCAGCGCGATCCTCGTGACCGCGCTGATCTCGATGGCGCTGCTGCGGATGAAGCCGCGCGACGCGCTCGTCACGTTCGGCGAAACGCTGAAGGAGCTCACGCGCCCGATCCTGTCGATCGGCCTCGTGCTCGCGTTCGCGTTCGTCGCGAACTACTCGGGGATGTCGTCGACGCTCGCGCTGATGCTGGCTGCGACGGGCGCCGCGTTCCCGTTCTTCTCGCCGTTCCTCGGCTGGCTCGGCGTGTTCCTGACCGGCTCGGATACGTCGTCGAACGCCCTGTTCTGCTCGCTGCAGCAAGCGACCGCGCACCAACTCGGCGTGCCCGAGACGCTCGCGGTCGCCGCCAACACGACGGGCGGCGTGACCGCGAAGATGATCTCGCCGCAGTCGATCGCCGTCGCGTGCGCGGCGACGGGCCTCGTCGGCAAGGAGTCGGAGCTGTTCCGCTTCACGGTACGTCACAGCCTGCTGTTCGCGGCGATCGTCGGCCTGATCACGCTCGTGCAGGCGTACGTGCTGCCGGGAATGGTGCCGTAAGCGAAGCGGCGCGGCCGCTTTCCTGGCCTTTCCTTCCCTTTCCTTCCCTTTCCTGGCATTTCCTGGCATTTCCTGGCCCCTGAAAGACAAAACCCCACGCCCGAAAGAGCGTGGGGTTTTCCACATCGTCATCGCGGGCGCCGGACCGGGCCGGCGCGTCGATCCGCGATCAGCTGCCCTTCGCGATCCGATCCTGGATGTGCTGCGCACGGCTCGCCGACGACGGGTGCGAGCTCATCATCGAGCTCTTGCCGCCATCGAGTTGCGCGAGCTTCTGGAACGCGGTGACGAGGCCCTTCTGGTTCATGCTCTTCTGCTTCATCAGATCGAACGAGTAGTCGTCCGCCGCGCTTTCCTGCGTCTGCGAGAATTGCGCGTTGATGAACTTCTCGGTGATGTCGCCGAGCTGCGAGCTCGTCAGGGCCGCGACGCCCGGCGAAGCCGCGCCGGCCGCGGTACGCGCCGCGCTCACCGCGTAGGCGGTCTGCATCGCCTTCTTCGAGTGCCCCAGTGCGACGTGGCCCATTTCATGACCGATCACGCCGCGCAGTTCGTCGTCGTTCATCATGTCCATCAGGCCGCTGTACACGCGCACGCAGCCGTTGCCCATCGCCCACGCGTTGACGTCCTTGGTCATGTAGACCTTGTAGTTGATCTTCTGGCCGTTCAGCGTCATGTCGCCGAAGCCCTTCATCACCTTCGTCAGGCGCTTCGCATACGCGCTGTTCGGCGCGGCGAGCTTCGATTCGGCGTCGCTCGCCTTGCACGAGTCGTTCGACAGTGCCGCGATGTCGCTGTCCGACAGCGTCGCTGCCTTGAACAGGCTGGTCCCCGCCGACGTCAGACTGTTTGCGTCGAGACTCTGTACCCCGCCGCACGCGCTCAACAGGAACGCCATGCCACACGCTGCCGCCGCTTTCTTGATATGCATTCCGGATCTCTCGGTAGTTGTATTTGGAAGCGGCGATTTTGCATAATCCGGCAGGAAATTACCAGATGTTTACATCGAATGACAATTTTATTACCGACCGATCCGGAATAAATCGCCGAATCGACCGGCCGATTGATGACAAGCAGTCGGTCAATCGCCGCGGCCGGGCGACCGGCTGAGCGCAGAACGGGACCGGCGCGTGAGCCGCCGCGCGACCAGCATCGGCAGCCGCACCACGAAACCGGCGAAGAGCCGCAGGTGCATCCACACGAGCAGCGCGTTGTCGCGCCCGTAGTGGAAATGCGACACGCCGCCCTCGTGCGCGCCGAAGTAGCGCACCGGCGCGTCGATGCGGATCGGCCGCACGCCGGCCCAGCACAGCCGCACGGCTGCTTCCGGGTCGAAGTCGAAGCCGCGCATCCACGGCTGCCGATGCATGATCGCGGCGAGCGGCGCGACCGGATACACGCGAAAGCCATACAGCGAATCGCCGATCCCGGCCCACAGCGTCTCGAGGTCGGCCCAGCCATTCGACAGCCGCCGGCCCTGCACGCGCAGTTGCGGCGCGCTCGCGTCGAACTTCGGCAGGCCAAGCACCATCGCGTCCGGCAGCGCCTGCGATGTGGCCATGAATTCGGGAATCAGGTCGACCGGATGCTGGCCGTCGGAATCCATCGTCAGCACGTGCGTGAAGCCGCTCGCGGCCGCCGCGTCGAGCCCGGCGAGCACCGCCGCGCCCTTGCCGCGGTTCTCCGGCAACACGATCACGCGCAGCCCCGGATCGCGCTCGGCCATCGCCTGCAGCCGCTCGGCGCTGCCGTCGGTGCTGCCGTCGACGACGACCCACACCGGATTCCACTGCGCGCGGGCGTTGCGCACAGTCGTATCGACCTTGGCGCCCGGGTTGTAGCTCGGAATCAGCACGAGATGGGTGGACGAGGCGTGCAGCTTGGACATGGGAACGGCCGGTTGCGAAGACGGTGATCCTGACAAAAGTTCATGACCCGCAGGCGACCGCCGGCAGGCTACGTCGACGCCGGGCGACGGTTCGCGCAGCGTCAGGTCCGCGCGCGTCACGACGGCGGCTCCGATGGATGGCCGGGGCTCGCGTCGATCTCGGCCAGCAGACAGGACTGGATGCACTGACACTTCGATTTCCTCACTATGCGGCGCAGGCGCGCGTCGTCGTCATGCGAGCCCGCCGTTGACGGACAGCACCTGTCCCGTCACGTAGGCGGCCGCATCGGATACCAGATACGCGACCATCGCCGCGACTTCGTCGGGCCGGCCCGCGCGTTGCGCCGGCACGAGCTGCCTGATCCGTTCGGCCGGAAACGCGTGGTCGGCCATCGGCGATTCGATGATGCCGGGCGCGACCGCATTCACGGTGATGCCGCGCGACGCAAGCTCCAGCGACAGCGATTTCGTCGCGCCGATCAACCCCGCCTTCGCGGCCGCGTAATTGACCTGCCCGCGGTTGCCGGTCACGCCGGCGACCGATGCGATGTTGACGATCCGGCCATGCCGCTTGCGGATCATCGGCAGCAACAGCGGTTGCGTGACGTTGAAAAAACCGTTGAGCGTCACGTCGATCACGCTGTGCCATTGCCGGCGCGACATGCCGGCCATCGGCGCATCGTCGTGAATGCCCGCGTTGTTGACCAGGATCTGCACCGGTGCGTCGTCGATGAACGGCGCGAGCGCGGCGAGCGTCGCATCGGCGTCGGTCACGTCGAACGCGATCGCGTGCGCGGTGCCGCCGGCCGCGGCGATCCGCAGCGCGACCGCTTCCGCCTGCGCGAGATTCCGGTTCGCGTGCACCCAGACTTCATGGCCGGCCTGCGCGAGCGTCGTGCAGATCGCCTGCCCGAGTGCGCCGCTGCCGCCCGTTACGAGCGCCCGCATCGAATGACTCCGTTCATCGCGTTTCACCTCGATCGACGCGGCGGCGGATCGTCCAGCGACCGCTGCCGCGTGCCGTCATCACCTGCGTGCCGCGTCGCGCTCGCGCGCGCCGCCGTCACTTCGTGCGATGCGCGGCGACGTATTCGGCAAGCGCGCCGAGCGTCGCGAAGATCTTCTGGTTGTCCGGATTGTCCGAGCGCAGCTCGAAGCCGTACTTCTTCGAAATCAGCAGCGCGATTTCCAGGATGTCGATGGAGTCGAGCCCGAAGCCCTCGCCATACAGCGGGGTCCCGGCCGTCACCGTGTCGAGCGGGACGTCTTCGAGATTCAGTTCGCCGATGATCAGCGTGGCGAGCTCTTGTTCCAGTACGTTCATCATGCTTGCGGGCAGGCGGCCCATGGCAGCGGAGACATCCGGAAGCGGCACCTCCGGAAGCGGCAACTGTCGTGCACGCCCGGCGTGTGCGAAGCGCACGTGAATCTCCGTCCCTCCGGCGTCTGCCGGCTTCCCCGCCTGCGTTATTGGGGGTCGTTTGTAAAAGTTACGCGGATTCTAGACGATGGGTATCGGAGCGTATACCGGGAATGGTTACAGACTGAAGGCCGCCCGCGCGGCCGGTTTCGGGACCGGAACACACGAGACGCTTGAGCCGCTTCGGATGGAAATGAATCGCCCCCGCGAAAGGTTCAGTGCGCTGCCATACATTCGGTTACAAAACCCGGCCGCGCCGGTCCCGAACCCGCGCGCCGGGGCCCTAAAATGTGCGTGCACGACAACCGGCCCGGACCGCGTCCCGGCCGCCATTCATATGATGTTTTGACGGCCCGGCGCACGCGTCCGGCCCCCCGATCCGCCCGATGTTTCCAGCAGCCATGCCGCGCCCGTCCGTTTGTCCCGCTCCGGTTTGCCCGCCCGCTTGCCGCCGTGCCGCAGCCGCCGGCCGCAACGCACGCCCGCGCTGCGCGCCGGGAGCGCCGCGATGAGCTCGCCGCTCGACATCGCGCGCGGCGCCGGTGCGCTCGCCGCGGTGGCGGCGTACCAGATCGGCGCGCATTACGCGGCCGCGACGCCCGGCGCACACGGCTTCGGCCTCGCGATGGCACTCGTGCCGCCGCTGCTGCTCGCGCTCGGCGCGGCGTGGCGCTCGCCGAAGCGCGGCTGGCTCGTGCCGGCGTGGCTGCTGGCCGCCGTCGCGCTGTGGATCGCGCGCCTCCCGCTCGCGCGCCATTTCGAATGGGGCCTGTATCTGGAGCATGCGAGCTTCAACCTCGCGATGGCGCTGCTGTTCGGCCGCACGCTGGTGGCCGGCCAGATGCCGCTGTGCACGCGCTTCGCGACGATGATCCACGGCACGATCACGCCCGCCATCGCGCGCTACACCCGGCGCATCACGCTCGCGTGGACGCTGTTCTTCGTCGCGATCGCCGCGGTGTCGACGCTGCTGTTCGCGACCGCGCCGATCGTCGCGTGGTCGACGTTCGCGAACTACCTGTCGCTGCCGCTCGTCGCCGTGATGTTCGCCGCCGAGCATGCGTGCCGGCGCTTCGCGCTGCCGCACGATGCGCGGCCGCGGATGGTCGACGCGGTGCGCGCCTACCGCGCGTCGACCCAGCCGTCACGATGAATCCATGGCCGGCGCGGCGCCGCATCGCGGCCGCGCCGGTCACCGCCTTTCGCTTCAGCCGATTTATGCCGACTTACCCGCTGGTATTCCATTCCTCGCCGGACCAGACGATCGCCTGGCGCGACGGCACGCCCGTCAGCGTGCGCGCGTTCGTCGCCGACGTCACCCGCGTGGCTGCCGCGCTGCCCGCCGGCGGCCACGTGTTCAACGTGTGCCGCGACCGCTACCGCTTCGCGGTCAGCCTGTGCGCGGCGCTGGTCGCCGGCAAGATCAGCCTGCTGCCGTCGACGCATACGCGTGAAACGGTGCGCCAGCTCGCGTCGTTCGCACCGGACGCGTTCTGCCTGCACGATGCGCCGGACTGCACGATCGACCTGCCGCGCTTCGCGTATCCGGACGCCGCACCGGCGGCCCTCGACGACGACGCACCGTGGGCGGTGCCGCAGATCGACGCGGCGCGGATCATGGCCTACGTGTTCACGTCCGGCTCGACCGGCGCGCCGGTACCGCACCGCAAGACCTGGGGCTTCCTGGTCGGCGGCGTGCGCGCGGCGGCCGAGCGCCTCGGCCTGCTCGACGGCCGCACGGCCACACTGATCGGCACCGTGCCCGCGCAGCACATGTACGGCTTCGAATCGACGGTGCTGCTCGCGCTGATCGGCGGCCTGGCGTTCAGCAACCGCCAGCCGTTCTACCCGCTCGACATCCGCGACGAACTCGCCGCGATCCCGCAGCCGCGCGTGCTCGTCACGTCGCCGATCCACCTGCGCGCGCTGCTGTCGGCCGGCCATCCGCTGCCGCCGGCCGCGCTCGTGCTGTCGGCCACCGCACCGCTGCCGGAAAAGCTCGCGGGCGAAGCCGAGGCCGCGCTCGACGCGCCGCTCGTCGAGATCTACGGCAGCACCGAAACCGGCCAGATCGCGACGCGACGCACGTCGCAAGGCGCGACCTGGCAGCTGTTCCCGGCGATCCGGCTCGATGCACATGACGCACATGACGCCGCCAGCGACGACAGCGGCCCGACCGTATGGGTGTCGGGCGGACACGTCGAAGTACCGGTGCCGATGGGCGACGCGCTCGAACTGCTCGGCGACGGCCGGTTCCTGCTGCACGGCCGCAAGGCGGACCTCGTCAACATCGCGGGCAAGCGCACGTCGCTCGCCTATCTGAATCATCAGCTGAACGCGATTGCCGGCGTCGTCGACGGCGTGTTCTTCATGCCGGACGAAGCCGCGCCAGCCGGTGCCGATGCGGCCCGAGAACCGGTCACGCGCCTCGTCGCGCTCGTGGTCGCGCCGACGCTCGCCGCCGCCGACCTGCAGCGCGCGCTGCGCGAGCGGATCGATCCCGCGTTCATGCCGCGTCCGCTCGTGTTCGTCGACGCGTTGCCGCGCAACGAAACGGGCAAGCTGCCGCGCAACGTGCTCGCCGCGCTCGTCGCGCGGCACACGCGCGCAGCCCCGGCCGCGGCCGACGCAACCGACGCGCCCGAGCACGCCGCGCCGCTCGCGTTCACGATTCCCGCCGATCACCCGGCGCTGCCCGATCATTTCCCGGGTCGACCGATCGTGCCGGGTGTCGTGCTGCTCGATCACGCGATCGCCGCGCTCGGCGCATCGCTGAACCGCCCGCTGGATACGTGGCGGCTGGCTTCCGCGAAATTCCTGAGCCCGGTCGCGCCCGGCGAGCCGCTCGATCTCGCATTCGACACGGCCGCCGGCGGCGCGATCCGCTTCACGCTGCGCGCCGGCGCGCGCGACGTCGCGACCGGCGTGCTGTCCGCGCCGCCCGCGGCGCAGGACGGGCACCCATGAAGCGCACTGCCTGGGCCCAGCGCCAGGAGCGCAGCAGCACGAGGTTGCTGCGCGCGATGACGTGGATTTCGCTGCGCTTCGGCCGGCGGGCGTCGCGCGTCGTCCTGCATGCCATCGCGATCTATTTCGTGCTGTTCTCGCCGATCGCGTGCGCGGCGTCGCGCGACTACCTGCGCCGCGTGCTCGGCCGCCCCCCACGCTGGCGCGACGTGTACCGGCACGTGTTCACGTTCGCGGCAACGATCCACGATCGCATCTACCTGATGAACGGCCGCTTCGACCTGTTCGACATTCGGCTGCATGGCGAGACGTGCGTCGATGCCGCGCTCGCCGGCGGGCGCGGCGCCTTCCTGCTGGGCGCGCATCTCGGCAGCTTCGAAGTCGTGCGGGCGATCGGCCGCACGCGTCCCGACCTGCGCGTCGTCGTCACGATGTACGAGGAGAACGCACGCAAGATCAATGCAACGCTCGCCGCCGTGAATCCGGCCGCGAAGCCGGAAGTGATCCCGCTCGGGCAGGTCGATTCGATGCTGAAGGTGCGCGAGCGCCTCGATGCGAACTGCATGGTCGGCATGCTCGCCGACCGCACGCTGCTCGACGACGCGGCTGCGTCGTTGCGGCGCCTGCCGCTGCTCGGCGCACCGGCCGCGTTCCCGCTCGGGCCGCTGTACATGGCCGCGATGCTGCGGCGCCCGGTGCTGTTCATGACCGGTCTCTACCGCGACGGCAACCGCTACGATGTGCACTTCGACACGCTCGCCGATTTCTCCGACGTGAACCGCGACGCACGCGCGGCAGCCGTCGACGCGGCGCTCGTGCGCTACGTCGCGCTGCTCGACCGGTACTGTCGCGCGGCACCGTACAACTGGTTCAACTATTTCGATTTCTGGCAGACCGGCAACGCCGCCGCGCGGCGCGACGCCGCGCACGCGTGCACCGACCTGTCCGCCACGAGGGATTCCGACGCATGATCGCCGTTCGCCGCCTGCTGCCGCTGTTCCGGCTGCCGCACCCGCTCGCGCCGCGCCGTGCCGCGCGCATGCTCGCCGTCACGGCCGCCATCGCGCTCGCGCTGCCTGCCCATGCAGCCGACACCGCGTCGGCGTGGACCCTCGACCGGCTGATGTCGGCGCTCGCGCAGCACAAGTCCGGGCGCGCGACGTTCACCGAGACGAAGACGCTGTCGATCGCCGCGCAACCGCTCGAATCGTCGGGCGAGCTCGTGTTCGTCGCCCCCGACCATCTCGAGAAGCACACGCTGAGCCCGAAGCCGGAGCATCTCGTCGTCGACGGCGACATGCTCACCGTCGAGCGCAACAACCGCACATACACGCTCGCGCTCACGCGCTATCCGGAACTCGGCGCGTTCATCGACAGCATCCGCGCGACGCTGGCCGGCAACCGCTATGCGCTCGAGCAGGTCTACAAGGTCGCGCTCGCCGGCCGCGGCGACGACTGGACGCTGACGCTCACGCCGCTCGATTCGCGGTTGCTGAAAGTGGTCAGCACGATCACGCTCGAAGGCACGCGCGACATGCTGCGCAGCGTCGCGATCCGGCAGGCCGACGGCGACCATTCGCTGATGCGCCTGCAACCGATTCCGGCGAACTGATGGACTCGCGCACCCAGCCGCCCGCACCCGTCACGCATCGCCCGCCCGCGTGGCGGCAGCGCGCCGTGCTCGTGTGGCTGCTCGCGCTCGTCGCGTGCGGGATCGCGATCGCCCGCGCGAACTTCACGGCCGACCTGTCCGCGTTCCTGCCGCGCGCCCCGAGCGCCGGGCAGCGCGTGCTCGTCGATCAACTGCGCGACGGCATCGTGTCGCGGCTGATCCTCGTCGCGATCGACGGCGGCGATGCGGCCACGCGCGCCGCGCTGTCGCGGCGCGTCGCCGGCACGCTGCGCGCCGACCGGCAATTCTCGGCGATCAACAACGGCGAAGCCGTGAACGACGCGCGCGACCAGTCGTTCGTGTTCGACCATCGCTACCTGCTGAGCCCGGCCGTCACGCCGCAGCGCTTCAGCGCCGACGGGCTGCATCAGGCGCTCGGCGACAGCCTCGACCTGCTGGGCTCGTCGGCCGGCCTCGTCGCGAAGGCGATGCTGCCGCGCGATCCGACCGGCGAAGTGACGGCGCTCGTCGGCCAGCTCGACAGCGGCGCGCAACCCGCCATCCGCGACGGCGTGTGGGCGTCGCGCGACGGCACGCGCGCGGTGCTCGTCGTGCAGACGGTGGCCGCCGGCTCCGACACCGACGCGCAGGCACGCGCGATCGACACGGTGCGCCGCGCGTTCGCCGCCGCGACGCACACCCTGCCGAACCCGGCCGCGTACTCGCTCGCGATGACCGGCCCCGGCGTGTTCTCCGTCGACTCGCGCGACACGATCCGGCACGACGTCGAGCGGCTGTCGAGCGCAAGCGTCGTGCTGATCGTCGCGCTGCTGCTGACGCTGTACCGCTCGCCGCGCACGCTCGCGCTGGGGCTGCTGCCGGTGCTGACGGGTATCGCCGCCGGCATCGCGGCGGTCAGCCTCGCGTTCGGCACGGTCCACGGGCTGACGCTTGGTTTCGGCACGACGCTGATCGGCGAAGCGGTCGACTACTCGATCTACCTGTTCGTGCAATCGGCGCAGGCCGGCTCGCGCGGCACCGCGCGGCCCGCCGACGCGACGCGTGCCTGGGTCGCCGCATACTGGCCGACGATCCGGCTCGGCGTGCTGACGTCCGTGTGCGGCTTCGCGTCGATGCTGTTCTCCGGCTTTCCGGGCCTCGTGCAACTCGGGCTGTACTCGATCGCCGGGCTGACGGCCGCGGCGCTCGTCACGCGCTTCGTGCTGCCGCACCTGCGCGGCGAGCATGTCGCGATTCGCGACGTGTCGCGCGTCGGCGCGGTGCTCGCGCGGGCGGCCGCAGCCGCGCCGCGGCTGCGCTGGCCGCTCGCCGTGCTGGTGCTCGCCGCCTGCGCGACGCTGGTGCTGCATCGCGACGGCCTGTGGAGCCGCGAGCTCGCCGCGCTGAGCCCCGTTCCCGCCCGCGCGCAGACACTCGACGCGCGCCTGCGCGCCGATGTCGGCGCACCGGACGTGCGCTACCTCGTCGTGATTTCCGCGCCGACGGGACAGGCCGCGCTCGAACGCGCGGAGCAGGTCGCCGCGCAATTGCAGCCGCTCGTCGATCGCGGGGTGCTCGCGGGCTTCGAGAGTCCCGCGCGCTACCTGCCGAGCGACGCCGCGCAGCGCGCGCGCCAGGCGAGCCTGCCGGACGCGAACGTGCTGGCCGCGCGGATGCGCGCAGCCGTCGCGAACCAGCCGATCGCGGTCAAACCCGAGCTGTTCGCACCGTTCATCGCCGACGTCGAGGCCGCACGCCACGCGCCGCTGCTCACGCGCGCGGACTTGCGCGGCACGTCGATGGCGCTCGCCGTCGATGCCTTGCTCACCGAACGCGCCGGCCGCTGGAGCGCGATGCTGCCGCTGCGCGCGCCGGACGTCGCGCACACGGCCGCGGCGGCTGCGCCGGCACTCGATGCCGCGCCGATCCGTGCGGCCGTCGCGCGCGCCGGCGTGCCCGACACGCTGTTCGTCGACCTGAAGGACGAGGCCGACCGCCTGTACGTCAACTACGTGCACGAGGACATCCGGCTGTCGCTCGCGGGCTTCGCCGCGATCGCCGTGCTGCTGCTGATCGCGCTGCGCTCGCCGCGCCGCGTCGTGCGCGCGCTCGCGCCGCTGGTCGCGGCCGTGCTGGTGGTAACGGCCGGCTTCGCGCTCGCCGGCGTGCCGCTGACGATCCTGCATCTCGTCGGGATGCTGCTGATCGTCGCGGTCGGTTCGAACTACGCGCTGTTCTTCTGCAAGCGCGACGACGCGCAACCGGTCACGCCACCTACGCTCGTCTCGCTGCTGATCGCGAACCTCGCGACGGTCGCCGGTTTCGGCCTGCTCGCGCTGTCGCGCGTACCGCTGCTCGAAACCTTCGGGCTGACCGTCGGCCCCGGCGCAATGCTCGCGCTCGCGTTCGCGGCGATGCTCGCGCCGCGTACGCCGGCAGCAAACAACCCTCATCGTGATTCGACAGGAGCTCGCGCATGAACGCGCCATCGTCCGTTCCGCCGCGGCAGTCCGGCGCTCCGCGCCGCTGGAAACCGACGCCGCTGATCGCGGGCACGGTCGCACTGCACGCCGGCGCGCTCGCGGCCGTCGTCGCGCAGCCTGTCACGTGGCCGTGGGCCGCCGGCGGCGTGGTCGCGTCGCATCTCGCGTTGACGGCCGCCGGCCTGTGGCCGCGCAGCGCGCTGCTCGGGCCGAACTGGACGCGGCTGCCGGCCGATGCCGGCCGCCGCATCGCGTTGACGATCGACGACGGGCCCGACCCCGACGTGACGCCGCGCGTGCTCGACCTGCTCGATCGGTACGACGCGCGCGCGACGTTCTTCTGTATCGGCGATCTCGCGCGCCGCCATCCGCAGTGGATCGAAGCGATCGTCGCGCGCGGCCACGCGGTCGAGAACCACAGCCAGCGGCACCGGCATACGTTCTCGCTGTCGGGCCCCGCCGCGCTGCGGCGCGAAATCGTCGCCGCGCAGCAGACGCTGACCGAGCTCGCCGGCACGCGCCCGCGCTTCTTCCGCGCGCCGGCCGGCCTGCGCAATCCGTTTCTCGAACCGGTGCTGTGCGAGCTGGGCCTGCAGCTCGCCAGCTGGACGCGACGCGGCTTCGACACGCGTGCGCACGATGCGGACACCATCACGCGCCGCCTGCTGAACGGCCTTGCCGCGCGCGACATCCTGCTCGTGCACGACGGCCACGCGGCCCGCGACGCGCGCGGCGAACCGGTTGTGCTCGACGTGCTGCCGGCGCTGCTGCGCGCAGCCGCCGACGCGCGGTTGCAATGGACCACGCTGCGCGCCGCGCTCGCGCCCGAGCCACTCGAGCCACTCGAGCCGCCCGGCCAGCCGGGCATGGCGGCCCGCCCGTTTGATAAAATCTGACCACGTCCGGCGCGCTCGCCAGCCCTGCCGCGGCGCCCGTTCCGGCCACCGGATGCGACCCTCGTGAAACCTCTCCTGCTCTCGCACTTCACCGCCACCAGCTGCATCGGCCGCGGCCTCGACGCGACCCTCGACGCGCTGCGCCACGCGCGCGGCGGGCTCACGCCGTGCGACTTCGAGCGCGCCGATCTCGACACCTGGATCGGCGCCGTGGACGGCGTCGATGCGCAGCCCGTGCGCGCAGATCTCGCCGGCTTCGACTGCCGCAACAACCGCCTCGCGCAGCTGGGGCTCCGGCAGGACGGCTTCGACGCGCACGTCGCGGCGGCCGTGTCGCGTTACGGCGCCGAGCGCGTCGGCGTGTTCGTCGGCACGAGCACATCCGGCATCCTCGAAACCGAACGCGCGTACACGCAGCGCGATCCGGCGAGCGGCGCGCTGCCCGCCGGGCTCCGCTATGCGGATACGCACAATCCGTATGCGCCGGCCGCGTTCGTGCGCGCGTATTTCGCGCTGCGCGGGCCCGCGATGGCGGTCTCGTCCGCGTGCTCGTCCGGCGCGAAGGTATTCGGGTCCGCACGCCGGATGATCGAAGCAGGACTGATCGACGCGGCCATCGTCGGCGGCGTCGATTCGCTGTGCCTGACGACGCTGTACGGCTTCAATTCGCTCGAGTTGCTGTCGCGCCGGCCGTGCCGGCCGTTCGACGTCGCGCGCGACGGCATCTCGATCGGCGAAGCGGCCGCATTCGCACTCCTCGAACGCGTGCCCGATGCGCCCGCCGCACTCGACGATGACGCGATCCTGCTGCTCGGCATCGGCGAATCGAGCGATGCGCATCACATGTCGTCGCCGCATCCGGAAGGGCTCGGCGCGCGCGTCGCGATCGAACAGGCGCTCGCTTCGGCCGGCCTTGCTGCAACCGACATCGACTACGTGAACCTGCACGGCACCGCGACGCCCAGCAACGATGCCGCCGAAAGCCGCGCGGTCGGCGCGCTGCTCGCGCGCACGCCGTGCAGCTCGACGAAAGGGGCGACCGGTCACACGCTCGGCGCCGCCGGCGCGCTCGAAGCGGTCATCGCCGCGCTCGCGCTGCGCGAGCAGTTCGTGCCGGCCGGCGTCAACACCACGCACCCCGATCCGGCGCTGGTCGCCGACTACGTGCTCGCGAGCCGCGCTGCGCACATGCGCGCGGTCCTCTCCAATTCGTTCGGTTTCGGCGGCACGAACTGCAGCCTGATCCTCGGCAGCGCCGAGCATGCGGGCCATCGGGAGCCGACATGACCCTCACCGCCTTCATCGAAAGCGTCGGCCTCGTCGGGCCGGGGCTGAACGACTGGCCGCACGCGACCGACGTGCTCGCGGGCCGCGCGGCCTACGCGAGCGCGCGCACGGTGCTGTCGCCGCCGGCCAGCCTGCCGCCGGCGGAACGGCGCCGCACCGGCGCCGTCGTGCGCATCGCGCTCGCGGCCGGCCTGGAAGCGGTCGCGGCAAGCGGACGCGATGCGGCCACGCTCGCGACCGTGTTCAGCGCGTCCGGCGGCGACGGCCCGAACTGCCACGCGATCTGCGCGACCCTCGCCGGCGATGATCGCCACCTGTCGCCCACGCGCTTTCACAACTCGGTGCACAACGCGCCGGCCGGCTACTGGAGCATCGCGACCCGCTCGATGGCAACGTCGAACGTGCTGTGCGCGCACGACGGCAGCTTTGCCGCCGGCCTGCTCGAGAGCCTGTGCCAGGTCGCGGTCGAGCGCGTGCCGAGCCTGCTGATCGCGTACGACACCGATTACCCGGAGCCGCTGCACGCGGTGCGGCCGATCGTCGACGCATTCGGCGTCGCGCTCGTGCTCGCACCCGACGCGAACGCACGCACGCTCGCGCGCATCGACGTGCAGCTCACCGACGCACCGGCGACGCCGCTCGCGAACCCGGAGCTCGACGCGCTGCGCACCGGCAATCCGGCCGCGCGTGCGCTGCCGCTGCTCGCCGCGCTCGCCGCGCGGCATGCGACGCGCATCGTGCTCGACTATCTGGCGGATACGCGCGTGCAGGTCGATATCGCGCTGCCGGATGCCACCACGGAGCCCCCGCAATGACGACGCCCATCGCGACGCCGACAGCGACGCTCGACCACGCCTGGATCGCCGCGCGCATTCCGCATGCGGGGTCGATGTGCGTGCTCGATCACGTCGAAGCCTGGGATGCCGCGCGCATCCGCTGCAGCGCGACGAGCCACCGCGACCCGCACAATCCGCTGCGCTCGCGCGGCCGGCTCGCGTCGGTCTGCGGCATCGAATACGCGGCGCAGGCGATGGCCGTGCACGGCGCGCTGCTCGGCGCGCAACAGGCGCAGACGGACCCCGCGCGGCCGCGCGTCGGCTATCTCGCGAGCGTGCGCGGCGTCGATGCGTTCGTCGATCGGCTCGACACGTTCGCGCTGCCGCTGACCGTCGATGCCGAACGTATCGGCGGCGATGGCCGCTCCGTGCTGTACGGCTTCGCGCTACGCTGCGGCGAGCGCGTGCTGCTCAGTGGCCGTGCCGCGGTGATGCTCGATGCATCGGCGGCCGGCGCCTTTGTTCCGCCGCCGGCAGGCTGCGCGGACCCTCGATGAATTTGCCCCAAGGAAGCCAGGCCGTGAAAGTACGTCAGTTCATTTGCACCGCGTTCGTTCTTGCGCTGATCAGCCCGATCGCACACGCGGACATGTCGGAAGTGAAGCAGGACATCAAGCGCGATTCGAAGGAAGCCGCGCACAAGACCGGCGAGGCCGCGCGCGACTTCGGCCATGCGACCGCGAGCGCCGCGAAGACGGTCGGCCACGGCATCGCGCATGCGTCGCGCGAGGGCTGGGATGCCACCAAGCGCACGACGAAGCGGATCTTCCACAAGAACGATTCGGGCGCAGGCGCGGAGAAGAAGAGCGATTGAGCGTGAGCGTGCCGCGCACCGCCGGCGGGATGTGCGGGATGCGGCACGGCGCCCGAACGCGCCGCTGCCGCACCGCTACCGTCATGTCATCGCGCGCCGCTGCGGGTGCGGCGCGCCGGCCCGCGCGCGAGGCTCTTGCCGTACGCGACGAGCCAGCAATCGCGATGATCGAAGTTTCGCAGCAACCGCGCGCGGCGCCGCTCGAGCCAGTGAAGCGCGATCGCCATCGTCAGCGCGACGGCCAGTGCCGAGCCGCCGATCGCGAGTCCCATCCAGGTGTCGCCCATGCCTCCTCCGGAATACGGGGCCGGCACGGCGCGCGTACCGCGACACGGTAGCCGGAGCGCGGGCGCATGCGGCCCGCCGCATGCGCGGCGAGCCTCGTCCGTGATCCGTCATCGCGCGCGTGCGCGCCGCCCCGGCGCTGGATACAACGGGAGCACGGCCCGGACGCGCGCGCGAACGCCGCCCGGGCCGCCGCGCGTCAATTCATGTGCTGGCCGCCGTTGATCGCGATGTTGGAGCCCGTCACGAAACCGGCGTCCTCCGAACACAGATACGCGACCAGCGCCGCGACTTCCTCGGGCTGACCGAGCCGCCCCGCCGGAATCTGCGGCAGGATCTTCGTATCGAGGATGTCCTGCGGGATCGCCGTCACCATCTTCGTCGCGAGATAGCCCGGCGACACCGTGTTCACCGTCACGCCCTTGCGCGCGATCTCGAGCGCGAGCGATTTCGTGAAGCCGTGCATGCCGGCCTTCGCGGCCGCGTAGTTGGTCTGGCCGACCGACCCCTTCGAGCCGTTGACCGACGCGATGTTGACGATGCGGCCCCAGCCGCGCTCGACCATGCCGTCGCAGACCGGCTTCGTCATGTTGAACACGGAATCGAGGTTGGTGCGGATGACCGCGTCCCAGTTGACCTTGTCGAGCTTGCGCAGCGTCATGTCGCGCGTGATGCCCGCATTGTTCACCAGGATGTCGACCGGGCCGACGTCCCGGACGATCTTCTCGATGCACTGCTGGCACGAATCGTGGTCGGCCACATCCACCGGATACGCGTGGAATTCGCGGCCGGCCGCGTGCATCTCGGTCAGCCAGCGATCGGCGCCGGTATTGCTCGGCGAATACGTGACGACGACCTGGTAGCCCGCATCGTTCAACCGGATGCTGATCGCTTCGCCAAGACCGCCCATCCCACCCGTCACAACTGCAATTCGCTTAGTCATCCTATTGTTCACCGACAAGAAAAGTATTCAATGATGCGCGACGGCTGCATGGCACATGCCGCCGTCGCGCCGCTGCGATGCGCTGCCGTCCGCAAGACGGACGCGGCGCGCATCGGAACATCACGCTTGTTGTTGGTAGCGTGTTGCGCGCGAAGCTCGCTTCGCGCGTGTGCGGCGCAGGCCGGCGCCGCACGCGTGCACTATCGCCAGACCCGCTTCAACCGCGCTCGACCGCGAGTGCGACACCCATCCCGCCACCGATGCACAGCGACGCCAGCCCGCGCTTCGCGTCGCGCTTGACCATCTCGTGCAGCAGCGTCACCAGGATCCGGCAGCCCGACGCGCCGATCGGATGGCCGATCGCGATCGCCCCGCCGTTCACGTTCACCTTCGACGTGTCCCAGCCCATCTGCTTGTGCACCGCCAGCGCCTGCGCCGCGAACGCCTCGTTGATTTCCATCAGGTCCAGGTCGCCCGGCGTCCAGCCCGCGCGCTCCAGCGCACGGCGCGACGCCGGCACCGGGCCCATGCCCATCACGCTCGGATCGACGCCCGCGTTCGCGTAGGCCTTGATCCGCGCAAGCGGCGTCAGGCCGAGTGCCGCCGCCTTCTGCGCCGACATCACCAGCACCGCCGCCGCGCCGTCGTTCAGGCCCGACGCGTTCGCCGCCGTCACCGAACCGTCCTTCGCGAACGCCGGCTTCAGGCCCGCGAGCGACTCCGCCGTCACGCCGTGACGCACGAACTCGTCGGTCGCGAACTGCAGCGGCTCGCCCTTGCGTTGCGGAATCGCCACCGGCACGATCTCGTCGTCGAAGCGGCCGGCCTTCTGCGCGGCTTCCGCCTTGTTCTGCGACAGCGCCGCGAATGCGTCCTGCTCTTCGCGCGTGATCCCGTATTCCTTCGCGACGTTCTCCGCCGTGATCCCCATGTGGTACTGGTTGTACACGTCCCACAGGCCGTCGACGATCATCGTGTCGACCAGCTTCGCATCGCCCATCCGGAAGCCGTCGCGCGAGCCCGGCAGCACGTGCGGCGACGCGCTCATGTTTTCCTGGCCGCCCGCGACCACGATCTCCGCGTCGCCCGCCATGATCGCGTTCGCCGCCAGCATCACGGCCTTCAGGCCCGAGCCGCACACCTTGTTGATCGTCATCCCCGGCACGGCCGCCGGCAGCCCGGCCTTGATCAGCGACTGGCGCGCCGGGTTCTGGCCCGAACCCGCCGTCAGCACCTGGCCCATGATCACTTCGCTCACCTGCTCCGGCTTCACGCCCGAGCGCTCCAGCACCGCCCGAATCACCGTCGCGCCCAGTTCGGGTGCCGCGATCTTCGCGAGCGAGCCGCCGAATTTGCCGACCGCGGTCCGCGCGGCCGATACGATCACTACGTCCGTCAT
>NZ_JBQEON010000015.1:0-156244 GCF_052045245.1 Burkholderia sp. 22313
CGCCGCACGCCCATCGCCTTCAGCGTGTCGGCGATCGCGGCGACCGCGCCCGGAATGCCGGCTTCGCCGAAGTGGCCGATGCAGCCGACGCGGAACGTATCGACTTCGGTCAGCTTGCCCGGATACAGAATGTAGCCGCGCTTTTTGACCTCCTGGTAAAACCGCTTGAAGTCGTAGTTCGGATCGTCCGGCGCATGGAACGTGACGATGATCGGCGCCTGGATCGCCGGATCGAGGAACGGCCGGAAGCCGAGCGCGCGCATCCCGTCGATCAGCGCGCGCGTGTTGCGCTGGTAGCGGCCGCCGCGCGCGGCGAGCCCGCCTTCCTCGACGTATTGCGCGACGGCCGCGTCGAGCGCCGCGACCACGTGCGTCGGCGGCGTGAAGCGCCATTGCGTCGTGCGCTGCATGTAGACCCACTGGTCGTACAGGTCCATCGCGAGCGAGTGGCTGTTGCCTTCGCAGCGCTCGAGCGTCGTGCGCTTCGCGATCACGAAGCCGAGCCCCGGCACGCCTTCGAGGCACTTGCCGGACGCCGCGATCACCGCGTCGAACGGCGTCGTGCGCGCGTCGATGTCGATCGCGCCGAACGAGCTCATCGCGTCGACGATCAGCCCGCGGCCGTGCTTCGCGACGACCTGCGCGATGTCGTGCAGCGGGTTCAGCACGCCGGCGCCGGTTTCGCAGTGCACGAGCGCGACGTGCGTGATGGTCGGATCGGCCGCGAGCGCGCGCTCGACGTCGGCCGGATCGACGCGGCGCTCCTCGCTGTAGTCGATCGTCGTGAGCTTGCGGCCGAGCACGCGGCAGATCTTCGCGAGGCGCGCGCAATACGCGCCGTTGTTCGGCACGAGCACGTGGCCGTCGCGCGGCACGAGCGTGCCGATCGCCGCCTCGACCGAGAACGTGCCGCTGCCCTGCAACGGCACGCATTCGTGCGTGCCTTCGCCGTGCACGATCTGCAGCAGCCGTTCGCGCAGCCGCGCGGTGATCGCGTTGAAATCGCCGTCCCACGAACCCCAGTCGCGCAGCATCGCGTCGCGCGTGCGGTCGGAGGTGGTCAGCGGGCCCGGGGTGAGCAGGATGGGCTGGGTGGCGAGCGTCATGGTGTCTCCTTGGTGAAGTCGGGACGTCACGTGAATACGGCTAAGGGATCAACGGCGATGCGGGGTGCGCCAGGCTTGCGTGCGGCGCAACAGGCGGTGCGAGATGCAGGCGAACAGCACGCAGGCGAACGACGAGGTCGCGAGCACGAGCGTCGCCATCGCCGCGGCCGGGCCCATCTGGCCCGCATCGTCGAGGTTCAGGATCGCGACCGACGCGGGCTGCGTGTCCGGTGAGTACAGGAACGCGACGGCCGAGACCGTCGTCATCCCGTTGACGAACAGGTAGCGCGCGATCAGCAGGATCGCGGGCAGGCACACGGGCACGGTCACGCGCAGGAAGGTCTTGTAGAACGGCACCTTCAGCGACGCCGACACCGCCTCGAACTCGCTGTCGATCTGCCGCAGCGCGGTGACGGCGGTCAGGTGGCTCGACGCGTAGTAGTGGACGACCGTGACGATCGCGAGCAGCCACAGCGATCCGTACAGCCCGTTCAGCGGATTGCCCGGAGCATTGAACAGGAAGATGTAGCTGATGCCGAGCACGAGGCCCGGCACGCCCATCGGCAGAATCGCGCACAGGCTGATGAAGCCGCGCAGCCAGCGTGCGCCGCGGGTCTTCTCGATCAGGTAGGCGCCGCCGAACACGACGACCGTGCCGCCGAGTGCAACCGTCGCGGCCATCCGCAGGCTGTTCTTGTACGCATCGAAGATGCCGGCGCCGATCAGCCCCATCTTGTAGTGCTGCAGCCCGAGGGTCATCTGGTACGGCCAGAATTTCACGAACGACGCGAACACCGAGATGCCGACCACCGCGATGAAGAATGCGCACACCAAGGCGCAGTACGCGAGCATCGCGAAGTCGAAGCCGCGCGACGGCTTCGGCTGGTACGGCGTCGAGCGTGCGCCGAGCTGCGACTGCTGGCGGCGGCGGATGAAGAAGTCGACGCCGAACGCGACGAGCGCCGGGCACAGCAGCATCAGGCTCACGACCGCGCTGCGGTTGAAGTCCTGCAGCCCGATGATCAGCTTGTAGATGTCGGTCGACAGCACGTTGTACGAGCCGCCGATCACCACCGGCACGCCGAAGTCGTTGATGCACATCGTGAACGCCACCATCGTCGCGCTGATCAGCCCGTACTTCGCGCCGGGCAGCGTGATCGTGAAGAACTTGCGCGTGACGCTCGTGCCCATCGCATCGGCGGCTTCGTAGAGGCGGCCGTCCGCGAGCGACAGCGCGGTGACGAGGATCATCAGCACGTGCGGGAACGATGCGTACACCATGCTCGCGACGATTCCCGGCAGCCCGTAGATCGAGTGGCCGTGCAGCAGCGGCTTGAGCAGCCCCGCGTTGCCGAACCAGTAGATGAACGATACGGCTGACAGCAGCGTCGGCGCGAGCAGCGGCAGCAGCGCGATCGTGCGCGCGGCGTTCTTCAGCGGCATGCACGAGCGCGTCAGTGCATACGCGAAGGTGAACGCCATCGGCACGACGATCGACGTGACGAGCGCGCCGACGGTCAGCGAATGCAGCATCGAGCGCAGCACGCCGCTGTCCTCGAGATACTCGACGAAGTTGTGCGCGCCGACGAAACGGCCGTCCGCGTCGACGAAGCATTTCTGCACGACGAGCGCGAGCGGCAGCAGCAGGAACAGCGACATCAGCGCGGCCATCGCGACGAGCGCGAGCTGCGCGATGCGGTCGTGCCAGTGCGTGATCTGCCGCACGTCGGCGGGGGTGGCCGCACCGCGGCGGCGTTCGGTGAGGACGGTGCTCATTGCAGTCGCTCCTTCGCGCTCGGGAACACGCGGACATGCTCGCGATCGAGCGCGAGGTCGATGCGTGCGCCGGCCTGCATGCCGGCGCGGTCGACGTCGTGATACGACAGGTCGGCGACGATCTCCTGGCCGTCGAGCCCGTCGATCCGGAAGCTCACCCGGCAGAACGCACCGAGGAACTCGAGCTTCTCGACGCGGCCGGCCAGCACGTTGTCGGCGGTTTCGCCCGGAATGCGGATGCGCAGGTCCTCGGGTCGCACGTAGACCGACACGGCCGCGCCCTGGGCTGGCCGGGTGGCGCCGTGGCGACAGTCGAAGCCGACGGCGCCCGCGCGCAGCGTGCCATCCTGGCCGACTTCGGCGGGGATCATGTTGACGCGGCCGATGAAGTCCGCGACGAACGGCGACGCGGGCTGCCGATAGATTTCGAGCGGCGTGCCGATCTGCTCGATCACGCCGTGGTTCATCACGACGATCCGGTCGGCCATCGACAGCGCTTCTTCCTGATCGTGCGTGACCATGATCGTCGTCACGCCGAGTTCCTGCTGCAGCGCGCGGATTTCCTGGCGCAGCCGCACGCGCACGCGCGCATCGAGCGCCGACAGCGGCTCGTCGAGCAGCAGCAGGCCGGGCGACGTCGCCAGTGCGCGCGCCAGCGCGATGCGCTGCTGCTGGCCGCCGGACAACTGGCCCGGATGCTTGCGATGGCTGTCGGGCAGGCCGACCAGCGCGAGCAACGTATGCACGCGTTCGTGGATCGCGTCGCGCTTCATCCGGCGGTTCACGAGCCCGTACGCGACGTTGTCGAAGACGGTGAGGTTCGGAAACAGTGCGTACGACTGGAACACGATGCCGTAGTCGCGCAGTTGCGGCGGCAGCCGCGAGATGTCGCGGCCGTCCTGCATGATGTGGCCGGCGTTTTGCGCCTCGAGCCCTGCGATGATCCGCAGCAGCGTGGTTTTCCCGCAGCCGGATGGCCCCAGGAAGCAGATCATCTCGCCCTTCATCACGCTCAGGTTGATGTCGGTGAGAACCTGTGTGTCGTTGTACCGCTTTTCGATGCGTTCTACGCTCAGATAGGGTGCCATGCACGCCTCCACGCTGCGGGCGGCCCGGACGCGGGCCGGATACGACGATGGGAAGGGAGGCGGGGCGGCGCGTGGCGCGACCCCGCTGCCTGGTGCGGCGTTACTGCCGCGTCATTGCTGCGTTTTCGCCCCGTAGCGCTTTTGCCAGTTATCGAGGATCGACTGGCGGTTCTTCGCGGACCACACGAAGTCGTTCTTCACGAGCAGGTCCGAGTAGTTGTCCGGGATGCCGGTCAGCTTGCGCGCGACGCCCGGGTACGCGACGATCGCCCACCAGCGCGCGGTGATCTCGTTCGCGTCCTTGCTCGCCATGAAGTCCGCGAGCTTCTTCGCGGCGTCGGGTTGCTTGGTCGTCTTCATGATCGCCGTGCCTTCCATGTCCCAGCCGAGGCCTTCCTTCGGGAACACCAGGTCGATCGGCGCGCCCTGCGCCTGCAGTTCGTGGCCGCGGAACTCGAACGAGATGCCGATCGGGAATTCGCCGGTGCCGGCGAGCGTGCACGGCTTCGAGCCCGAGTGCACGTACTGCGCGACGTTCTTGTCGAGCGCGTCCATGAATTTCCACCCCTTGTCGTCGCCGAAGGTCTGCAGCCACGCGGTCACGTCGAGGTAGCCGGTGCCCGACGAGACCGGGCTCGGCATCACGATCGCGCCCTTGTAGACCGGCTTCGTCAGGTCTTCCCACGAGGTCGGTTTCGGGATGTTCTTCGCCTGCGCGGCGACGCGGTTGTAGCAGATCGTCGCGCCCCACACGTCCATGCCGACCCAGTGCGGCGGCGTGTTCGCATCGCTGTACTTGCGCGTGAGCTGGTCGAAGCCCTTCGGCGAATACGGCATCAGCATTCCCTGCAGGTCGAGCAGCGTGAGGCTCGACGCGGCGAGGCCGAGCACGACGTCCGCGCGCGGGTTGTTCTTCTCCGCGAGCAGCTTCGCGGTGACGGAGCCGGTCGAGTCGCGCACCCAGCGGATCTCGACGTCGGGGTTCGCCTTCTCGAACGCGTCCTTGTAGGGCTTCATCGCCTCGTCTTCCAGCGCGGTGTAGACGAGCAGCGACGTCTTCGCGTGCGCCGCCTGCGCGGCGCCGAGCGCCACCGCGGCGGCCAGCGCGACACGGGCCGCGCCCGTTGCCCATCCATTGAAACGCTTGTGTACCGGCACTTGGTTCATCTTCAGACCCCTTGACTGTGGCGCCGCGGCACGCGGCGAATGAGTGGAGACCAGCCCTCTTTGTACTGCCTCGTGCTTCCGTATTTTGCTTTCTGTTCTCTGCATGTTGTTGACAATCTACAAATCATCAATTTTAATGTCAAGCATGGAAAACACCTCCTCGGCGCGGCGCGGGCGCCGATAGCTCAACCCCCTTCGAACCGAAAGGACTGAACGTCATGACTGAAACGCCTGTATCCGTGGAAGTGAACGGCCGTCGCTACAACTGGATGAGCCGTCCCGTGGTGGTCGTCTGTGTCGACGGCTGCGCCTATGAATATCTCGAGATGGCGGCCGAGGCCGGCGTCGCGCCGTTCCTGCGCACGCTGCTGAAGCCGGGCACGGCGCTCAAGGGCGAATGCGTGGTGCCGAGCTTCACGAACCCGAACAACCTGTCGATTGTTACCGGCGTGCCGCCGGCCATCCACGGGATAAGCGGCAACTACTTCTACGATCGCGACACCGGCGCCGAGGTGCTGATGAACGATCCGAAGTACCTCGTCGCACCCACCGTGCTCGCGACCTTCGCGGAGCAGGGCGCGCGCGTCGCGGTCGTCACCGCGAAGGACAAGCTGCGCCGCCTGCTCGGCAAGGGGCTCAAGGGCATCTGCTTCTCGTCGGAGAAGGCCGATGAAGCCAGCCTCGCCGAGAACGGCATCGACAACGTGCTCGAGCTGGTCGGCAAGCCGGTGCCGAGCGTGTACAGCGCGGACCTGTCGGAGTTCGTGTTCGCGGCCGGCGTGCGCCTGCTCGAGACCCGCCCGATCGACCTGATGTACCTGTCGACGACCGACTACGTGCAGCACAAGTGCGCGCCCGGCACCGATGGGGCGAACGCGTTCTACCAGATGATGGACACGTACCTGAAGCGGCTCGACGAACTCGGCGCGATCGTCGCGATCACGGCCGACCACGGGATGAACGCGAAGCACGACGGCGAGACCGGCGAGCCGAACGTGATCTACCTGCAGGAACTGTTCGACGAGTGGCTCGGCCACGATGCGGCGCGCGTGATCCTGCCGATCACCGACCCGTACGTCGTGCACCACGGCGCGCTCGGCTCGTTCGCGACCGTCTACGTGCCGGACGGCGCGGACACCGACGCGCTGCGCGCGCGGCTTGCCGCGGTCGACGGCATCGAGGTCGTGCTGAACGGCGCCGAAGGCTGCGCGCGCTTCGAGCTGCCGCCCGACCGGATGGGCGACCTGATCGTGATCTCGAAGCAGGACGTCGTGCTCGGCACGCGCCGCATCAAGCACGACCTGTCGGGCCTCGACGTGCCGCTGCGCTCGCACGGCGGGATCTCCGAGCAGATCGTGCCGCTGATCTTCAGCAAGCCGGTCGCGAGTGCCGTCACGGGCCGCGCGCGGCTGCGCAACTTCGACATCATCGACATCGCGCTCAACCATCTGCAGTGACGCGGACGCATCCGCCAGGAGACACTCATGAACGCCATTGCAGCATCGACGGAGGTCCGCGGGCTTCATCGTGAAGCACTGCGAATCGATGGTGAGAAGATTTACCGCGACGCGGTGATCGAGGTGCGCAACCCGTACGACGGGTCGCTCGTCGGGACCGTGCCGAAGGCGACGCTCGACGACGTGCGGCGCGCGTTTGCGGTCGCGCGTGCGTACCGGCCGTCGCTCACGCGCCACGAGCGCGCGGCGATCCTGCGCCGTGCAGCCGACATCGTGCGTGCGCGCACCGCCGAGATCGCGGCGCTGATCACGGCCGAGGCCGGGTTGTGCATCAAGGATTCGACGTACGAAGCCGGGCGCGTCGCCGACGTGCTCACGTTCGGCGCGGGCGAAGTGCTGAAGGACGACGGCCAGATCTTCTCGTGCGATCTGACGCCGCATGGCAAGAAGCGCCGCGTGTACACGCAGCGCGAGCCGCTGCTCGGCGTGATTTCCGCGATCACGCCGTTCAATCATCCGATGAACCAGGTCGCGCACAAGGTCGTGCCGTCGGTCGCGACCAACAACCGGATCGTCGTGAAGCCGTCGGAGAAGGTGCCGCTGTCGTGCTACCTGTTCGCGGACATCCTGTATGAAGCCGGCCTGCCGCCGCAGATGCTGCAGGTGATCACCGGCGATCCGAAGGACATCGCGGACGAGCTCATCACGAACCCGGCGATCGACCTGATCACGTTCACCGGTGGCGTGTCGATCGGCAAGTCGATCGCGTCGCGGATGGGCTACCGGCGCGCCGTGCTCGAGCTCGGCGGCAACGATCCGATCATCGTGATGGAAGATGCCGATCTCGACGAAGCGAGCACGCTTGCCGTGTCGGGCTCCTACAAGAACTCGGGGCAGCGCTGCACCGCGATCAAGCGGATGCTCGTGCACGAGGCGGTGGCCGATCGCTTCACCGAGCTGGTCGTCGAGAAGACCCGCGCGTGGGCCTACGGGAACCCGGCCGATCCGTCGGTCGACATGGGCACGGTGATCGACGAAGCGGCCGCGAAGTTCTGCGAGCAGCAGGTGAACGACGCGATTGCGCGCGGCGCGCGGCTGCTGGTCGGCAACGTGCGCGACGGGGCGTTGTATTCGCCGACCGTCATCGATCGCGTGACGCCCGACATGCCGCTCGTGAAGTACGAGACGTTCGGGCCCGTGTCGCCGATCATGCGCTTTCGCGACATCGACGAGGCGATCCGGATGTCGAACAGCACCGACTATGCGTTGTCGTCGTCGGTCTGCACGAACCGCTTCGACAGCATCACGCGCTTCATCACCGAGCTCGAGGTGGGCAGCGTGAACGTGCGCGAGGTGCCGGGCTACCGGCTCGAACTGACACCGTTCGGCGGGGTGAAGGATTCGGGCCTCGGCTACAAGGAAGGCGTGCAGGAGGCGATGAAGAGCTTCACGAATACGAAGACCTATTCGCTGCCCTGGTAAGCCGTACGGTGCCATGCGCCCGCGCGGGTGCGCCTACCGGTCGAGCACGGCGGCGACGTTCGCTTCCGGCGCATCTTCCTGGACCAGGTGACCCGCGCGCGGCACCCTGATCGGCTTGCCGTTCGCGAGGCGCTCGGGCGCAGCACATTCGACGCGGACGATGGCCGCTTCACATGGCGGTCCGATGCGCGCGCCGCGTCGCGCGCGTCATTCAGCGAGGTCGTGCGGCCGATGCTCGGGCCACAGGGCCCCGGCGACGAACAATCCCGCGACGAGGAAGGGCGCACCGATCGTGAACAGGATCGCCGTGAGCCCCCACCTGTCCCAGAACTGGTCGATGACCGCGCGTTCGGGGGTGACGGGGTCGTACAGCACGTTGACGATCTCGCCTTCGTACAGCCCGGGATGCGATGAAGCCGAGCCTTGCGCGAACGTGATCGGGCGGCCGCTGTCTGTCGTGAATGCGACGATCGCCGAATAGCGCGGCGTGCGGGTGCGCGGCGAGTGCGCGTTTTCGGCGATCTCGACGACATGGCCGGTCGAGTGCGCGTAATGCCGGGCGATCTGCCACTGGCGCAGCCCGGCCGCGCCGGCGCCGGCGAGGAAGCCGGTGCCGATCGCGATCGGGATCAGCACCATCGCGATATTCAAGCGGCGCCGGGTTGTCTTGCCGGCGGCCGGTGCGGAATGCGTGCCGACTGGCTGGCTGCGGCGCTCGTTTGCGACCAGCAGGCCGCCGATCGCAAGTGACGCGACCGCGAGCAATGCCGGCACCGCGACGGGAAGCCAGCGTTGCGCGAAATCGTCGATCAGTGCGGGACGGCCCGGAAGGTCCGGGTCGACGAGGACATCGACGCTTTCGCCGATGTCGTATGCCGGAACCATCGACGCGGTATTGCCGGCGACTTCGCGGCGCCGGCCATCGTTCGCGAGGTAGGCGACGATCGGGCGGTAAGCGTGCATCGCGTCGCTGTCCTGCACGATGCGCACGACCGTGCCCGGCGCGCGAACCAGATGCCCGGCCGTGCCGGTCGCGGTGAAGGTGAGCACGGTGGCGACCACGAGCAGCGCAACGCCGAGCGTGAATGCGACGAGCGCGTCCCTACGCAGCATGACCGGATCCGCTGGGCGCGTCGTGCGATGGGTTCGGGTGCGATCGGGTGGATGGCGCGACTCGACGTGCGCGCCGATATCGGCGTGACCATGCCCTCTGAATGGTCGCGTCTCGCTCACATGATTCCATGTCTGACGTCCCATGCTCTCTCAGTGTCGGCGGCGATTCGGCGATCGCCGTGCCGGTTGTGTGATATTTGTCGGACGATTCTAGCGGAAAGCGCATCGACGAGGCATCAATGTGATGGCCTGTCGCGAGAGGGGGAGAAGCCGGGCGGCGCCGGAAAAGGAAAAAGGCCGGTCAGCTTGCGCTGACCGGCCTTTGGAATTCCTGGTGGGGCGTGAGTGACTCGAACACTCGACCTACGGATTAAGAGTCCGCTGCTCTACCAACTGAGCTAACGCCCCCAACAGAAGAAAGATTATGCATGGGTATTTCGACCTTGGCAAGCCTTTTCTCGAAATTTCCTCAAAATATTTCGTCTCGACAACGGCGGCTGTCGGCGCGGTAACGAGCGATCGCAGTTGGCCCGCTCCCGGTATGATGACGTCCACCTGTTGCGCGACGGTCGCGCAACGCTCTCAGGGCATTCGAAGATGGACGAAAACGCAGTCCGCGAATTGCTGGATCGCCTGCTGGCCCCGTGGGTCCGCTCGCTCGGTCTGGTCCCCGTATCGATCGGCGATGACAGCGTCACGATGCGCCTGCCGTTTTCCGGCGAATTCCGTCACTCGGGCGGCGTCATCTGCGGCCAGGTGTTCACGGCTGCCGCCGACACCGCGATGGTGATCGCGATCTCGGCCGCGCTCGGCGAGTTCCGGCCGATGACGACCGTGTCGCTGAACACGAACTTCATGCGCCCGGTGCGCAAAGGCGACGTGCTCGTCACCGCGCGCGTGCTGCGGATGGGCCGCAACCTGGTGTTCGGCGAAGTCGAGCTGTTCGACGAGGACGGCAAGATGGCCGTGCACGCGACGTCGACCTACGCGCTCGTCAGCTGAGCGGCGCGATGTTCGACCAGATCGTGTTCGCGGGCGGCGGCAATCGCTGCTGGTGGCAGGCCGGCTTTTGGGACGTCGCGCGGCCGGCGCTCGAGTTGCGTCCGCGCGTGATCGCGGGCATCTCGGCCGGCGCGGCGACCGCCTGCATGCTGTATACGCGCGATGCCGCATGGGTGATGCGCTATTACGAGGAGGCGCTGCGCCACAACCGCAAGAACGCGTACTGGGGCAACCTGTTCGGGCGTGAGCCCGTGTTTCCGCATTACCGGATCTACCGTCAGGCGCTGCTCGACATCTACGGCGAGCCGTTTCGGCAACTCGCCGACGCACCGGAGATCCGCATCGGCCTGTCGCACGTGCCGCGCTGGCTCGGCGCGCGCAGCGCGGTCGCCGCGGGCCTCATCGCGTACAACATCGAAAAGTACCTGCGCAAGACGCTGCATCCGACGCTCGGGCGCACGCTCGGCTTCCGGCCCGAGTTCGTGCGCGCGCAGTCCTGCACGAGTGTGGACGCACTCGCCGACCTGATCCTGCAGTCGTCGTGCACGCCGCCGTTTACGCCGGTGCTGCGCCGCGACGGCCGGCCGGTGCTCGACGGCGGAATGGTCGACAACGTGCCGGTCGGTGCGCTCGACGCGTCGCCGGGCGACGTGCTGGTGCTCGTCACGCGGCGGTATCCGCGCCCGCAGATGTTCACGGTCGCGCACGGCGACCAGCGGCGGCTCTACGTGCAACCGTCGAGCAAGGTGCCGATTTCGAGCTGGGATTACACGAGCCCGTCGCAGATGCGGCATGCGTACGATCTCGGGCGGCGCGACGGCGAGCATTTCCTCACGCGCGTCGACGCGATGACAGGCAGTCGCGTGGCCGCCTGAAGAAGGGAAGGCGGGAAGCCGGCAGCAGGGCCGTGCGGCGAGCGCGGCCCCGCCTATTCATCAGCGCACGCGGCGCGGCGTCAGCGCTTCCGGATTGGCGACGCTCGACATGTCGCCGTCGTCGAACGCGAGGATGTTCCGGAACGCGGCGCTGAAATAAAGCTCGTAGCTTTCGCGCTCGACGTAGCCGATGTGCGGCGTGCAGATCACGTTTTCCATCCGCAGCAGGCTGTAGCCCTGCAGGATCGGCTCGCTCTCGAATACGTCGATCACGACCATGCCCGGGCGGTTGTGCGACAGCGCGTTGACGAGCGCGTTTTCCTCGAGCAGCTCCGCGCGGCTCGTGTTGACGAGCAGCGACGTCGGCTTCATCCGCATCAGGTCTTCCTGCTTGACGATCCCGCGCGTGTCGTCGTGCATGCGCAGGTGCAGCGACAGCACGTCGCTCTGCTCGAACAGCGCTTCGCGGCTCTCGGCGGCCGTGTAGCCGTCGGCGCGCGCGGCTTCGAGCGAGTGCTCGCGGCCCCAGATCAGCACGTTCATCCCGAACGCCTTGCCGTAGCCGGCGACCAGCCGGCCGATCTTCCCGTAGCCCCAGATGCCGAGCGTCTGGCCGCGCAGCACCTGGCCGAGGCCGAAGTTCGGCGGCAACGCCGACGTCTTCAGGCCCGACTGCTGCCACGCACCCTGCTTCAGGTTCGCGACGTATTGCGGAATGCGGCGCTGGGCGGCCATCACGAGCGCCCAGGTCAACTCGGCCGGCGCGACCGGCGAACCCGTGCCTTCGAGCACCGCGATGCCGCGGTCGGTACAGGCTTCGAGGTCGATGTGGCTCGAGATGCGGCCGGTCTGGCTGATCATGCGCAGATTCGGCAGCTTGGCGAGCAGTTGCGACGAAATCGGCGTGCGCTCGCGAATCAGCACGAGCGCCTCGACTTCCGCCAGACGGCTCGCGAGCTGGCCCAGGCCGCGCACCGTGTTGTTGAAGACCTTCACGTCGTGCTCGGCAAGCATCTCGAAGCAGTTCAGCTTGCGGACGGCGTCCTGGTAGTCGTCGAGGATGGCAATTTTCATGGTCAGCGGGAGTCGCGCGTTGAAAGCGGCAGTGGCGGCGGCGCACGTCGCGCACCCGTCCCGCCCGGCCGGGGCCGACATGATGCTACGTCGGCGCCCGCCGTGGGGTCTTTTTAACAGGTTGTTACGCTCCGCCGCAATCGGCGGCGGCCTGATCCCGGGCGCCTTCCGCGTGGTGCGGCGGGGTGCGCTGCTGTGTCGCATCAAATACGTCCTTCCTGATTCGGACGTATACCGGACGAGGTTCACCCAATTGTTGCTTCAATCAGAATAATTGGATCATCCGTTCGCAATAGGTGAGGATTTTTGACTATTTTTATCGCTATCCGGCACCTTGTTGAGCAACTCTGCATCATTTCCGCTGTCGTAGGAGAATTACGCATTTGCATCATCTTTTTGAAGTTGTAACAGCGGCAGGAGTCGTTTATGGATCATTTGCAGTCGATGCGCGTGTTCGTCAAGGTTGCGGATCTCGGCAGTTTCGCGCGGGCCGCGAGTGCAATGGATATCTCCAACGCGGTCGCGACGCGTCACGTCGCCGATCTCGAAGGCCGGCTCGGCACGCGGTTGCTGAACCGCACCACGCGCAGCCTTTCGCTGACGGAGTCGGGCCAGGTCTATCTGGAGCGGGCGCGCCAGATTCTCGATGAGCTCGAGGATGTCGAACAGATGGTCGTCGCGCGCAATCACGAGCCGGTCGGCACGTTGCGCATCGTCGCGCCGGTCGTGTTCGGCCTGCACAACCTCGCCCCCGTCCTGCAGTCGTACACGGAGAATTTCCCGAAAGTGGTGCCGGATCTGACGCTGGTCGACCGCCAGGTCGATCTCGTCGAGGAAGGTTTCGACGTCGGCATCGTCGTCACGCGCCAGATGCGCAGCGCGAGCATCGTCACGCGTCGGCTGACCACCGGCTGCATGACCGTGTGCGCGACGCCGAGCTATCTGGAAAAGCACGGCGTGCCGACCCACCCGGAGCAGCTCGCCGAACACCCGGCGCTGAGCCTGCCGACCGAATACTGGGGCGACGAGCGCGTGTTCACGGGGCCGGACGGCGAAGTGCGCGTGCGCCCGACCAACCTGATCGTCGCGAACAACACCGCGATGCTGCGCCAGTTCGCGCTGCTCGGCATGGGCATCGCGATCCTGCCGAGCTACCTGATCGGCAGCGATATCGCGCGCGGCGCGCTGGTGCGGCTGCTGCCGGATTTCCGGCTGCCGCAAGTCGAGATCAACATTGCGTATCCGAGCCGGCGCCATCTGCCCGCGAAGGTGCGCACGTTCATCGATCACCTCGTCGAGTATTTCAGCCACTCGACCGATGCGATGATGGGCGAGCAATGGGCCGCGCAGGGTGCGACGCCTGCTCCGATCGGTGTGGAGATGCGCGCCGAGCCGTCGGAGTCGACCGACCCGAACCTGCAGCCGCGCGTGGCGCGCTCGCCGCGCGCGCGCGTCGCGGTGCCGTCGCCGCTGTAACGCCGCGGCGCTCGCGCACCGATTGCGCCGGCACCCATAAAAAACGCGGATCGAGCGATCGATCCGCGTTTTTTATTGCCGTTGGCCGGCGTGCGACGCGCCGGGGAGGCCCCGGCGGCCGGCTGTCACGAACCCGTCTTGCGCGCCGTCGTCTTGCGGGCGGCGGTCTTGCGCGCCGGTGCCGGTTTCTCGTCGACGCCCTCCGTCACGGTTTCGGCATCCTTCGTCGCCGATTTTGCCGTCTTCTTCGCGGCAGCAGCCTTCGGTTCCTTCTTCTCGAACTCGAAACCGATCTTGCCGTCCGGCTGCTTCACGAGGAACGCCTTGAAGTTGCGGCCCGTACGCGACGATTTGAAGTTCGGCAGCAGATCCGTGCGGCCGTCGGCAAGCAGCTTGGCCATCTGCTCGCGCGTGATTTCCTGTTGCAGGATCACCTTGCCCGAACGGAAGTCGCAGGTCTTCGGATTCGCGACCGAGTGCTCGCACACATAGCTCATCCCGTGCTCGAACACGCGGCCCTTGCACTTCGGGCACGCACCGACCGGTTCCTGCGCGGAGAAGTCGGGCGCTTCGCCTTCCTCGCCGCCCTGGTCCTGGCCGAAGTCGAACTCGAGCTTGTAGTTCTTCGTTTCGTCGTCGAACGAGAGCTTGAGGATCGCCGAGAACGGACGGCCCATCTTGCTGCGGAAACCGGACAACGGGCCGATGGTTTTCTCCCGCAGCAGTTCCTCGACTTCCGCGATCTCGAATTGCCGGCTGCCCGGAATCTTCGAGATCGAGAACTCGCACTTCGTGCACGCGAAGCGGCGGTAGTTTTCCTTCACCTGGCCGCCGCAGTTCGGGCACGGCGTCTCGAGCGTCGCGTAATCGCCGGGGATCGTGTCGGAATCGTATTCCTTCGCGCGCTTGACGATCTGCTGCGTCATGCGGGCGATTTCCTGCATGAACGCATCGCGCCCGAGGTTGCCGCGCTCCATCTGCGACAGCTTGTATTCCCATTCGCCGGTGAGCTCGGGCGCGGTCAGTTCCTTCACGCCGAGCCCGCGCAACAGCGTCATCAGCTGGAATGCCTTCGCGGTCGGGATCAGTTCGCGGCCTTCGCGCACGAGATACTTCTCGCCGAGCAGGCCTTCGATGATCGCCGCGCGCGTCGCCGGCGTGCCGAGGCCCTTCGCGGCCATCGCCTCGCGCAGCTCGTCGTCCTCGACGAGCTTGCCCGCGCCTTCCATCGCGGACAGCAGCGTGGCTTCCGAGTAGCGTGCGGGCGGTTTCGTCACGAGCGCGACGGCGGCGATCTCGTCCGTCTTCACCTTCTCGTCCTTCTGCACCGGCACGAGGTTCGCGTCCGCGCCTTCGGCGTCGCGGCCGTACACCTGCAGCCAGCCCGGCTCGACCAGCACCTTGCCTTCGGTCTTGAAGTGATGGCCGGCGACCTCGGTGATCCGCGTCGTGACGCGGAATTCGGCGGCAGGGAAGAACACCGCGAGGAAGCGCTTCACGACCATGTCGTACAGCTTCTGCTCCGGCTCGGACAGCGACTTCGGCGCCTGCAGCGTCGGGATGATTGCAAAGTGGTCGCTGATTTTCGAGTTGTCGAAGATCCGCTTGTTCGGCTTCACCCAGCCCTTGTCGAGCACCTGCTTCGCGTGCGGCAGGTAGTTGTTGCTCTCCTTGAGCATCTCGAGCGTGGACTGCACGGTCGAGAGGTAGTCTTCCGGCAGCGCGCGCGCGTCGGTACGCGGGTACGTCAGCACCTTGTGCTTTTCATACAGCGCCTGCGCGAGACCGAGCGTGTTCTTCGCGGAGAAGCCGAAGCGGCTGTTCGCCTCGCGCTGCAGGCTTGTCAGGTCGAACAGCAGCGGCGACAGCTGGGTCGACGGTTTCGATTCCTCGGACACCGTGCCGACCTGGTCGCGGCAAGCGGCGACGATGGTTTCGGCGGCGGGCAGGCTCCACAGGCGGGAGTCGCGCTTTTCCGGATCGAATTCGTCCCGCTTGAATTTCGGGTCGTACCACTTGCCTTCGTAGAAGCCGCCGGCGCACGCGAACTCGGCCTTCACTTCCCAGTAGTCACGCGGGATGAAACGGCGGATTTTCTCTTCACGTTCGACGACGATCGACAACGTTGGCGTCTGAACCCGGCCGACGGTCGTCAGGAAGAAGCCGCCGCCCTTGCTGTTGAACGCGGTCATCGCGCGCGTGCCGTTGATCCCGACGAGCCAGTCGGCTTCCGAGCGGCAACGTGCGGCGTCGGCGAGCGGTTGCATGTCCGTGTCGCTGCGCAGGTTCGCGAAACCGTCGCGGATTGCCTGCGGCGTCATCGATTGCAGCCACAGGCGCTGGACCGGCTGCTTCGCCTTCGCGTGCTGCGCGATCAGGCGGAAAATCAGCTCGCCCTCGCGCCCCGCGTCACATGCGTTGATCAGGCGATCGACGTCCTTGCGCTTCATCAGCTTGGTAAGGACCTTCAGCCGCGATTCGCTTTTTGCGATCGGGTTCAGGTCGAAATGCGGGGGGATGACGGGCAGATGGGCGAAGCTCCATTTCCCGCGCTTGACCTCGTACTCTTCCGGGGCGGCGATTTCCAGCAGGTGGCCGACCGCGGACGACAGGACGAATTCGTCGCTCTCGTAGTATTCGTCATGCTTGGTAAAGCCGCCCAAAGCGCGCGCGATGTCGTTCGCGACAGAAGGCTTTTCCGCAATGATCAGTGCTTTGGACATGACAGGTGTGTGTTGGTAGACCGGGTTCGCCGGCGTGGGTCCCTTTTACGACGGCTTTATAGCACACGCTGCGGCGACGGCGGCGCGGCGTGTAAAAAGCGGCCCATCATAGAGGGGGGGCGCAACGGCGGCAAGCGCCCGGCGCGACGGCACGCGCCACGGCGCGAAAAGCCCGCCGGCCGGTGCGCGGATTACGCCTCGACGTTCAGGATGTTGCGCAATTTCGGTGCGTGCGGCGAGCCCGGCACCGCGCTCAGGTCGGACAGCATCCGTTCGACGATGGCCGCGTGCGGCAGCACCGTGCCGAAGAAGCGGGCGGTGTTCGCATCCTCGATCAGGATCGTCGGGAAATTCTCGACGTCGAGGTCGTCGAGCCGATCCGCATGGGTTTCGATGTCGATCCACGCGAAGCAGGCATCGGGATGGGCGTCGGCGAGCTGGTCGAAGGCTGTCCGGTAGTCGCGGCAGGTGCCGCACCAGTCGGCGCACAGGCACGCGACCAGCAATGTGCCGGGATCGGCGAGGCGCTCGGCGATCCGATCGGCATCGGTGTCGAGATTCAGCGCGGGCATGGAATTCCTTGGGTAGCGTCGGCGGCACGGCCGCTCCTATGCGGGGGAATGTAGCACGCCGGACGCGGGCGGGGTGGGCGCCGCGTCAAGCCGCGCGAACCGGCCGCCGGGCACGCTCGCGACGCGGCCGGCGAGTTCCAGCGCGAGCAGCGCGCGATGCAGTACCTCGTCGGACAGGCCGCTGCGCTCGGCGAGCCACTCGTAAGTAACGGGGCCGTATCCCAATGCGACGAGCACGGACCGCTCGGCCGGGTCATCGGGTGGCCGACGTTCGATTCCGGCCGATGCGAAGGCCGATGCGGCAGCATCGGCCTTCGCGACGTGCTCGCCCGTACACTGGCCAGCGGAACCGGCTTGATCGCCGTTATCGGGGCGCGATCCTGGATGGGCCGTGCCGCCGGTTGCGCGATCGGCGGGGTCGCTCAATCCGTATTCCTCGAGCACGTCGAGCGGTGTCGCGGTGAGTTTCGCGCCGTCGCGGATCAGCGCATGGCAGCCTTGCGCGAGCGGCGCGTGGATCGAGCCCGGCATCGCGAATACGTCGCGGCCCAGCTCGTTCGCGAGCCGCGCGGTAATCAGCGAGCCGGAGCGCGGCGCGGCTTCGACCACCAGCGTGCCGACCGCGAGCGCGGCGATCAGCCGGTTGCGCTGCGGGAAATGCGACGCCCGTGCGGGCGTGCCGAGCGGCCATTCCGACACGATCGCGCCGCGCGCGGCGATCTCGTGGGCCAGCGTGCGGTGCCGTGCCGGATAGACAAGATCGGCGCCTGTCGCGATCACCGCGATGGTGCTGGCGCGGCCGTCGAGCCCGCCGCGATGCGCGGCGCCGTCGATGCCGAGCGCGAGACCGGAGACGATCGCGAGCCCGGCATCGGACAGCGCATGCGCGAAGCGCGTGGCGTCGGCGAGCCCTTGCGGCGTCGCGTGGCGGCTGCCCACGACTGCGAGCCCGCGCGCGTGCAGCAGGTCGAGTCTGCCCTTTACATATAGCAGCGGCGGCGGATCGTGCAGATCGCGCAGCCGCGGCGGATAGACGGGATCGTTGAGCGCGACGATCGCGTTGCCCGGCGCATCGAGCCACGCGAGCGCGGCGTCGGTGCGCGCGTCGAGGTCGTCCCGTTCGCTGGCGCGTATCGCCCGCGCGGCGGCCGCGCTGCTCGCCGCGCCGATCGCCTGATCGGACGCGCGCAGCAGCGCGGCCGGCGAGCCGAATGCATCGAGCAGCACGCGCAGCACCGCGGGTGTGAGGCCCGGCACATGCGCGAGTTGCAGCCACGCGCGCAGCGCGGAGGTGGTCAGCGCTTGTGGCGACATGAGGCTCCCCTCGAACGCGACCGCCAGCGGACAGCGTGGCGCCATGATAAAATTTTCATCATCCGAAATACTCGACAGGGCCGCGCGCCAAGGCGTCCGGCCAATTGCAGGGGCATGACGGGCGGCGTTGCATGCCGTGCGTCCGCCTCATCTTCATTGCATCCCGGCAGTGGCGCCAGCCGGCCGGATGGCAGATGCGGCACGCCGCTCCACCGAACACCATGGCTTTGCTCAACATTCTTCATTACCCCGACAAGCGGCTGCACAAGGTCGCCAAGCCCGTCGACAAGGTCGACGACCGGATCCGCAAGCTCGTCGCCGATATGGCCGAAACCATGTACGCCGCGCCGGGTATCGGCCTTGCGGCGACGCAGGTCGACGTGCACGAGCGCGTGATCGTGATCGACATCTCCGAGGAGAAGAACGAGCTGCGCGCGTTCATCAACCCCGAGATCGTCTGGTCGAGCGACGCGAAGCAGGTCTACGAGGAGGGCTGCCTGTCGGTGCCCGGGATCTACGACGAAGTCGAGCGCCCCGACCACGTGCGCGTGCGTGCGCTCAACGAGCAGGGCGAGACCTTCGAGCTCGACTGCGAGGGCCTGCTGGCCGTGTGCGTGCAGCACGAGATGGATCATCTGATGGGGCGCGTGTTCGTCGAATACCTGTCGCCGCTGAAGCAGACCCGCATCAAGACGAAGATGAAGAAACTCGAACGCGCGATGTAACGCGCGTTCGCCAAGCTCCCCGAACGCTGTCATGACCCATACGTTGCGCGTGATTTTTGCCGGCACGCCGGAATTCGCCGCGGCCGCACTCGCCGCGATCCACGAGGCCGGTTTTCCGGTGCCGCTCGTGCTCACCCAGCCCGATCGCCCCGCCGGGCGCGGGATGAAACTGCAGGCGAGCGCCGTGAAACGCTATGCCGTCGACCACGGGATGCCCGTCGCGCAGCCGCCGTCGCTGCGCCGCGCGGGCAAGTACCCGGCAGAGGCGGCCGACGCGATCGAGCTGCTGCGCACGACCCCGCACGACGTGATGGTGGTCGCCGCATACGGCCTGCTGCTGCCTCAGGAAGTGCTCGACATTCCACGCGCCGGCTGCATCAACATCCACGCCTCGTTGCTGCCGCGCTGGCGCGGCGCTGCGCCGATCCACCGCGCGATCGAGGCCGGCGACGCCGAGACGGGCGTCACGCTGATGCAGATGGACGTCGGCCTCGACACCGGCGCGATGATCGAAGCGGCGCGCCTCGCGATCGCGCCCGACGATACGACCGCGACGCTGCACGACCGGCTGGCCGCCGACGGCGCACGGCTGATCGTCGACGCGCTCGTGCGGCTCGAGCGCGACGGCTCGCTGCCGGCCACGCCGCAGCCGGCCGACGGCGTGACTTATGCGGAAAAGATCGGCAAGCACGAAGCGGCGCTCGACTGGCGCAAGCCGGCCGACATGCTCGCGCGCCAGGTGCGCGCGTTCGATCCGTTCCCGGGCGGTGTGGCGACGCTCGACGGTGCGGCCATCAAGCTGTGGGCAGCCGAGCCCGTGGCGGCACGCGGCGACGCCGCGCCCGGCACGATCGTCGAGGTCGCGCCCGAAGGGGTGGTCGTCGCATGCGGCAGCGGCGCGCTGCGCGTCACGCAACTGCAGAAACCGGGCGGCAAGCGGCTGCCGGCGCGCGAATTCCTGGCCGGCTCGCCGCTCGCCGCGGGCCAGCGCTTCGCGTTGTCCGACGGCGCTTGAGCATCATTCGATACGGTATCCCGGCCGCGCGCAATCGGCCGGATGGCCGAGTCGCGCGGCGTGACAGGCGCGCGTAGAATTTCCCTGCGCGTTTCGGTTTTCGAGGTCCCCATGCTTGGCATCACCCATTTTGGCTTCTTCGTGCTCGCGGTTTTTCTGCTGAACGTCACGCCCGGCCCCGATACGGCGTACATCGTCGGCCGCAGCGTCGCGCAGGGCCGCGGAGCGGGGCTGATGTCGGCGCTCGGCATCTCGACCGGTTGCTGCGTGCACGCGCTCGCGTGCGCATTCGGCCTGACCGCGCTGCTGGCGGCGTCGGCCGCCGCGTTCACAGTGATCAAGCTGGTCGGTGCCGCGTACCTGATCTACCTCGGCGTACGCATGATCCTCACGAAGCAGGCCGCCGCGCCTGCGGACGCCGACACGACGCAGGCCACGGCCGCGAAGCCGCTGCGCCGGCTGTTCCTGCAGGGCTTCTGGACCAACGTGCTGAATCCGAAGGTCGTGCTGTTCTTCGTGTCGTTCTTCCCGCAGTTCGTGTCGGCGGACAGCCCGCACAAGGCGCTGGCGTTCCTGGCCCTCGGTTCGGTGTTCGTCGTGATGAGCACGATCTGGACCTGTATCGTCGCTTGGGTCGCGGGCAGCGTCACGCAGCGCTTTTCCGGCAAGCCGGGCGTCAAGAAATGGCTCGACCGCACGGTCGGCAGCGCGTTTGTCGGGCTTGGGCTGCGGCTCGCGGCCGCGCAACGCTGAAATTGAATTTTTCCGGCAAGCCCTTATCTAACAAATCGCTTACAATTTTCCGCCGAGCACCGTGAGGTGCGGCGGGTTCCCTGACGGATAAGGAGTGGGTATGTTCAATTGGGTCAAAACGGCGACGTTGATGGCCGCGATCACGGCCCTGTTCATCGTGATCGGCGGCATGATCGGCGGCTCGCGCGGCATGACGATCGCGCTGCTGTTCGCGCTCGGCATGAATTTCTTTTCGTACTGGTTCTCCGACAAGATGGTGCTGCGCATGTACAACGCGCAGGAAGTCGACGAGAACACCGCGCCGCAGTTCTACCGGATGGTGCGCGAGCTCGCCACGCGTGCAAACCTGCCGATGCCGCGTGTCTACCTGATCAACGAGGATGCGCCGAACGCGTTCGCCACGGGCCGCAACCCCGAGCACGCGGCGGTCGCCGCGACGACGGGCATCCTGCGCGTGCTGTCCGAGCGCGAGATGCGCGGCGTGATGGCGCACGAGCTTGCGCACGTGAAGCACCGCGACATCCTGATCTCGACGATCACCGCGACGATGGCGGGCGCGATCTCGGCGCTCGCCAACTTCGCGATGTTCTTCGGCGGTCGCGACGAAAACGGTCGTCCGGCCAACCCGATCGCCGGGATTGCGGTCGCGCTGCTCGCGCCGATCGCCGGCGCGCTGATCCAGATGGCGATCTCGCGGGCGCGCGAGTTCGAGGCCGACCGCGGCGGCGCGCAGATCTCCGGCGATCCGCAGTCGCTCGCCACCGCGCTCGACAAGATCCATCGCTATGCGGCCGGCATCCCGTTCCAGGCGGCCGAAGCGCATCCGGCCACCGCACAGATGATGATCATGAATCCGCTGCACGGCGGCGGCCTGCAGAACCTGTTCTCCACGCACCCGGCGACCGAGGAGCGCATCGCGCGCCTGATGGAGATGGCGCGCACCGGCCGCTTCGATTGATCCCCGGCTTATCGCGCGGCGGTTGCCGCGCGGGTCGCCATGCCACCCCGCACGCCTCGCGCTGCGGGGTGTTTCATTTCCGTGCGCCGTAAAGGGGCCAAAGGGGGCGCGTGGTCGCACGCTACAATGCGCGGTTTGGAATCGCGTGGCCTTGCGGCCGTCGCGATCCCGCCGTTTGCAGCCTGTGTTTGCCGTGCCCGCTTGCCGCGTTTGATTGCCGATTCCGTTCCGATGACACGAACCCGTTCCTCCGCCCCGTCTTCCTCCGGCCGCCCGGCGCGCCCGTCCGCGCTGCATCTCGCGCCCGATTCGCTGGGCTTCGCGCTCGACGCGGCCGCGCAGGCAGTCGATGCGGTGCGGCGCGGCACCGCGCTGCCGGCGGCGCTCGCCGCGGTGTTCGCGCAGATGCCGGCCGGCACGCAGGCGCTTGCGCGTGGCGCGACGCAGGACGTTGCGTACCGGACGATGCGTCGTCTCGGCAGCGCCGACTGGCTGATCGGCCGGCTCGTCAGCAAGGCGCCGCCCGCGCATGTGCACGCGGTGCTCGCCGGCGCGCTGGCGCTGCTGCTCGATCCGGAAGATGCGGCCGCGTATCCGGCGTTCACGATCGTCGACCAGGCCGTGACCGTGATCGGTGCGCGGCGCGAATACGCGTTCGCGAAAGGGCTGGTCAACGCGGTGCTGCGGCGGTTCCAGCGTGAGCGCGACGTGCTCGTCGCGGCGCTGCAGGATGATCCGGTCGCACGCTGGAATTACCGCCCGTGGTGGATCGATGCGGTGAAGCGCGCATGGCCGGACGCGTGGCAGGCGATGCTCGCGGCCGGCGAGCGCCAGGGGCCGCTGACGTTGCGCGTGAACGCGCGCCGCGCGACCGTCGACACGTATCTCGACACGCTGCGCGCCAGCGGAATCGACGCGACAGCGATTGGCCGCCATGCGGTGCGGCTCGCGTCGGCGCTGCCGGTCGATCGCATTCCGGGCTTCGCCGACGGCGTCGTCTCGGTGCAGGATGCCGGCGCGCAGCTCGCGGCCGAATGGCTCGGTGCGCGCGACGGCATGCGTGTGCTCGACGCGTGCGCGGCACCGGGCGGCAAGACCGGCCACATTCTCGAACTGGCCGACGCGGAAGTCGTTGCGCTCGAAAGCGACGCGACCCGCGCGGCGCGCATCGGCGAGAACCTCGCGCGCCTGTCGCTCACGGCGAACGTGCACGTCGGCGACGCAGGCGCACCGCACGCGTGGTACGACGGCCGTCCGTTCGATCGCATCCTGGCCGACGTGCCGTGTTCGGCGTCGGGCATCGTGCGTCGTCATCCCGACATCCGCTGGCTGCGTCGCGAAGCCGACATCGCCGCGCTCGTCGCGGAGCAGCGCCGCATCCTGACGGCGTTGTGGCCGCTCGTGAAGCCGGGCGGCGAACTGCTCTACGTGACCTGTTCGATCTTCCCCGAGGAGGGCGAATTGCAGGCGCGCTGGTTTGAAGCGGCCTGTGAAGATGCGGTACGATTGGACGCGCCCGGCCAACTGCTGCCGGGCGGCGTGCACGGCGGCTCGGCCGGCGCACTCGACCAGAACACCGATCACGACGGATTTTTCTACGCGCGGTTTCAGAAACGGTGACGACCAAACACCTTTTTCCACTTCGGCTCGCGGCCGTCCTGCTGGTCGCGCTGACGCTGTGCCTGACAGTCGTCCGGCCGGCGCGCGCCGAGTCGATCGCCGTGCAGCGCGCATCGCTGCAGGCTGACGGAAGCGGCTGGAGCCTCGATGCCCGCTTCGATTTCGAGCTGAATCCGAACCTCGAGGATGCCGTCAACAAGGGCATCCCGCTTTATTTCACGACCGACTTCGAGCTGGGCCGCGCGCGCTGGTACTGGTTCGACGAGCAGCCGGTGTCGGTGTCGCAGACGCTCCGCCTGTCGTTCCAGCCGCTCACGCGCGAGTACCGCGTGTCGACCGGCGGGCTGCAGCTCGGCTTCCCGTCGCTGAAGGATGCGCTCGCGGTCGTCCGGCACATCACGTCGTGGCACGTGATCGACCGCAACCAGGTGCGCGCCGGCGAAACCTACACGGCCTCGGTGCGCATGCAGCTCGACACGGCGCTGATGCCGAAGCCGTTCCAGGTCGACGCGGTGAACAACCGCGACTGGACGCTCGGGTCGGACTGGAAGCGCTTCAACTTCACGGTGACCGAACGTGCTAAATAAAGTGCGCCGCGCGGCCAGCGGGAAGAGCCTCCTCGTTCGCGTGATCGTCTCGACCGTCGCGCTCACCGCGCTGCTGCTGCTCGTGCTGCTCGCGGCCGCGAGCGCGAACACCGAATTCTTCGATCGCTACTACTCGTGGCTGTACGCGACGAACATCGTCGTCGCGCTCGTGTTCCTGCTGGTGGTGCTCGGGCTGATCGGGATGATCGTCGTGCGGCTGAGGAAGGGCAAGTTCGGCACGCGGCTGCTCGCGAAGCTCGCGGTGTTCTTCGCGCTCGTCGGCGTGGTGCCGGGCGGGATCATCTACATCGTGTCGTACCAGTTCGTGTCGCGCAGTATCGAGTCGTGGTTCGACGTGAACGTCGAAACCGCACTGACAGCCGGCCTGAATCTCGGCCGCGGGATGCTCGACGCATCGCTGTCCGACCTGCAGACGAAGGCGCGGATGATGTCCGACCAGCTCGCGAGCGTCGATGCGAACACCAACGGCACGACGCTCACGCTGCTGCGCCTGCGCGACCAGTTCGGCGTGCAGGACGCGACGATCGTCGAGCCGAGCCGCGGCGGTTCCGGCGCGGCGCCCGACCTGCACATCGTCGCGCAGGCATCGGGCAATTTCGCCGCGCTGATTCCGGACGACCTGCCGACGCCGCTGATGCTGAGCCAGGCGCGCGAACACGGCGCGTACGCGGCGATCGAGGGCGAAGTCGACGGCGATCCGCGCGCGCACGGGGCGAAGGGCGCGCTGCGGCTGCGCGTCGTGCGGCCGATTCCCGATGCGACGACGTCGCTGCTGCAACCGGCGGAGCGGTTCCTGCAACTCACGCAGCCGGTGCCGCCAGCGCTCGCGCACAACGCCGACGCGGTGCAGCGCGCGTATCGCGAGTACCAGGAAAAATCGCTCGGCCGCACCGGCTTGCGCAAGATGTACATCGGCACGCTGACGCTCGCGCTGTTCCTCGCGACCTTCATCGCGATGATGCTCGCGCTCGCGCTCGGCCAGCAACTCGCGCGGCCGCTGTTCCTGCTCGCGCAGGGCACGAAGGAGATCACGGAAGGCGACTACACGCCGAAGCGCGAGATCAAGTCGCGCGACGAGCTCGGCTTCCTCACGCAGTCGTTCAACGCGATGACGCGCCAGCTGTCCGAGGCGCGGCTCGCGGTCGAGAAGAACCGGGTCGCGCTCGAACATTCGAAGACATACCTCGAGAGCATCCTCGCGAACCTGACCGCCGGCGTGTTCGTGCTCGACCGCCAGTTCCGGCTGACGACGGCCAACCGCGGCGCCGAGCGGATCTTCCGGCAGCCGTTCGGCTCGATGATCGGTACGGCGCTCGACCGGATCGGCGTCGTCGCGGAATTCGGCGCGATGGTGCGCAAGGCGTTCGCCGATCGCGAAGCGGCATCCGACGGCGGCAGCGGCGATCGCGGCCACTGGCAGCAGCAGTTCGCGGTCGAAGTGCCGGGCGAAGCCGATCCGCTGACGCTGCTCGTGCGCGGCGCGCGTCTCGTGTCGACGGTGGAAGGCGAGGCCGACGATCCGCAAACATCGGGCTACGTCGTCGTGTTCGACGACATCTCCGACGTGATTTCCGCGCAGCGTTCGGTCGCGTGGGGCGAGGTCGCGCGCCGGCTCGCGCACGAGATCAAGAACCCGCTGACGCCGATCCAGCTGTCGGCCGAGCGGCTCGAGATGAAGCTGTCCGACAAGCTCGCGCCGCACGATGCGGACGTGCTCAAGCGCGGCGCGACGATGATCGTCAACCAGGTGGCCGCGATGAAGCGGATGGTCGACGACTTCCGTGAATATGCGCGCACGCCGCCGGCGATGCTCGCGAACCTGCAGCTGAACGAACTGGCCAGCGAGGTGCTCGGGCTGTATGGTGTCGGCGAAGGCAAGAGTGCGATCGTCGCCGAACTCGCCCCGTCGCTGCCGGTGATCCGCGGCGACGCGACGCAACTGCGCCAGGTGATTCACAACCTGCTGCAGAACGCGCAGGATTCGGTCGCGGAAGTCGCCCATCCGCGTGTGTTGATCGAAACCAAGACAGTAGAATATGGCGACCCCGACGCCGAGGGCAAAACGCGCGTCGCGGTACGTCTGACCGTGTCCGACAACGGGCCCGGTTTTCCGGCACGCATCCTGACCCGTGCGTTCGAGCCTTACGTCACGACGAAGGCGAAGGGCACGGGGCTCGGATTGGCCACGGTCAAGAAAATCGTCGATGAGCACGGCGCGCGGATCGATCTGCGCAATCGCATGCACGGCGAGACCGTCGAGGGTGCGCAGGTGTCGATCCTGTTCCTGCAGATGGCGAGCGATACGCCAGGCGCCGAACCCGGCGCGCAGGACGGGGCGGCCCCCGCCAAGACAAAAGCAAGTGTGCAGACAAAGGCAGCGTAAATGGCAACCATCCTGGTGGTAGATGATGAAATGGGCATCCGGGAATTGCTCTCGGAGATCCTCAGCGATGAAGGACATGTCGTCGAGGCGGCGGAGAACGCGCAGGCCGCGCGGGAATACCGTCTGAATCAGGCGCCCGATCTCGTGCTGCTCGATATCTGGATGCCCGATACCGACGGCGTCACGCTGCTCAAGGAATGGGCGGCGCAGGGCCTGTTGACGATGCCCGTGATCATGATGTCCGGGCACGCGACGATCGACACGGCCGTGGAGGCGACGAAGATCGGCGCACTCGATTTCCTCGAGAAGCCGATCGCGCTGCAGAAGCTGCTGAAGTCCGTCGAGCACGGTCTCGCGCGCGGCGCGGCACCGGTGTCCGTCAACGCGGCGGCGAAGGCGGGCGCCGGCCCGGCGTCGGGTCCGGCGGCGGTCGCGTCCGCGGCGGCATTGCCGACGCTCGGCGACGACATGGCGACGGCGCTCGGCCTCGCGGGCCAGACGGCCGCGATTCCGTTCGACATCCCGTTGCGCGAAGCGCGCGATGCGTTCGAGCGTGCGTATTTCGAATATCACCTCGCGCGCGAGAACGGCAGCATGACGCGCGTCGCGGAGAAGACGGGCCTCGAGCGCACGCACCTGTATCGCAAGCTCAAGCAATTGGGCGTCGAGCTCGGCAAGAAACCGGCGGAAGGCGCCGCATAAAAATATTTCGCCAAAACACTTGCGCAAGTGCTGATGGATGGATATACTTTCTCTTCTTCGTTGGCCCGGTAGCTCAGTTGGTAGAGCAGCGGATTGAAAATCCGCGTGTCGATGGTTCGATTCCGTCCCAGGCCACCAGCAGTTCCAACCCCAAGAATCGGAAGGTTCTTGGGGTTTTTCGTTTGTGGTGGGTTTGCGCCGCATCCTCGGCGTGCCCGGCAGCATTCGGCGGGGCATGATAAAATCCGTGCCCGCTCAATGACTTAGCGCATCGCTTCATGCGCGCGGCAGGGCTGCCCGCAGCGCCGCCGTGACGCGCGGCAACGATGCCGCGCGATGGGCGGTATAAGCGCGCCGCCGCGTTCGCGGCCGACCGCGCTGCCTATACTGGTCGAGCCGGCGCAGGCCGGACGCGTCGGGCCGCCCGGCGGCAGCCGGCCCCGGCGCGCAGCGCGACGCGAGCCTACACATTCACGGAGTATCACGGTGATTCGGACAGACGCTAAAGACGGCGCGCTCGTGTTGTTTTCCGGCGGGCAGGACTCGGCCACGTGCGTGGCCTGGGCCCTGGAACGCTACCAGACGGTCGAGACGCTCGGCTTCGATTACGGCCAGCGCCACCGCGTCGAACTCGAATGTCGCGAAGGCCTGCGCGACGCACTGAAACGTCAGTTTCCCGCGTGGGCCGATCGCCTCGGCGACGATCACATGATCGACCTGTCGGTACTCGGCGCGATCAGCGATACCGCAATGACGCGCACGATCGAGATCGAGACCGCGGCGAACGGCTTGCCGAACACGTTCGTGCCGGGCCGCAACCTGCTGTTCATGACGATTGCGGCCGCGATTGCCTATCGCCGCGGGCTGCGGGTGCTGGTCGGCGGGATGTGCGAGACGGATTTCTCGGGCTACCCCGACTGCCGCGACGACACGATGAAGGCGCTGCAGGTCGCGCTGAACCTCGGGATGGACACGCGCGTCGTGCTCGAGACGCCGCTGATGTGGCTCGACAAGGCGCAGACCTGGCAACTCGCCGAGCAACTCGGCGGCGAGGCGCTCGTCGAGCTGATCCGCGTCGAGACGCACACGTGCTACGTGGGCGAGCGCGCGGAACTGCACGACTGGGGCTTCGGCTGCGGCGAATGCCCGGCCTGCAAGCTGCGCAAGCGCGGCTACGAGGCCTACCTGAAGGGCGAGCGGGTGACCGAAGCGCCGCTGTGACGCGGGCGCGCAGGCAGCGCTTGATGGACAACGGATTCTGATCGACAACGAGCGGCGCGAGCCGGACGAAGCACGATGACTTACGCGGTCAAGGAAATTTTCTACACGTTGCAGGGCGAGGGCGCGAACGCGGGCCGCCCGGCCGTGTTCTGCCGGTTCGCCGGCTGCAACCTGTGGTCGGGCCGCGAAGAGGATCGTGCGGAGGCCGTGTGCCGCTTCTGCGATACGGACTTCGTCGGCACCGACGGCGAGAACGGTGGCAAGTTCAAGGATGCCGAAGCCCTCGTCGCGACGATCGCGGGCCTGTGGCCGGATGGCGAGGCGCATCGCTTCGTCGTCTGCACGGGCGGCGAGCCGATGCTGCAGCTCGACCAGCCGCTGGTCGACGCGCTGCACGCGGCTGGCTTCGAGATCGCGATCGAGACCAACGGCTCGCTGCCGGTGCTCGAGACGATCGACTGGATCTGCGTCAGCCCGAAGGCTGACGCGCCGCTCGTCGTCACGAAGGGCAACGAACTGAAGGTCGTGATCCCGCAGGACAACCAGCGGCTCGCCGATTACGCGAAGCTCGATTTCGCGTATTTTCTCGTGCAGCCGATGGACGGCCCGTCGCGCGACATCAATACGAAGCTCGCGATCGACTGGTGCAAGCGGCATCCGCAGTGGCGCCTGTCGATGCAGACCCACAAATATCTGAACATTCCCTGAGCCACGGCCTTTGACATCGTGCTGATTACCCGAAAACTCGAATTCGACGCGGGCCACCGCATTCCCGATCACCGCAGCCAGTGCAGGAACCTGCACGGCCATCGCTACGTGCTCGAAGTCACGCTGCGCGGCGATCTCGTCGATACCGAGGGGGCGCCCGACCGCGGCATGGTGATGGATTTCGCCGACGTGAAGGCGCTCGCGGTCGAGCACCTCGTCAACAAGTGGGATCACGCGTTCCTCGTCTATGCACGCGACGAAGTCGTGCGCTCGTTCCTCGAACAGATGGCCGACCACAAGACCGTCGTGCTCGACCGGATCCCGACCGTCGAGAACCTCGCGGCGATCGCGTTCGACATCCTCGCGAACGTGTACGACGCGCACTACGGCGTGAACCTGCGCCTGGAGCGCGTACGTCTGTACGAAACGCCGAACTGCTGGGCCGACGTCGAGCGCCAGCCCGGCCGCTGATCCTGCTTTCCCGGCAGCCCCGCCCGCTGGCGCGGGCTGCCGGCTGCCGCGCCGGCCGGCCCCGTCTGCCGCCACTCCCCGCCTGATCCCACATTCCGCGTACCGCCGCGCTATGATCGTTGCGTGGCACCGGAAAATGCGCTCGTGCGCGGTCGCGCGGCCCGCGCTGTCGGACCGGCCGTCCAGCGTCGTCCAGCGCCGTCCCACGTTCCAGGGTGCGGTCCGGTGCAGTCGCCGTGCTGCGCTGCACGACATGTTGCACCCGCTTCCGCCTGTTGCTTGTCCCGTTCGATTGCCGTTCCGTCCCGGAGGCCGTATCGATGAGCACGCTCACCAATTCCCTCAAGCAACGTCTGCATGACGGCGACGAGCCGCTGTACGGCCTGTGGCTGTCGCTCGGCTGCGATTCGGCCGCGGAAGCGCTCGCGCATGCCGGCTACGACTGGCTCTGCATCGACATGGAGCATGCGCCGAACGACAGTCGCGACGTCGCGTCGCAACTGCGTGCGGTGGCCGCCGCGCACCTGCCGAGCGAGCCTGTCGTGCGCGTGCCGGGGCGCGAGCCGTGGCTCGTGAAGCGCGCGCTGGACGCCGGCGCGCGCACGCTGATGTTCCCGTGCATCGAGACGCCCGACGAGGCGGCGCACGCGGTGCGGCTCACGCGCTTCCCGTCGCCGGATTCTCCCGACGGGCTGCGCGGCGTCGCCGGCATGGTGCGCGCGGCGGCGTTCGGCATGCGTCGCGATTACCTGCAGACGGCGAATGCGCAGGTCGCGGTGATCGTGCAGATCGAGTCGGCGCGCGGCATCGATGAAGTCGAGCGGATCGCCGCGACGCCGGGCGTCGATTGCCTGTTCGTCGGCCCGGCCGATCTGGCGGCGAGCCTCGGGCATCTCGGCGACAGCCGCCACCCGGACGTCGAAACCGCAATGGCGCGCGTGCTCGCGGCCGGCAAGCAGGCCGGCGTCGCGGTCGGCATCTTCGCGAGCGATACCGCCACCGCACGGCAGTATCGCGAGGCGGGCTACCGGATGATCACGCTGTCGGCCGACGTGAGCTGGCTGCTGCGCGCGGCGCGGCAGGCGTTGCAGGAGGTGCGCTCATGAACGGCGGCGACGGCGAGGGGGCACGGCACGCGCGGCGTATCGCCGGCGCGGTCGGACGGATCGGCGCGAGGGTTGGACTGTGGGCCGTGTGCGTCGCGGCGGCCGCGCAGAATGCGCCGCACGCGAAGCCCGATCCGGCGCACGAGACCCAATCGGCAGTGGCCGACTACAACGCCGGCGATTATCGCGCGGCGCTGGTGCAGTTTCACGACGCGGCCGAACGCGGCGACCGGCTCGCGCAGTTCAATTACGCGATGATGCTGCTGACGGGCGTCGGCGTGACCGCGAACGTCGGCGAAGGGCTGCGCTGGCTGAAGCGGGCCGCCGACGCGAACATGTCGCATGCACAGTACGTGTACGGGCGGATGTTCGACGACGGCGAGTTCGTCGCGCGCAATCCGGTCGAAGCGCACCGCTGGTTCCTGCGGGCGGCGAAGCAGGGGCACGTGCAGGCCGAGCTGTCGCTCGCGAACCAGTTCCTCGACGGACGCGGCACGCCGCGCGACAACCGGCAGGCGTTCGCGTGGTACAAGCAGGCGGCCGACGCGGGCGAGCCGACCGCGCAGTACGTGACCGCGTCGTTCTACGAGCGCGGCGGCGACGGCGTCACGCAGAACCTGAATATCGCACGCGCGTATTACGCCGCCGCGGCCGCGCAGGGCGACGAGACGGCCGAACTGAAATTCAGGGAACTGAGCGCGCGGCTGAAGGAGCCGGCATCGGGCGCCGGCGCGGATCACGGGAGCCCGCACGCGACGCCGCCGTGAGCGCGGCCGATCACCACAACGAACAACGGCGCCCGAGGCGCCGTTGTTCGTTGCTGCGACTGCGTACGACCGCTTGCGACTGCGTGCCGCGCTGCGTCGTCAGCTCTTCATCAGCCGCCGCTGCCGCCCGACGCTCATGATCATCCCGATTGCGACGCCGAGCGTCGCCAGCGCGGTGCCGCCATAGCTCATGAACGGCAGCGGCACGCCGACCACGGGCAGCACGCCGCTCACCATCCCGATGTTGACGAACGCATAGACGAAGAACGCGAGCGTGAGCGAGCCCGCGAGCAGCCGGCCGAACAGCGTCGCGCCCTGCGCGGCGATGTAGAGCCCGCGTGCGATCAGCGCCATGTACAGCGTCAGCAGCACGAGGCCGCCGGCGAGCCCCCATTCTTCCGAGAACACCGCGAAGATGAAGTCGGTGTGCTTTTCCGGAATGAATTCGAGGTGAGCCTGCGTGCCCTTCAGGTAGCCCTTGCCGAGCACGCCGCCCGAGCCGATCGCGATCACGGCCTGGATCGTGTGGAAGCCCTTGCCGAGCGGGTCGGAGGTCGGGTCGAGCAGCGTGCACACGCGGTGCTTCTGGTAGTCGTGCATCAGTGGCCACTGCACTTCGGGCTGGCAGATGCGCTGTTCGAACACGGCGATCGAGCCGACCGCGATCACGCCCGCGACGAGCACCGGCACGATCAGCTTGAACGACAGGCCGGCGAGGTAGATCACGAAGAAGCCGGCCGCGAACACGAGCAGGCCGGTGCCGAGGTCGGGCTGCTTCGCGATCAGGCCGACCGGCACCAGCAGGATTCCGAACGCGGCGAGGAAGTCGTACCAGCGCAGCCCGCCTTCGCGGCGTTGGTAATACCACGCGAGCATCAGCGGGGTCGCGATCTTGAGGATTTCGGACGGCTGGATCACGACGCCGACGTTCAGCCAGCGCTTCGCGCCCTTCTTGGTCATCCCGAACAGCGCGACCGCGACCAGCAGCGCGACCCCGAACGTATAGAGCGGGACCGCGAAGCGCATCAGCGTCGTCGGTGGAATGTTGGCGATCACCCACATCAGCACGAACGTCAGCAGGATGTTGCGCAACTGGTCCTCGACGCGGCCCGGCATGTCGATCGCCGCGCTGTACAGCGTGACGATGCCGACGCACAGCAGCAGGAACACGATGAGGGCGAGCGGGCGGTCGAAGCCCGCGAACATCTGCTTGATCTTGTCGAGCCAGGCGCGCTTGTCGAATTGCATGCCTTTCTCCGTTAATGAGCGGTGCCGGTGGTCGCCGCTTTCGCGGGGGCCGAGGCACGGAAGTTGTCGTCGCGCGGCGCGGTGGCGAGCGGCTGCGCATCGCCGGCCGGCCGGTGCGGCCGGTGCGGGCGCCGGATCGGCGGCAGGCTCGCGGCCATCGGCGCCGCGGCGCTCGTGTCGGGCGGCGCGAGCGACGAGGCCGCGCTCGCCGCATCGGCCGCCGACGCAGCGTCCGCCGCGCTGGCCGCGGTCGGCACGACCGGCTGCGGCAGCGCGGTGAAGCCGGCCGCGACGGTGGCGGGCTTGGACGTGTCGCCGACCACGGGCGAGCTCACCGGCTCGGTCGCCGACGCGGCGGCGGCCACGGCCGCGGCCTCGTTCTTCGGGTTCTGGCGCTCGACCAGGTAGTAGTCGAGCACGCGGCGGGCGATCGGGCCCGCGGCCTGCGCGCCCCAGCCGCCGTTCTCGACGACCAGCGCGACGGCGATCTGCGGATGGTCGACCGGCGCATACGCGATGAACAGCGCGTGGTCGCGCAGGTGCTCGGCGAGCAGGTGGCCCTTGTAGTTCGAGCCCTGCAGCGAGAACACCTGCGCGGTACCGGTCTTGCCGGCCGCGAGGTACGGCGCGCCGCGGAACACCTTGTACGCGGTGCCGGACGGGTTCTCGATCACGTTCTCCATCCCGCGCTTCACGACGTCGATGTCGGCCTGCTTGAGCGGGATCACCTCGCTTTCCTTCGGCACCGTCAGATGACGTACGCGCGAGATCGGATCCTCGACTTCCTTCACGAGGTGAGGCTTCATCACGATGCCGTTGTTCGCGAGCGTTGCCGTGGCATGCGCGAGCTGCAGGATCGTGAACGAGTTGTAGCCCTGGCCGATCCCGAGGCTGATCGTCTCGCCGTCGAACCACTTCTGTTGCGCGGCCTTCTTGAACGCCTTCTTCTTCCAGTCGGTCGACGGCAGGATCCCGCGCGCCTCGCCCTGGATGTCGATGCCGGTGATCTGGCCGAAACCGAACGGCTTCATGAAGTTCGCGATCGCGTTCACGCCGAGGTCGCGCGCGAGCATGTAGAAGTAGGTGTCGTTCGACACCATGATCGCCTTGTTCATGTCGACCCAGCCCTGGCCCGAGCGCACGTCGTTGCGGAACGTGTGGCCGCCGAACGTGAAGTAGCCGGGATCCTGGAAGCCCCAGCCCGGCGTGCGCTTGCCGAGCGTCAGGCCGGCCAGCGCCATGAACGGCTTGTAGGTCGAGCCGGGCGGGTAGGTGCCGTGCAGCGGGCGGTTCAGCAGCGGCTTGTCGGGCGAGTTGTTCAGCTCGTCCCACGTCTGCTGGTCGATGCCGTCGACGAACGAGTTCGGGTCGAAGCTCGGCGACGACACGAACGCGAGCACGTCGCCCGTCTTCGGCTCGATCGCGACGAGCGCGCCGCGCTTGCCGGCGAACGCCTGCTCGGCGACCTGCTGCAGCCCGATGTCGAGCGACAGCACGAGGTTGTTGCCGGGTGTCGCCTGCGTGCGCGACAGCGTGCGCACCGGGCGGCCGCCGGCCGTCACCTCGACTTCCTCGAAGCCCGTGAGCCCGTGCAGCTCGGTCTCGTAGCTCTGCTCGACGCCGATCTTGCCGATGTAGTCGGTGCCCTTGTAGTTGTTGGCGTCGCGGCGCGGATCGTAGTGTTCCTGATCGCTGTCGTTGTCGTCGCTCATCGCGTCGATGCGATCCTGGTCGCGCTTCGAGATCCGGCCGATGTAGCCGATCACGTGCGCGGCCGTCATGCCGAGCGGGTACTGGCGGAACAACCGCGCACGCACGTCGACGCCGGGGAAGCGGAAGCGCTGCGCGGTAAAGCGCGCGACTTCCGCATCGGTGAGGCGCGTGCGGATCGGCAGGCTCTCGAAGTTCTTCGAGTCTTCCTGCAGTTTCTTGAAGCGGCGGCGGTCGCGCGCGTCGATCGGGATGATCTCGGACAGCTTGTCGATCGTGTTGTCGAGCGTGTCGTCGAGCTTCGATGGCGTGATCTCGAGCGTATACGCCGAATAGTTCTTCGCGAGGACCACGCCGTTGCGATCGGTGATGATCCCGCGGTTCGGCACGATCGGCGCGACCGAGATGCGGTTCTCCTCCGCCTGCAGCGCGTATTTGCCGTGCTGGAACAGCTGCAGGTAGAAGAAGCGGCTCGCGAGCAGCCCGAAGCACACGAACACGAACACGCCCGCCGCCGCGACGCGCAGGCGGAACCTCGAGAGCTGCTGTTGGGTGTCGTTGAATTCGGTCATGCGGTTACGTTCGAGGCCCGGGCGCGTGAAGCGCATGCGGGCGAGGGGCCACCCCGGAGCGCGGCGCGTGGCGAGCGTGGGGGCGGCGGGTATGCAAGGTCGGTCCGGCTCAGATGGGGCGCGTATCGTCCGGGTCGACCGGGCGGCGTTGCGGCATCAGCAGCAGGTGGCTCGCGATCGGCCACAGCGCGGCCTCGACGAAGCCGTCCACCAGATAGCGCCAGCCGGGAAACGCGGCGCCCATCACGAGGCGGATCACGAACGGCACCAATTGCGCGGCGACGAACAGCGGCGTGACATACAGCACCTGCACGCCGATCGGCATCCACAGCACGCGGCGGTGGATCGTGATCGCACCGTACGACAGCAGCGTATAGGCGAGCGCGTGCTCGCCGAGCAGCCCCGCGTCATGCACGTCCATCAGGATGCCGAGCGCGAACGCGATGCCCATCCCGACCTTGCGCGGCTGGTGGATGTTCCAGAACAGCAGCACGAGCGCGACGAAGTCGGGCACGCCGGGCAGGCGGCCCCACGGCATCAGGTTCAGCAGGAACGCGGCGGCGAGGCTGAAGACGATGAAGTACGGGTTGACCGGCTGCAGGATGTATTGCGGGCGATTCATCGCTGGGCTCCTGATTGCCCGGCCGCGGGCTTCGCGGGCGTGGCAGCGGGCTTGGCCGGGGCGGCAGGCGCCGCCGGCGCCGGCTTTGCGCCGGGCGCGGCCGCGGCGGCCGGCTTCGCGTTCGCGGCGGCCTTCTCTGCTTTATCGCCCTTCGCGGCGGCCTTGCCGCCCTTCTTGCCCTTCGCGTTCTTGTCGGCGGCCGGATCGGGCTCGGCCGGGCGCGGCGGGACGTCGTTCTGGTAATGCAGCACGAGCATCTCGCGCGCGCCACGCACGGCGGCGACCGGTGCGCACGTCACGCGCGCGAAGGCGGTATCGGCGAGCTTGTCGACGCGCACGACCTTCGCGACCGGCAGGCCCGGCGGGTAGACGCCGTCGAGGCCACTCGTGACGAGCTCGTCGCCCGCGACGAGGTCGGAACTCGTCGGCACGAAGCGCAGATCGAGCGAATCGCCTTTCGGCGTGCCGTAGATCACGCTGCGCAGGCCGGTGCGCAGCACCTGCACGGGAATCGCGAGATCGCGGTCGGTGATCAGCGTGACTTCGGCCTGCAGCGGGAACACGCGCGTGACCTGGCCGATCACGCCGTCCTCGCTAACGACGGGCGCGCCGTCCTGGATGCCTTGCTGCGAACCCTGCCCGATCACGATCTTCTGCGTGAACGGGTCGCTGGTGTCGTACTGGATCTCGACCGGCGTGGATTGCGTCGCGATGTGCTGGCGCAGCTCGAGCACCGCGCGCAGGTGCGTGTTTTCCTGCGCGAGCACCGCGGCCTGATTGGCTTGCGTGGACAGCTGCAGGTTGCGCTTGCGCAGCGCGTCGTTTTCGTGGCGCAGCGACGCACCGGTGACGGCGATGTCGGCCGCGCCCATGAACAGGTCGCGCGGCACGAGCGCCGCGCGCTGCAGCGGGTACAGCACCGTGCCGAGCACGCCGCGGACGATTTCGAGCGTGCTGAAGCGCGCGTCCGACACGAGGAGCGCGATGGCGAGGGCGACGAAGAAGATGAGCCGCGCGAGCGCGGGCGGACCTTGCTTGAAGAGGGGCGGCGGACTGTATTCCATGGTCGGCGCCGGGCGCGTGGCGATCGGTTAAATAATGCTCAGACGCGCAAACGGCGTGGCGGTTCGTTCTGAACGAGCGATCCGGCCACGCCGCGGGTGCGTCATATCAAACGGGACTGCTTAGGCGACCACTCGTCGATCACTCGTACGAGAAGATGCTGCCCAGCTTGTCCATGCGCTCGAGCGCCATGCCCGAACCGCGTACGACGCAGGTGAGCGGATCTTCGGCGACGAGCACCGGCAGGCCGGTTTCTTCCGCGAGCAGGCGATCGAGGTCGCGCAGCAGCGCGCCGCCGCCCGTCAGCATCATCCCGCGCTCGGCGATGTCGGCGCCGAGTTCCGGCGGCGTCTGCTCGAGGGCGATCTTCACCGACGACACGATCTGGTTCAGCGGGTCGGTCAGCGCTTCGAGGATTTCGTTGCTGGAGATCGTGAAGCTGCGCGGAATGCCTTCCGACAGGTTGCGGCCCTTCACTTCCATTTCCTTGACTTCGGAGCCCGGGAACGCGGAGCCGATTTCCTTCTTGATCGCTTCGGCGGTTTGCTCGCCGATCAGCATCCCGTAGTTGCGGCGGATGTAGTTGACGATCGCTTCGTCGAACTTGTCGCCGCCGACGCGCACCGAGCCCTTGTAGACGATGCCGCCGAGCGAGATCACGCCGACTTCCGTCGTGCCGCCGCCGATGTCGACGACCATCGAGCCCGTGGCTTCCGACACCGGCAGGCCCGCGCCGATCGCGGCCGCCATCGGCTCCTCGATCAGGTAGACCTGCGACGCGCCGGCGCCATGAGCGGCTTCCTTGATCGCGCGGCGCTCGACCTGGGTCGAGCCGCACGGCACGCAGATGATGATGCGCGGCGACGGCGAGAACATCCGCGACTCGTGGGCCGTCTTGATGAACTGCTTGATCATCTGCTCGGTGACGGTGAAGTCGGCGATCACGCCGTCCTTCATCGGGCGGATCGCCTCGATGTTGCCCGGCACCTTGCCGAGCATCTGCTTGGCTTCCTTGCCGACCGCCTGGATCGTCTTCTTGCCGTTGGGGCCGCCTTCCTGGCGGATCGACACGACCGACGGTTCATCGAGCACGATGCCCTTGCCGCGCATGTAGATCAGGGTGTTTGCGGTGCCGAGGTCGATCGCCAGATCGTTGGAGAAGTAGCTGCGCAAAAAACCGAACATTCAGAATCCTGTTTCGCTCTGGGCCGGCCCTGCATAGCGAGCGCTGAGGGCGGCAGCGGAAAAAATAACAGCCTCGGGAAGCGTGGCGGAAGCGGCCGCCGCGGCGCACGAAGCTGCGAGTGATGTCTACCGGGAATCGCACGAAGCACGCACGGCTTGCCGAAACAGGGCGAAACGGTGCGGGAAAAGGCTGCCGGGTTTGGGTCGAACGCGTAATGATACCTTATAATTTCACGGTATTTGAATCGAAACGGGCGGTATTTTTGCCGCTTCGGCCCCGATTTTTGAGGGTGGGATCGCACCCTCCAACCCCCCGCCGCAGTGCTGTTGTCGATGCGCTGCGCAGCCTTGTTTTTCCGGTGATCGCATGGCCCTGACCCTGACCGATGTGAAACGCATCGCGCACCTGGCGCGACTCGAAATGGCCGACGCCGACGCCGAGCATACGCTCGGCCAGCTCAATGAATTCTTCGGCCTCGTCGAACAGATGCAGGCGGTCGACACCGCCGGCATCGCGCCGCTCGCCCACCCGATCGAACAGATCCAGGAAGTCGCGCAGCGCCTGCGCGACGACGCCGTGACGGAAGTCGTCAATCGCGACGACAACCAGCGTCCGGCGCCGGCCGTCCAGGACGGCCTCTATCTCGTGCCGAAGGTGATCGAGTAAGCATTCGATGACAAGCGCGCCGGCCGGCTTGTGCCGCGCGCCACCCAGAATTCCCAGGAAAACCACTCAATGCACGCAAAAAGCCTGACCGAACTGCGCGCCGCGCTCGCTGCCAAGGAATGCTCGGCCGTCGAGCTCGCGCAGCTCTACCTGAAACGGATCGACGCGGCCCGCGACCTGAACGCGTTCGTCCACGTCGACGCCGATCTGACCCTTGCGCAGGCGAAGGCCGCGGACGCCGAACTCGCGCGCGGCGCGGGCGGCGCGCTGACCGGCCTGCCGATCGCGCACAAGGACGTGTTCGTCACGCGCGGCTGGCGCTCGACCGCCGGCTCGAAGATGCTCGCGAACTACGAGAGCCCGTTCGACGCGACCGTCGTCGCCCGCCTGCAGGCGGCCGGCATGGTCACGCTCGGCAAGACCAACATGGACGAGTTCGCGATGGGCTCGTCGAACGAAAACTCGGCGTTCGGCGCGGTGAAGAACCCGTGGGATACCCACGCGGTGCCGGGCGGCAGCTCGGGCGGCAGCTCGGCGGCCGTCGCCGCGCGCCTCGCGCCGGCCGCGACCGGCACCGACACCGGCGGCTCGATCCGCCAGCCCGCGTCGTTCGCGGGCGTGACGGGCATCAAGCCGACCTACGGCCGCGTGTCGCGCTACGGGATGATCGCGTTCGCGTCGTCGCTCGACCAGGGCGGCCCGATGGCGCAGAGCGCGTCTGACTGCGCGCTGCTGCTGAATGCGATGGCCGGCTTCGACGAGCGCGACTCGACGAGCCTCGAGCGCGACGACGAAGACTTCACGCGCCACCTCGGCCAGCCGTGGACGGCCGGCAACGATGCCGGCAAGCCGCTCGCGGGGCTGCGCATCGGTTTGCCGAACGAGTATTTCGGCGCCGGCCTGGCCGACGACGTGCGCGCGTCGATCGACGCGGCACTCAAGCAATATGAAGCGCTCGGCGCGACGCTCGTGCCGGTATCGCTGCCGAAGACGGAACTGTCGATCCCCGTGTACTACGTGATCGCGCCGGCCGAGGCGTCGTCGAACCTGTCGCGTTTCGACGGCGTGCGCTTCGGCCACCGCGCCGCGCAGTACGGCGACCTGCTCGACATGTACAAGAAGTCGCGCGCCGAAGGCTTCGGCCCCGAGGTGAAGCGCCGGATTCTCGTCGGCACCTACGTGCTGTCGCACGGCTATTACGACGCGTACTACCTGCAGGCGCAGAAGATCCGCCGCATCATCGCGAACGATTTCCAGGAAGCGTTCAAGTCCTGCGACGTGATCATGGGCCCGGCGTCGCCGACGGTCGCATGGGATCTCGGTGCGAAGGGCGACGATCCGGTGCAGATGTATCTCGCGGATATCTACACGCTGTCGGTGAGCCTCGCCGGCCTGCCGGGCATGAGCGTGCCGTGCGGCTTCGGCGCCGGCGCGAACGCGAAGCGCCCGGTTGGTCTGCAGATCATCGGCAACTATTTCAACGAAGCCCGGATGCTGCAGGTCGCCGACGCGTTCCAGCGTGCGACCGACTGGCACAAGCAAGTTCCGGCAGGGGTGTAAGCACATGACTACTCAGTGGGAAGTCGTTATCGGTCTCGAGACGCATGCGCAACTGTCGACCGTCTCGAAGATTTTCTCCGGCGCATCGACGCAGTTCGGCGCCGAGCCGAACACGCAGGCCTGCCCGGTCGACCTGGCGCTGCCGGGCGTGCTGCCGGTGCTGAACCGCGGCGCGGTCGAACGCGCGATCCGCTTCGGCCTCGCGATCGGCTCGACCATCGCGCCGCGCAGCATCTTCGCGCGCAAGAATTATTTCTACCCCGATCTGCCGAAGGGCTATCAGATCAGCCAGTACGAGATTCCGGTCGTGCAGGGCGGCCAGATCACGATCCAGGTGCCCGCCAACGAAAAGGCCGGCAAGGAAGCGTACGAAAAGACGGTCAACCTGACCCGCGCGCACCTTGAGGAAGATGCAGGCAAGTCGCTGCATGAAGACTTCGCCGGGATGACCGGGATCGACCTGAACCGCGCGGGCACGCCGCTGCTCGAGATCGTCACCGAGCCGGAAATGCGCAGCGCGGCCGAGGCCGTCGCGTATGCGAAGTCGCTGCACGCGCTCGTCGTGTGGCTCGGCATCTGCGACGGCAACATGCAGGAAGGCTCGTTCCGCTGCGACGCGAACGTGTCGGTGCGCCCGGTCGGCCAGGAAAAGTTCGGCACGCGCGCCGAGATCAAGAACCTGAACTCGTTCCGGTTCCTCGAGGAAGCGATCAACTACGAAGTGCGTCGTCAGATCGAGCTGATCGAGGACGGCGGCGAAGTCGTGCAGGAAACGCGCCTCTACGATCCGGACAAGCGCGAGACGCGCTCGATGCGCAGCAAGGAGGACGCGCACGACTACCGCTACTTCCCCGATCCCGACCTGATGCCGCTCGTGATCGGCCGGGACTGGGTCGAGCGCGTGCAGGCCGGGATGCCCGAGCTGCCGGCCGCGATGCAGCAGCGGTTCGTCGAGCAGTACGGCGTGTCCGCGTACGACGCGGGCGTGCTGACGTCGAGCAAGGCGATGGCCGCGTACTTCGAGTCGGTGGTCGCGAAGGCCGGCGCGGCGAATGCGAAGATCGCCGCGAACTGGCTGATGGGCGACGTGTCGTCGCAGCTGAACCGCGACGGCATCGAGATCGACGCGATCCCGGTCTCCGCCGCGCAGCTCGCGCTGGTGCTGCAGCGCATCGCCGACGGCACGATCTCGAACAAGATCGCGAAGGAAATCTTCGCGACGATCTGGGACGAGAAGGCGGCCGACGATGCAGCGGCCGACCGCATCATCGACGCGAAGGGCCTGAAGCAGATCTCCGACACCGGTGCGCTGGAAGCGATCATCGACGAGGTGCTCGCGGCGAACGCGAAGTCGGTCGAGGAGTTCCGCGCGGGCAAGGAAAAGGCGTTCAACGCGCTGATCGGCCAGGCGATGAAGGCGACCAAGGGCAAGGCCAACCCGCAGCAGGTCAACGAACTGCTGAAGAAGAAGCTCGGCTGAACATGGCCGCGCGCCTGAGCCGCGCCTGACGACGGGCCGCCGCCGAACCAGTTCGGGGCGGCCCGTCGCTTTGGTGCATGCGTTATCGTATGCGCGTGTGCATTCCATCCCAACGGAGGAACGAATGGCGAAACAACCGTCGCTCGACGATTTCCGCGTGCCGTACTGCACGCGCGAAAAGGAAGCTGCCGCATTCAAGCTCGACGCGTTCGATCCGGGTGCGAAGCCGTTTTCGTCGGGGTCGAAGGACGCCGACCGCGAACGGCTCACCGCCGTGTCGACGGAGCTCGACGTGCAGCAGGAACGCCTGCATACGCAGCAGAAGAAGCGCGTGCTGCTCGTGCTGCAGGGGATGGACACCAGCGGCAAGGACGGCACCGTGCGCGCGGTGTTTCGCGACGTCGATCCGCTCGGCCTGCGCATCGTGCCGTTCAAGGCGCCGACTCCGATCGAGGCCGCGCACGACTTCCTGTGGCGCGTGCACGCGCAGGTGCCGGCCGCGGGCGAGCTCGCGATCTTCAACCGCAGCCACTATGAAGACGTGCTCGTGCCGCGCGTGCTCGACCTCATCAACGACAAGGAATGCGAGCGCCGCTACCGGCAGATCCGCGATTTCGAGACGATGCTCGCGGACAACGGCACGACGATCGTCAAGTGCTTCCTGCACATCTCGAAGGACGAGCAGCGCGAGCGGCTGCAGGCGCGCATCGACGATCCGACCAAGCACTGGAAGTTCGACATCTCCGATCTCGACGCGCGCAAGCACTGGGATGCCTACCAGTCGGCGTACCGCGACGCGCTTGCCGCAACGTCGGCCGAGCATGCGCCGTGGTACGTGATCCCGGCGAACTCGAAGACACATCGCAACGTGATGATCGCCGAGCTGCTGCTGCGCACGCTGACCGACATGAAGCTCGAGTTCCCGCCGCCGAAGCCGGAGCTCGAAGGCGTGAAGATCCGCTAGGCCGCGATCCGGCAAAACACCTCGAACTGAATTGAACTGAACACTGGAACCCGACATGATGCGAGTGATTACCGCCAACCTGAACGGCATCCGCTCCGCCGCGAAGAAGGGCTTCTTCGAATGGCTCGGCGAACAGAACGCCGACTGCGTATGCGTGCAGGAAATCAAGGTATCGGCCGACGACCTGCCGGCCGAATTCGTCGAGCCGCACGGCTTCAGGAGCTATTTCCACCACGCCGAGAAGAAGGGCTACAGCGGCGCGGGCGTGTACAGCCGCCACGAGCCCGATGACGTGATCATCGGCTTCGGCAGCAGCGAATTCGACAGCGAGGGGCGTTACGTCGAGGCACGCTACGGCAAGCTGTCGGTCGTGTCGGTGTACGTGCCGTCCGGCTCGAGCGGCGAAGAGCGCCAGCAGGCGAAGTACCGCTTCATGGACGAGTTCATGCCGCACCTCGCCGAGCTGAAGAAGAAGCGCGAGGTGATCCTGTGCGGCGACGTGAACATCGTTCACAAGGAGATCGACATCAAGAACTGGAAGAGCAACCAGAAGAACTCGGGCTGCCTGCCGGAAGAGCGCGCATGGCTCACGCAGTTGTTCGACGATGTCGGCTACGTCGACGTGTTCCGCACGCTCGACCCGCGCGCCGAGCAGTACACGTGGTGGAGCAATCGCGGCCAGGCGTATGCGAAGAACGTCGGGTGGCGGATCGATTACCAGATCGCGACGCCGGGCGTGGCCGGCACCGCGAAGAGCACGTCGATCTTCAAGGACATCAAGTTCAGCGATCACGCGCCGCTGACGGTGGATTACGACTACAAGAAATAATCGTCGACCCCGCGCTACGCCGCGCGCGTAGCGGTCGGGTTATCCGCCTGCCGGATGCAGAACGGGCCGCATGTCGAACATGCGGCCCGTTTCGTCTGGGGGCGTCGCTTACTGCTTGATCGACGCCATGTCGACCACGAAGCGATACTTCACGTCGCTCTTCAGCATCCGCTCGTAGGCAGCGTTGATCTGCTGCATCGGAATCGTCTCGATATCCGACGTGATCCCGTGCTTCGCGCAGAAGTCGAGCATTTCCTGCGTTTCCGCGATCCCGCCGATCAGCGAGCCCGCGAGGCGGCGGCGCTTGAAGATCAGGTTGAACACCTGCGGCGACGGATGATCGTGCTCCGGCGCGCCGACGAGCGTCATCGTGCCGTCGCGCTTGAGCAGATGCAGGAACGGGTTCAGGTCGTGCTGCGCAGCGACCGTGTTCAGGATGAAGTCGAAGCTGTTCAGGTGCGCGTTCATCTGCGCTTCGTCCTTCGAGATCACCACTTCATGCGCGCCGAGCCGCTTGCCGTCCTCGACCTTCGACGGCGACGTCGTGAACAGCACGACGTGAGCGCCCATCGCGCGTGCGAGCTTCACGCCCATATGGCCGAGCCCGCCGAGGCCGACGATCCCGACCTTCTTGCCGGGCCCGACGTTCCATTGCCGCAGCGGCGAATAGGTCGTGATCCCCGCGCACAGCAGCGGCGCGGCGCCCGCCGGGTCGAGCGTGTCGGGCACGCGCAGCACGAACGCCTCGTCGACGACGAGCTGCGTCGAATAGCCGCCGTACGTGATGTCGCCGGTCACGCGGTCCTGGCCGTTGTAGGTGCCGACGAAGCCGTTCTCGCAATACTGCTCGAGGCCTTCCGCGCAGCTCGGGCAGGTGCGGCACGAATCGACGAGACAGCCGACGCCGACCAGCTCGCCGATCTTGAAGCGCGACACCTGCGGGCCGGTCGCGGTGACGCGGCCGACGATTTCATGGCCCGGCACGACCGGGTAGATCGTGTTGCGCCATTCGTTGCGGGCCTGGTGCAGGTCCGAGTGGCAGACACCGCAATACAGCACCTCGATCTGGACGTCGAGGTCGCGCAGCGCGCGGCGCTGGAATTCGAACGGGGCGAGCGGCGATTGCGCGTCGGTCGCCGCGTAAGCGTAGGTAGTGCTCATGCAGGGGCTCCTTGTCCGGGAAAGGCATCCGGCGAATCAGACTGCCGCCGCATCATGTGGCGACGCGGCGAGACAGGTGCCCATCGTAAGGAGCGAGCCGCATCGGCGAAATACACGAAGGTCTCGAAGATTTGCCTATTCCTCTCGAATTGCGCCAGAACACCCGTCAAAACGCTTTCAAAGTGCTACATTGCAAGCCAGATTCTCTTGCCGGACAGGACGACGCCGATGAGCTTCCAGCCCCTTTTTGATGACTCCGGCGACCGTGTGCAGCGCCGCATGATCGAGCTGCATTCGCGCCTCGCGCCGAATGAGGGCGATACGCTGGCGGCGCTCGACGGCGTGCGTTTCATCCGCGTCAGCCGCCCCGTGCCGCGCATGCCGGTGCTGTACGAGCCGAGCATCATCGTCGTGTGCCAGGGCCGCAAGCTCGGCTATCTCGGCGACCGCTCGTTCGTCTACGACGCGCAGCAGTATCTCGTGCTGTCGGTGCCGCTGCCGTTCGAATGCGAGACCTTCGCGAGCATGGACGAGCCGTTTCTCGCGATCTCGATCCGCGTCGATCTCGCGGTGATCGCCGAGCTCGCGATCCTGCTCGACGAGACGCTGGGCGCCGCGGTCAGCGAGCCGCACGGCGTCTATTCGACGCCGCTCGATGCGCCGCTCGCCGACGCGGTGGTGCGCCTTCTCGAAGCGCTCGCGTCGCCGCACGACACGTGCGTGCTCGGGCCGGCGATCATGCGCGAGATCGCGTACCGCGTGCTGACGGGCGCACAGGGCGACGCGATTCGCGCGGCGCTCGTCCAGCAGCATCATTTCGGCCGCATCGCGAAGGCGCTGCGGCGCATCCATGCGGAGCTGAACGCGGATCTCGATGTGGAGACGCTCGCGCGCGAGGCCGGGATGAGTCTGGCCGTGTTCCACGCGCAGTTCAAGCACGTGACGGCGACGTCGCCGATGCAGTACGTGAAGGCCGCGCGCCTGCATCAGGCGCGCCTGATGATGGTGCAGGACGGTGTGGGGGCGGGCGCCGCCGCCGCACGGGTCGGCTATGCGAGCGCGTCGCAGTTCAGCCGCGAGTTCAAGCGGCTGTTCGGCCGCAGCCCGGGAGACGAAGTGCGCTGGATGCGCGAGAGCGGCAGCCGGCCGGTCGAAGCGGATGTCGGCGCGTAGCGCCCGGCGTCACGCGCCGGCGATGTTCGATCGCGGCGCCGCCGGATGGCGCGCTCAGCGCCGGACCACCTTGCGCCGCTGCGCGCTGATGCCCGCGTAGTCGGGCAGCGTGTCGACGCGTTTGGCCGTCGCCTTCGCATACAGCGGCATCAGGTCCGGCAGGCGGTTCAGCAGATCCTGCCGGCGCTCCGCGCTGTACGGGTGCGTGTAGATGAAGCCCGACGTCCTGTTCGCGCGCGTCGCCGCGGCGAGCTTGTCCCACAGCGTGATCGCCGCGCGCGGATCGAAGCCCGCGCGGGCGGCGATGTCGCCGCCGATCACGTCGGCTTCGGTTTCGTCAGTCGGGTCGTAGCGCAGCGTCTGCAGGCGTGCGCCGAGGTTCAGTGCCTGCGGCAGCGGATCGCCGACGCCGAACAGGGGCGGCAGCGCGGCGGCGCGCAGCGACGTCTGCGACGTCGTACTGAAATTGCTGCGCGCGTGTTCGCGCAGCGCATGCGCGATGCAGTGCGCGAGCAGCACGCCGAGCTCGTCGTCGTTCAGGCGGACGCGATCGAGCAGGCCACCGTACACGAGCACCTTGCCGCCCGGCAGGCAGGTGATGCGGATGTCGCGCGAGCGGATCGCGTTGACATCCCACGCCCAGTTCTTCACGCGATCGTTCCACTTCACCGAATACGGCGCGAGCTTCATCACGATCGCGCGCAGCCGCTTCACGCGTGGCTGGTTCGCGGGCAGCAGGCGGTTGCTGTCGGCGGCTGCCTGCACGATCTGCGCGTATTCGCTCGCGGTCAGCTGTTCGAGCAGCGGCGACGGGATCAGTGTGCGGAACGCGATCGCATTGCCGTAGCGAACCTGCTGCGACGTCTGTGAATAGGCTTTGGCGGGCGCGGCGGCGCCGGTCGGCTGCGCGGCCTCGGCGGCGGACGGCGGGACGGCTGCCGCCGGCGTCGACGGCAAGGCCGGTGCGGTGGCGGGGGCGGAGCCGGCCGCCGCCGTGCCGGCGTCGGTCGCCTGTGCGTTCCCGGCTGCACCGAGCGTTGCGATGCCGATGCTCAGCGCGGCGGCGACGCGTGCCGCGCGATGCATGCGCTCATTGCGCACGGCTGGCCTCGCCGTTGCGCGCGACACCGTTCCACGGCGCGATCTTGAACAGCAGCAGCATGCCGGGGATCGCGAGCGCGGTACACACGATGAAGTAGTCGAACCAGCCGATCTTCGCGACGATGAAGCCGCTCGCAGCCGAGGCGAGCGTGCGCGGCACCGACGCGAGGCTCGTGAACAGCGCGAACTGCGTGGCCGTGTAGCGCGGGTCGGTCGTGCTCGCGATATACGCGACGAACGCGGCCATCGTCAGGCCGGTCGTGAAGGTTTCGAAGCCGTAGACGATCGCGAGCGCGACCGTCATCGGGCTGAATTGCGGCGTGACCGCAATGCCGAACACCGACAGCGCCGACGCGATCGCGTGGCTCGTCGACACCGTGAAGTCGTACAGCATCGCGAGCACCGGCGAGCCGGGGCCGAGTTGCGCGAGCCATGCGAAGCCGAGCGTCGACACCATCTGCAGCGCGCCGAAGATCCACAGCCCGCGGCCGATCCCGATCTTCACGAGCCAGATGCCGCCGATGATGCCGCCGGCGACGCTCGCGACGAGCGCGGTGGTTTTCGCGACGATGCCGATCTCGGTACGCGTGAAGCCGATGTCGAGGAAGAACGACGTCGACAGCGTGGTTGCCATCGTGTCGCCGATCTTGAACAGGAAGATGAACGCGATGACGAGCAGCGCGCCGGCCCAGCCGTCGCGCTGGATGAATTCGCGGAACGGCAGCACGATCGCGTCGCGCAGGTTGCGCGGCGGCGTGCCGACCACCTCGGGTTCGCGCACGACCAGCGTCATCAGGATGCCCGGCAGCATGAACGCGCCGGTGAGCGCGAACACGGCGTCCCACGGCATGTGGTCGGACAGGATCAGCGCGAGCGAACCGGGGATCAGCGCGGCGAGCTTGTACGCGTTCACGTGCACCGCGTTGCCGAGGCCCTGCTCGGTGTCGCGCAGCAGTTCGCGGCGATACGCGTCGATCACGATGTCGGCGCTCGCGCCGAAGAACGCGACGAGGGTCGTGAGCGCGGCGACCGTCCAGATCGAGTCGCGCGGCGACACGAAGCCGAGCGCGGCGATCGCCCCTGCGACCAGCACCTGCGTGAACAGCAGCCAGCCGCGCCGGCGGCCCGGCCGCCAGCCGGGCAGGCGCGGGATGTAGCGGTCCATCAGCGGCGCCCACAGGAACTTCCACGTATACGGGAACTGGATCAGCGCGAACAGGCCGATTTCCTTCAGGTTCACGCCCTCGGAGCGCAGCCATGCCTGCACGAGGTAGACGAGCGTGAACAGCGGCAGCCCCGACGTGAAGCCCAGGAACACGCAGATCAGCATGTGCGTGTTCAGATAGGCGCGCCAGCCGGGGTGATCCTCGTGAGCGGTGAGTGCGGGCGCCTCGTGTGGCGTTTTCGACATGGACTGGAACTGGGTAGCGTTGACTGATTGCGGCGGCAGCGCAGGCGGCGCGAGCGGTGCAGGAGGGGCGGCCGCACGCGTGTGCGGGCCGGATCATCCGTCAACGGCCCCGGCTCAGCTGCGCTTGACGCGGTAGACAGCAAGACTACCACGCCAGTTCGCTCCCCATCGAATCGGCTGGCCTTCGTGCAGCACCACCCGGTCGAGGATCGTCACGCCGACGTCGGGCGCGAGCGCCTCGAAATCCTCGATCGTCAGCACGCGGACGTTCGGCGTGTTGTGCCACTGGTAGGGCAGCGACTTCGACACCGGCATCCGGCCGTTCAGCACCGACAGCCGGTGCGGCCAGTAGCCGAAGTTCGGGAACGACACGATGCATTCGCGGCCGACCCGCGCGGTTTCGCGCAGGATCGCGGCCGTCTGGTGAATCGTCTGCAGCGTCTGCGACAGGATCGCGATGTCGAAGCTGTGGTCCTCGAACAGGCGCAGGCCGTCTTCCAGGTTCTGCTGGATCACGTTGATGCCGTTCTTCGCGCTCGCGAGCACGCCCGCGTCGTTCAGCTCGATCCCGTAGCCGGTCACGTCCAGTTCTTCCATCAGCAGCGCGAGCAGCGAGCCGTCGCCGCAGCCGAGGTCGAGCACCGTCGAGCGCGGTTCGACCCAGCGCGCGATCGTGCGGAAGTCCGCGCGTGCGGACAGGGAATTCAGTGCTTGCTGGTTCATCAGATGCTCCGAGGATTCCCGACTTTCAGGACGGGGAAAAAAGAATGCCTTTGAAGGGCGGCACTCGAACGTTAAAGTGACCAGCATGATTTTTGTCTACCGCTACCGCGTGAAGTCGCTCAACGGACTGCTCAACAAGCAGAGCCGTGCGGTGAACTACGTCTGGAACTTCAGCAACGACACGCAGAAGCACGCGCTCAAGTGGAGCAAGAAGTGGCCGACAGGATTCGACCTGAATCGACTGACGAGCGGCAGTAGCAAGGAACTTGGCCTCCACTCCGGCACGGTCAACGCAACCTGTGAGCAATACGCGAAGTCGCGCAGCCAGCACCGACGACCTTGCTTGCGCTATCGCGGTAGAAAATCGCTGGGCTGGGTGCCGCTGAAGGGCCGCGACCTGAAGCGCGAGGGCGACGCGTTTCGCTTTGCCGGCAACACCTTTCGCGTGTTCAACAGTCGGCCGCTTCCCGAAGGCAAGATCAAGGACGGAACCAATTTCGCACAGGATGCGCGCGGTAACTGGTTCTTGAATATCGTGATCGAGATGTCCGATGTTCGAGCTCGCCAGATTCGTTCCGGCGTCGGCATCGATCTTGGCTTGAAAGACTTCGCCACACTTTCGACGGGCGAGAAGCTCGCGAAAGCGCAACGGGCGAGAAAGCACAAGCGACATATCGCGAAGCTGCACGCCAAGGTGGCAAATGCGCGTGCCGATTTTCAACACAAGCTCGCACTCGATCTGGTGCGGCGCTTCGATTACATCTCGGTTGGCAACGTGTCGGCCGCGAAGCTCGCCAGAACCAGGATGGCGAAGAGCGTCTACGACGCATCCTGGTCGTCCTTCCGAAACAAGCTCCGTTACAAGGCGATCGCGCACGGGGCCACCTTCGAGGAAGTCGACGAAAGTGGTTCTACCCAGTCCTGTTCGTCGTGCGGGTCGAGAGATAGCACGACGCGGCCGAAAGGTATCGCGGGGCTGCGAATAAGAGAGTGGGCCTGCAGTGAATGTGGTGTCGTGCATGATCGTGATACCAACGCTGCGTTGAATATTCTCCGATGCGGACGTGCATCGCCGGTAGCGGGAATCGCCCGCCTTTAAGCGGGCGAGGACGTCAAGCACCCACCTCGTTGGCGATTCGTTCGTAATACGCGCGGAGCAGGTTGTGATAGCGCGCGTCGTCGAGCAGGAACGCGTCGTGGCCGTGCGGCGCGTCGATCTCCGCGTAGCTGACCGTGCGCTTGTTGTCGAGCAGCGCCTTCACGATCTCGCGCGAGCGCGCGGGCGCGAAGCGCCAGTCGGTCGAGAAGCTCGCGATCAGGTATTTCGCCTGGGTGCGCGCGAGCGCGGCCGTCAGGTTGCCGTCGAACGCCTTGGCCGGATCGAAGTAGTCGAGCGCGCGCGTGATCAGCAGGTACGTGTTCGCGTCGAAGTAGTCGGCGAACTTGTCGCCCTGGTAGCGCAGGTACGACTCCACCTCGAACTCGACGTCGAAGCTGAAGTTGTACGCATCGACAGCGCCGTCCGCGCGGCGCAGCGCACGGCCGAATTTCTCGGCCATGTCGTCGTCGGACAGGTACGTGATGTGGCCGATCATCCGCGCGACGCGCAGGCCGCGCTTCGGCTTCACGCCGTGCGCGTAGTAGTCGCCGCCGTGGAAATCGGGATCGGACAGGATCGCCGAGCGCGCGACCTCGTTGAACGCGATGTTCTGCGCGGACAGCTTCGGCGTCGACGCGATGTCGATGCAGTGCGCGACGCGCTCCGGATACATCAGGCTCCATGCGAGCGCCTGCATCCCGCCGAGGCTGCCGCCCATCACCGCGGCGAAGCGGTCGATGCCGAATGCGTCGGCGACACGTGCCTGCGCGTGCACCCAGTCCTCGACGGTGACGACCGGAAAGCGTGCGCCGTACGGCTTGCCGCTCGACGGGTCGATGCTCATCGGGCCGGTCGAGCCGAAGCACGAGCCGAGATTGTTCACGCCGATCACGAAGAAGCGGTTGGTGTCGAGCGGCTTGCCGGGCCCGACCATGTTGTCCCACCAGCCGGTGCTGCGCGGATCGTCCGCATAGACGCCGGCAACGTGATGCGACGCATTGAGCGCGTGGCAGACGAGCACCGCGTTCGAGCGCGCGGCGTTGAGCTCGCCGTACGTCTCGACGACGAGTTGATAGTTGCCGAGCACGCTGCCGCTTTGCAAGCGCAGCGGTTCGGCGAAGTGCATGGTCTGTGGAGCGACGATGCCGATCGATTCCATTCGTTCCGCCTTATGACTGGGCGGCTAAACGGTGTCGGCGTGCGCGGAGGCGAAGGTGCGCGGCTGACGACCTCTTTAGCCGCATTTGTAGTGAACCGCCGGGACAAACGACGCATCGACACGCATCAAGGCCCCGGTCGGTTCGCGCGCCCGCAATCGAGTCAGCAAATCGGCGCGCTTCCGACCTGCCGCCAACGGGCGGCAGGTCGGAAGAGTATAGCGGAATTCAGCGGGGGTGCGGATTTAGCGGGCGGACACCGACTACTGCAGGATCAGCCGCAGATGCGTATCGGCCAGCTCGCCGGGCGGCTTCTGAAACCCGCCCTTCGCGAAGCGGTGCCAGCGGCCGATCACGTAGCTGACGAGCAGGCTCGCGCGGGCGGCCGGATCGTAGTCGGCCGGCAGCACGAACGGCGCCGCACCATCAGGCGCCTGCGCCTCGGTGCGCGCGACGCGCAGGCACTGCTTGACGGTCGCCTCGATCCGGTCGAGCAGCTGGTTCACGCGTTCGGTGAGCCGCTCGTCCTCGCCGACCAGCGCCTCGCCGGTCAGCACGCGGGTCATCCCGGGGTTCTTCGCGGCGAAATTGAGCATCGTCAGTGCGATCGTGCGCGCCTGCTGCACGCCGTTCGGCTCCTTCGCGACGATCTGGTTGACGAGGCCGAACAGCGCCTGCTCGATGAACTCGATCAGCCCTTCGTACATCTTCGCCTTGCTGGCGAAATGCCGGTACAGCGCGGCTTCCGACACGTCGAGCCGCGCCGCGAGCGCGGCCGTCGTGATTTTCTCGGGTTTCGGCGCCTCGAGCATCGCGGCGAGCGTCTGCAGGATCATCACGCGCCGCTCGCCCGGCTTCGGGCGGGAGCGGGACGGCGTGGCCTGGTCTTCCGTTACGGCGTGGTCCTGCGGGTAAGTCGGCTGCATTTCTGTCGCCCCGATCGTGTGCCCAGTCGCAGCGATTTTAACGAACGAATGCGCTGATCGACATAATGCGGACGGCCGATGTTCGGCAGATGGCCCGGCAGGTGGCCGGTAATCCATACCGTGCCGATGCCGAGGCGCTTGTAGCGCTTCAGGTGGCTGCGGGTATCTTCGACGAGGACCGCGTCGGCGAGCCGCGCGTGCGCGGCGCGCAGCGTCCGGCGCAGCATCGCGTGGTCGGGCTTCGCGCGCCACGTGCGCCGGTCGCGCATATGCTCGATCGCGATCACGCGCTCGAACAGCCGCTCGATGCGCAGCTCGCGCAGCACCGCGCGCGCGTAGTTCTCGGGCGCGTTGGTCAGCACGAACTTGCGGCCCGGCAGTGCGGCGACGATCCGCGCGAGGCCGCGTTCGGCGCGCAGCATCGCGGGCAAATCGGGAAACGTATGGACGACGCGCAGGAAGTCGTGCGGATCGATCGGATGATGGCGGGTGAGGCCGAGGAGCGCGGCGCCGTAGCGCTGCGTATAGCCGGTGCGCAGGCGGTCCGCCTCGGCACGATCGACGTGGAGCGCGTCGATGATGTACTGCGTCATCGCGCGATTGATCTCCGGAAAGATCGCATGCGATGCGTGGTGCAGCGTGTTGTCGAGATCGAACAGCCAGACGGGGGCGCCGGCGCGCGGCCGGCTGCGGGAGATGCGCCGGCGCCGTAGCGACGCCGGCAGGTCGGGCCTGGCGGGCTGGCGGCGCGCGCTCAATGCGAGCGGATCATCGTGCCGAACGGCTGCTCGGTCAGGATTTCCAGCAGCACCGAGTGCTCGATCCGGCCGTCGACGATGTGCACCGACTTCACGCCGCTCTTCGCCGCGTCGAGCGCCGACGAGATCTTCGGCAGCATGCCGCCCGAGATCGTGCCGTCCTCGAACAGCGCGTCGATCTCGCGAGCGGACAGGTCGGTCAGCAGGTTGCCGTCCTTGTCCATCACGCCGGGGATGTTGGTCATCATCAGCAGCTTCTCGGCGTTCAGCACCGTGGCGAGCTTGCCCGCGACCAGATCCGCGTTGATGTTGTACGAGAGGCCGTCTTCGCCGAAGCCGATCGGCGAGATCACGGGGATGAAGGCGTCGTCCTGCAGCGCCTTCACGACCGCCGGGTTGATCGCCTCGACTTCGCCGACCTGGCCGATGTCGATGTACTGGCCCGGGTTGTCGCGGTCCGGCATCAGCAGCTTGCGTGCGTGGATCAGGCCGCCGTCCTTGCCCGTCAGGCCCACCGCATGGCCGCCGAAGTGGTTGATCAGCATCACGATGTCCTGCTGCACTTCGCCGCCCAGCACCCACTCGACGACTTCCATCGTCTCTTCGTCGGTCACGCGCATGCCCTGGATGAAGGTGCCGGCCTTGCCGATCTTCTTCAGCGCGTGATCGATCTGCGGACCGCCGCCGTGGACGATCACCGGATTGATGCCGACCAGTTTCAGCAGGATCACGTCGCGCGCGAAGCCCTGCTTGAGCCGCTCTTCCGTCATCGCGTTGCCGCCGTATTTGATCACCACGGTCTTGCCGTGGTAGCGGCGGATGTACGGCAGCGCCTCGGCGAGGATTTCTGCTTTCAGCGTGGGGGCGATCTGCGAGAGGTCGATGGGCTCGGACATGGCGGCGGCTCTGGCTGGGAACGGTTGAAACAGGGCGAATTGTACAGGAGTGGCGCAGCGCAGCATCGGGTTTTTGGACCGGCCGGAAGGCGGATGGCGCGAGCCGGGCGGCCCGCCGGCTATGGCGCTGCGCCCCACGGCAGCGAGCTGCGCGCGGCGGCGCCCGGCGCATCCGGCGGTACCGGCGGCACGCATCGGCCGGATGGCCGACGTGCAAAATCCGCCCGCCGCGCTATGCTTGTCGCGTAGGGTGACGTTGATGCCCGCTTCCGCGCTTTCGCCATGACCGATTCCGCCGCCGACGCCCGTTCGACCCCGCGCCACGCGCGCTGCCCGCACTGCGGGCGCGGCTTCGACTGCGGCGCCCGCACGCAGCCGTTCGACTGCTGGTGCGCGTCGATGCCGGCCCTGCCCGGCGGCGCACCGCTGGCGGCCGGCGTGCGCTGCCGGTGTCCGGAGTGCCTCGCCGACGAGATCGCGCAGCGCATGGCCGGCGCGACCGGCTGAAGGCGCAGCCCGTGCATCCGGACGAGACGCCGGCTCGCCCGGCGGCCCGTTCGTCCGTTTCGATCCGGCCCCCGGTGGAGGCGTCGGGGGCTAAACGGGTAAACTGCTCGGATGCAACGAATCACCACCACCGGGCGCGTCAACCTCAGTCACCTGTTCTGGCTGCGCAATCTCGCGATCATCGGCCAGCTCGTGACGATCGGCGTCGTGCAGACCTATTTCGGCGTGCATTTGCCGTTGCCGGCGATGCTGATGGTCATCGCGCTCGAAATCGTTTTCAACGCGCTGACCTGGGTGCGCGTGCTGCGCGCGCGGCCCGAGACCAATTTCGAGCTGCTCGGCCAGCTGTGGGTCGACCTCGGCGCGCTGTCGGCGCTGCTGTTCCTGTCGGGCGGCACGACCAATCCGTTCGTGTCGCTGTACCTGCCGTCGCTCGCGATCGCGGCGGCCGTGCTGCCGTGGCACCTGATGATCTGGCTCGCGGCGTTTGCCGTCGCGTGCTATGCGGCGCTCGGCTTCGATTCGGTGCCGCTCAACATGGACAACCCGGCGAACCTGTTCGATCACTACCGCACCGGGATGTGGGTGAACTTCATGGTCAGCGTCGGGCTGATCGCGTGGTTCGTCGCGCGCATGTCGAACGCGCTGCGCCAGCGCGATGCCGCGCTCGGCGAAGCGCAGGCGCACCTGCTGCGCGACGAGCGGGCGGTCGCGCTCGGCGTGCAGGCTGCCACTGTCGCGCACGAGATGGGCACGCCGCTGTCGACGATCGCGATGCTCGCGGAGGAACTGCGCGACGCGGCACGCGCCGATCCGGGGCTTGCGCGCTACGAGGCCGACCTGAAGGTGCTGGAAGAACAGATGACGCTCTGCACGTCGGCGCTCGCGCGCCTGCGCAGCCGCGCGAGTGCGCCGGCGAGCCGCCAGCCGGTGGACGACTGGCTCGACACGTTCGTCGAGCACTGGCGCCTGCGGCACCCGCACGTGCAGTTCGAACTGCTCGGCGCGCGGCCGTCGGGCGTCGCGCTCGACGATACGGTCGCCGCCGGCCAGATCCTGACGATCCTGCTCGACAACGCCGCGCGGGCAAGCCCGCATCGCGTGACGCTGGCCGCGAAGCTCGCGCACCACGAGCGGGCGGCCGACCAGATCGAATTCGAAGTATGCGACGACGGCCCGGGCATTCCGGCCGCGTTGCGCGAATCGCTCGGCGCGATGCCGGTCGACAGCACGCAGGGCGGGCACGGGGTCGGCCTGTACCTTGCGTTCAGCGCGGCCGTGCGCCTCGGCGGCGAGATCGAGCTGTCCGATGTCACGCCGCGCACGGCCGGCGGCAACGGGCGCGCGGGCGCCGCCGCGAATGGTCACGCCGCAGCGTCGTCGGGCCAGCGCGCGACCGAACGAGCGGCCGCTGCGCCGGACAGCCGCCCGGCCGGTGCGCCCGGCCGCGGCACGCGCGCCGTGCTGCGCCTGCCGGTGGCGCGCATCGCGGCACCGGCCGCCTCAACCAACACGTAGACGGAGAAACCACATGAGCGAGAACAATTTCCTGGTGATCGACGACAACGAGGTGTTCGCGGGTACGCTCGCGCGCGGCCTCGAGCGCCGCGGCTACGCGGTCCAGCAGGCGCACGACAAGGAGGCGGCGCTGCGGCTCGCGGCCGGCGGCAAGTTCCAGTTCATCACTGTCGACCTGCATCTCGGCGAGGATTCGGGCCTGAGCCTGATCGCGCCGCTGTGCGACCTGCAACCCGACGCGCGCATTCTCGTGCTGACGGGCTACGCGAGCATCGCGACCGCCGTGCAGGCCGTGAAGGAAGGCGCCGACAACTATCTCGCGAAGCCCGCGAACATCGAATCGATCCTCGCCGCGCTGCAGACCAACGCCAGCGAAGTCCAGGCCGACGAGGCGCTCGAGAATCCGGTCGTGCTGTCGGTCGACCGGCTCGAATGGGAGCACATCCAGCGCGTGCTCGCGGAGAACAACAACAACATCTCGGCCACCGCGCGGGCACTGAACATGCACCGCCGCACGCTGCAGCGCAAGCTCGCGAAGAAGCCGGTACGACAGTAAGCCGCGCGGGCAGCGTCGGCCGGCCGCACCAACGAAAACGGGCGGCCCGCCGGGCCGCCCGTTTCGCATTCGACGCCGCGCGCGTTACAGCACGTAGCGCGACAGGTCCTCGTCCTGCGACACTTCGCCGAGCGCACGGTCGACATACTTCGCGTCGATCGTCACGCGCTCGCCGGCGTGGTTGCCGGCCGAGAACGACACTTCCTCGAGCAGCTTCTCGATCACCGTGTACAGCCGGCGCGCGCCGATGTTCTCGGTCTTCTCGTTGACCGCATATGCGATCTCGGCCAGGCGGCGGATGCCGTCTTCGGCGAACTCGAGCTGCACGTCTTCGGTGGCGAGCAGCGCCTGGTACTGCTTGACGAGGCTCGCGTCGGTCGCGACGAGGATCGCCTCGAAGTCGTTCACCGACAGCGAGTCGAGCTCGACGCGGATCGGGAAGCGGCCCTGCAGTTCGGGAATCAGGTCGCTCGGCTTCGCGAGGTGGAACGCGCCGCTCGCGATGAACAGGATGTGATCGGTCTTCACCATCCCGTACTTCGTGTTGACCGTCGTGCCTTCGACGAGCGGCAGCAGGTCGCGCTGCACGCCCTGGCGCGACACTTCGCCGCCGCTGCCTTCGTTGTTGCGCGACGTGATCTTGTCGATCTCGTCAAGGAACACGATGCCGTTCTGCTCGACGTTCTGCACGGCCTTCGTCTTCACTTCCTCGTCGTTGAGCATCTTCGCCGCTTCCTCGTCGGTCAGCAGCTTCAGCGCTTCCTTGATCTTCACCTTGCGGCGCTGCTTCTTGCCGCTGCCGAGGTTCGAGAACATCGAGCGGATCTGCTCGGTCATCTCTTCCATCCCCGGCGGCGCCATGATGTCCATGCCGGCCGACGGCTGCTCGAGGTCGAGCTCGATTTCCTTGTCGTCGAGCTGGCCTTCGCGCAGGCGCTTGCGGAAGGTCTGGCGCGTCGCGTTGTTGTCGTCGTTCGCGTGATCGGCGTTGCCGCCGAAGCCCACCGCGCGCGGTTGCGGCAGCAGGAGATCGAGGATGCGGTCTTCCGCCTGGTCGGTCGCCTTGCTGCGCACCTTGCGCATCTCGGTTTCGCGCGTCTGCTTGACCGAGATCTCGATCAGGTCGCGCACGATGCTGTCGACGTCGCGGCCGACGTAGCCGACTTCGGTGAACTTGGTCGCTTCGATCTTGATGAACGGCGCATCGGCGAGCTTCGCGAGGCGGCGCGCGATCTCGGTCTTGCCGACACCCGTCGGCCCGATCATCAGGATGTTCTTCGGCGTGATTTCCTGGCGCAGCGGGTCGGCGACCTGCTGGCGGCGCCAGCGGTTGCGCAGCGCGACCGCGACGGCCTTCTTCGCGTTGGCCTGGCCGATGATGTGCTTGTCGAGTTCCGAGACGATCTCGGCAGGGGTCATGGTGCTCATGGTGCGGTCCTTACTCGATCGTTTCGATGATGCGGTTGTGGTTCGTGTAGATGCACATGTCGCCGGCGATGCCGAGCGACTTCTCCACGATCTCGCGCGGCGACAGCTCGGTGTTCTCGACGAGCGCGCGGGCCGCGGCCTGCGCGTACGCACCGCCCGAACCGATCGCGCAGATCCCGCCTTCCGGGTCGAGCACGTCGCCGTTGCCGGTAATCACGAGCGTGGTGGTGGCATCGGCCGTGATCAGCATCGCCTCGAGGCGGCGCAGCATCCGGTCGGTGCGCCAGTCCTTCGCGAGCTCGACGGCCGCGCGGGTCAGGTTGCCCTGGTGCTTCTCGAGCTTCGCTTCGAAGCGATCGAGCAGCGAGAACGCATCGGCGGTGCCGCCCGCGAATCCGACCAGTACCTGGTTGTTGTAGATCCGCCGCACTTTCCGCGCGCCACCCTTCATGACGATGTTGCCGAGGGTTACCTGGCCGTCGCCGCCAAGCGCGACCTTGTCGCCGCGCCGGACCGAAACGATGGTCGTGCCGTGAAATTGCTCCATCTGCGTTCCTTGAGAAAAACGGGGAAGAGTCGGGCGGCGCGGGGCGCCGCCGCATGAATCGCAGTGCGCCGGGGAGCGGCCCGGCGCGCGTCCGTTTCATTTTAGGGCGGGCGCCGGGATATCAAGAGGGGAGGCAAATCGTCCGGCCGGGAACCGGTGCCGGAAAAACAAAAAGCGCGCGNNNGGCCGGCCGCGCGCTTTCGGGAAGCAGCGTGTCTGAGCGGAACGCCGCTCGATCAGTCGCCGAACAGCTTCTGGCGCAGCTCGCGGCGCTCTTGCGCCTCGAGCGACAGCGTGGCCGTCGGCCGCGCGAGCAGGCGCGGGATGCCGATCGGTTCGCCGGTTTCCTCACACCAGCCGTAATCGCCGGAATCGATGCGGGCGAGCGACTGCTGAACCTTCTTGAGGAGCTTGCGTTCGCGATCGCGCGTACGCAGCTCGAGCGCGTGCTCTTCCTCGATCGTCGCGCGATCGGCGGGGTCGGGCACGATCACCGTCTCGCGCAGGTTCTCGGTCGTCTGGCCTGCATTCTTGAGGATGTCCGCCTGCAACTGTTCGAGCCGATTTTTGAAGAAGGCGAGCTGATCCTCATTCATGTAATCCTTGTCGCTCATCTTCAGGATTTCGGCTTCGGTCAAGAGTTTCTTCGTCATCTGCTTGCTTCTTCAATGTGCGGCAAATCAGGAGATAGTGCCTGCACTTTGGGATTACCCGCAACTGCGCTTGCAATCATTTGCGATTTGCCGCCGCGGGGCCGAAAGCCTCTGGAAAACCGGTTCTCAAATACCAGGATAGGCCTGGCGCGGATTTGCGCGCGCGGCGAACCGGTGCTGCGCGGCAGATCGCATCGGCCGCGGCCGGGTGGCGGATGGGCGATCCGGCGCGGTTGCGATGCCCGGAAAACTGGTTCAGCAAGAACCGGGCCTGTTTGTTGCCGTACTCCAGCGGGCACGTATTGTAACTGAATCGCAAGCGGGCGCCGTATCGGGTCGATCCCCGTCAGCTGCGCCAATATCTAGAAAATATAACGCGCAAATCGGGAAAAAGCGATGACGGCGACACCCTTCCCGGAAAAGGCGCCTTCCAAGCGCCGCGGCCGCCCGTGAAGGCGGCCGCATGGAGGGCGCGCGATGCGGCCCCGAACGCTCAGGCGAGGCAGGCGTCGAGACCGTCGGTGATCAGGTCCTGCGGCAGGTCGACGCCGATGAAGACCATCTTGTTGGTCTTCTTTTCGACCGGCAGCCACTTCGCCGCGAGGTCGCTGCCCATCATCTGGTGCACGCCCTGGAACACGACCTTGCGGTCGACGCCCTTCATGTACAGCACGCCCTTGTAGCGCAACATCCGTTCCCCGTAGATCTGCAGGATGCCGCCGAGGAAGTCTTCGAGCTTGTTCGGGTCGAACGGGCGGTCGTTGCGGTACACGAACGACTTGATCTTGTCGTCGTGGTGCGCGTGGTGATGGTGGCCATGGTCGTGATCGTGCGCGCATTGACCGTGATCGTGGTCGCAATGCGCGTGATCGTGGTCATGGTCGTGATCGTGGTGATGGTGCGCGTGGTCGTCCTCGGCGAGGAAGTCCGGATCGATCTCGAGCTTCGCGTTCAGGTTGAAGCCGCGCAGGTCGAAGATTTCCTTGATGTCGGCTTCACCGAAGTTCACGACCTTGATCGTCGCCTTCGGGTTCATGTGCATCAGGCGGTGCTTGAGCGCGGCGACGGCCTGGTCGTCGACGAGGTCCGACTTCGTGATGAACAGGCGATCGGCGAAGCCGACCTGGCGCTGCACCACTTCGTGTTCGTCGAGCTGCGCGTTCGCGTGCTTCGCATCGACCAGCGTGATGACGGCGTCGAGCAGGAAATCGTCGGCGATCTCGCTGTCGATGAAAAACGTCTGCGCGACCGGGCCCGGGTTTGCGAGACCGGTCGTTTCGATCACGATGCGGTCGAAGTCGAGCTTGCCTTCGCGCTTCTTCGCGGCCAGATCGCCGAGCGCGCGTGCGAGGTCGCCGCGGATCGTGCAGCAGATGCAGCCGTTGCTCATCTGGATGATCTGCTCGTTCGAATCCTGAACGAGGATCTCGTTGTCGATGTTCTCTTCGCCGAATTCGTTTTCGATCACGGCGATCTTCATGCCGTGCTGTTCGTTCAGGATGCGCTTGAGCAGGGTCGTCTTGCCGCTGCCGAGGAAGCCGGTAAGGATGGTGACGGGAGTGGCCATGTCGGTCGCCTGTGGTTCGTGAATCGGGGTCAAAACCAGGATGTGTGCGTCGCGCCATCGACTCGCGAGCCGGGGCGTACAACCATCCATTGAAACATACCTGTCAAGCCCTCGCCCGTCGTCCGGACGACAGGCTCGAGCGCGGTTCCGCCAGCGGGCAGGGCCGGCGGATGCGGGTGTGCGCGTAGATCGGGGCGATCAGACGATTTGCAACAGCAGGCCTTTCAGATATTCACCTTCCGGGAAGGCCGCGAGCAGCGGGTGATCGACGCCCGCGCCGAGCCGCTTCAGGATCCGCGCGTCGACCTTCGCATCGGCGGCCGCGCTCGCGACGATCTTCTGGAACAGGTCCATGTCGATCGCGCCCGAGCACGAGTACGTGAACAGCAGGCCGCCCGGACGCAGCAGCTTGAAGCCGCTCAGGTTGATGTCCTTGTAGGCGCGCGACGCGCGGTCGACGCTGTCGCGGGTCGGCGCGAACTTCGGCGGATCGAGCACGACCAGGTCGAAACGCTCGCCTTCGTCGACGAGGCGGCGCAGCGTCTTGAACGCGTCCGCGTCGAGCCAGGTCGCGCGTTCGGCGTCGAAGCCGTTGGCCACGACGTTCTGCCGCGCGAGCGCGAGCGCGTCGCCCGACGAGTCGATCGACACGACGCGTTTCGCGCCGCCCTTGAGCGCCGCGAGCGAGAAGCCGCCCGTGTAGCAGAAGCAGTTGAGCACGTCGCGGCCGTCCGCGTATTGCGCGACGAGCGCGCGGTTGTCGCGCTGGTCGACGTAGAAGCCCGTCTTGTGGCCGTTCGGCACGTCGACGTGATAGCGCACGCCGTTTTCGGTCGCGATCAGCGTCGCGGGCGGCGCGTCGCCGGCGAGCACGCCGGTCGTCTGCTCGAGCCCTTCCTTGTCGCGGATCGACACGTCCGAGCGCTCATACACGTTCGGGCAGCCGGTCGCGCCGCTGAGCGCGGCGACGATCGCGTCCTTCCATGCCTCGACGCCCGCGGCCATGAACTGGCACACGAGCTGGCCGCGCGGTGCGGCGTCCGGCTCGGCCGTGTCCGCGATGTAGTAGTCGACGATCAGCCCCGGCAGCCCGTCGGCCTCGCCGAACACGAGCCGTACCGCGTCGGTGCCCGACACCATCGTCGTGCGATGCGCGACCGCGCGCTGCACACGGCGCTTGAAGAACACGTGATCGATCGGTTCGTTCTCGTCGAAGCTCCATACCCGCACGCGGATCTGCGACTGCGGGCTGTACGCGCCGCGCGCGAGGAAGCGGCCGTCGTGCGCGCGCACGAGCACGGTCGCGCCCGGCGCGGGTGTGCCGTCGACGCGGTCGATCGCATTGGCATAGACCCACGGATGCCGGCGCAGCAGCGACTTTTCCTTGGACGGTTTGAGGGTGACGGTTTGCATGATCGGATGGAAAAGGGCCGCGGACGACGCCGGCCGTGGCCGGTCGCCACGCACGGCGGGTCATACGGGGCGCGCGTCAGTCGCGCTTCTTCGCGCGCGGATGCGCGCTGTCGTAAATCTTCGCGAGATGCTGGAAGTCGAGCGACGTATAGACCTGCGTCGCGGCGACGCTCGCGTGGCCCAGCAGCTCCTGCACCGCGCGCAGGTCGCCGCTCGACTGCAGCACGTGCGTCGCGAACGAGTGGCGCAGCACGTGCGGGTGGACGTTGGCGGGGATGCCCGCGGCCAGCGCCGCCCGCTTCACGCGGTCGCGCACGACGCCCGGCGCCATCCGGTTGCCGCGCACCGACACGAACAGCGGATGCGGATCGTGCTTCACGAATTCGCCGCGCACCGCGAGCCACGCGTTCAGCGCGTCGATCGCCTTGCGGCCGACCGGCACCTTGCGTTCCTTGTTGCCCTTGCCGCGCACGGTGACTTCGGCTTCGGCGAGGTCGAGCCAGCCGGCCGAGCGGTAGCCGTCGGCCTGCGTGTACATGACGTCGAGCCCGACGAGTTCGGCGAGGCGCAGCCCCGACGAATAGAACAGCTCGAGGATCGCGTGATCGCGGATGCCTTCGGTCGTGCCGGCGAGCGGGGCGTCCATCAGCGCCGATGCGTCGTCGACCGACAGCGCCTTCGGCAGGGTCTTCGGGCGCTTCGGCGCGCGCACCGCGGCGACGGGATTCGCGGGCATCTCGATGCGCTGCGCGAGCCAGCGGTAGAACGCCCGCCACGCGGACAGCCGGTGCGAAATCGAGCGCGCGGACAGTCCGCCCGCATGCGCGCGCGCGACCGCGCCGCGCATGTCGGCGGCCGTCAGCGCGTCGAGCGGGCGGCCGGCGGCGAGCTTCGTCAGTTCGTCGAGTTCGTGCGTGTACGCACGCAGCGTGTGTTCCGACAACTGCCTGACGTGTTTCAGGTTCGACAGGTAGGCGGCGATCGGATCGTCGGTCATCGCGGGTGCGACATCAGTGCGGCAGCAGGCGCGTCAGCGCGGCGCTGGCGAGCGTCGCGATCTGCGCGAGGAAGTCGGTGGCCATGCCGTCGTGGAAGCGGCGCGGATCGGGCGAGCCGAGCACGAGCAGGCCGAACGCGGGCGCATCGTTGCCGGCGAGCGGCGCACGCAGCGCGAGCAGCGCGACCGACGTGGCCGAGCCGTCGCCGGCCGGCGCGGCTTCGGCGCCTTCCGCAGCGGCATTCGCCGCCGGCGCCGCGAGCGCGGGCGCGAGCCACTGGGCCGCTTCGAAGCCGGTGTTCGCGCCGCAGTACGGCGTCGACAGGCCGTTCGTGAACAGGCGCACTTCCTCGCCCACCTGGCGCGCGAAATCGGCCTGCGCGTAGGTGTCGGCGACGTCCCACACGCGCAGCGCCGTCTGCGGCACGTCGAACACGTCGGCGATGCCGCCGGCGATCGTCCGGGGCAGCGCGTACGGATCGCGTTCCGCGATCACGCGTGCGGTCCAGCGGCTGAACTTCGCGGACAGGCTGTCGTTCTCGTGGCCGTAGCGCACGAGTTCGGCGAGCCGGCGCTCGAGATGCTTGTTCTTGTCGCGCAGCATCTCCATCTGCCGCTCCTGCAGCGAGATCGCGGCCTTGCCGTGCGGGTTCGCGAGGCGGATCGTCGCGAGCAGTTCCGCGTGTTGCGCGAAGAATTCGGGATTGGCGAGCAGGTAGTCGGCGACTTCGCGATCGTTCATGTGGCTGGAGCGTTCAGTTATCAGGACATTGAAGGGTCAGACGTTCAGGTCGATCTCGCCTTCGAACACGGTCGCGGCGGGCCCGGCCATCGTCAGCGCGGCGGTTTCGTCGCGCGCGCCGTCCCAGCCGATCGTCAGCGTGCCGCCGTGCGTGTGCACCGTCACCGGCGAATCGAGCAGGCCGCGCCGGATGCCGGCCGCCACCGCCGCGCAGGCGCCGGTGCCGCACGCGAGCGTCTCGCCCGCGCCGCGTTCGTACACGCGCAGCTTCACCTCGTTGCGCGACACGATCTGCATGAAGCCGGCGTTCACGCGCTGCGGGAAGCGGGCATGGCGCTCGATCAGCGGGCCCTCCTCCAGCACCGGATACGCTTCGGCGTCGTCGACGACCTGCACCGCGTGCGGGTTGCCCATCGACACCGTCGAGATCCAGCGCGTGTGGCCGCCGACGTCGAGCGGCCACAGCGTGTCGCGGCCGTCGGTCCGACCGTCGAGCCCCGCTGCATCGAACGGCACCTGCGCCGGCGCGAACACGGGCGCGCCCATGTCGACGACGACTTCGCCGTTGTCCTGCATCGTCAGCGTGATCAGGCCCTTCATCACCTCCACGCGCACGCTGCGCTTGTCGGTCAGGCCACGGTCGCTGACGAATTTCACGAAGCAGCGTGCGCCGTTGCCGCAGTGTTCGACCTCGCCGCCGTCGCAATTGAAGATCCGGTACTTGAAATCCGCGCCGTCGACGGTCGCTTTCTCGACGAGCAGCAACTGGTCGGCGCCGATGCCGAAGTGTCGGTTGGCGAGCGCGCGCACCTGCGCGTCGGTGAGCGGCGGCAACGCGCGCGAATAGCCGTCGAGCACGACGAAGTCGTTGCCCGCGCCGTGCATCTTGGTGAACGAGAGTTTCACTGGGTCCGGAATTCCATGGCGAACAAGGCGGTCGGCACGATTCGCGCGGCATGCCGCCCTGCCGGGCAGCGTCGTTCGTCGTGCTGATCTCAACCGCAAATGATACATGCAGCCGACAGGGGCGTCCTGCGCGGACGGGGGGCGGGGCGTCGTTCGCGCGGCGGAGCGGGGCGGGGCCGGCCGATCGGCTGACTGGTTGTGCGGGCGGCGCTCGGGCAGATTGACACGATGCGGTGCGGCGAGCGTCGGCCGTGCAGGCGAACCGGTGGCGCAAGTCCGGGCGTTGCCCGCGCACGGGATGAGCCGCGTGCGTGTTTTCGTACCGGTCAAATTGACGGATCAATCAGGCGATTCGTATAGTGTGGCTATACGCCATGCCGTCGATATCGCACTCGCGTGTGGGAGGCCCATGATCAAGTCATGGCGGCACAAGGGGCTGGAAGCGTTTTTCGTGAACGGGAGCCGGGCGGGGGTCCGGCCGGATCATGCCCCGAGGTTGCGGCGCCAGCTCGCCCGTCTCGACGTGGCGAGCGAGCCGTTCGACATGAACTTGCCGGGCTGGCGCTTTCACGGCCTGGCAGGCGGGCTGGACGGCTACTACTCGGTGGGCGTGAGCGTCAACTGGCGCCTGACATTCCGGTTCGAGGGGCCCGATGTCGTCCTGGTCGACTATCAAGACTATCACTGAGGTCATTCAACGCCATGACTCGCATTTTCAATCCGCCCCATCCGGGCGAGACGCTGCGCGACGACGTGTTGCCGGCGCTTGGCCTGACCGTCACCGATGCCGCCGCGCAACTCGGCGTCACGCGTGCAGCGCTGTCGCGCATCCTGCACGGCCATGCCGGCATTTCGCCTGAAATGGCACTGCGTCTCGAAGCGTGGCTGGGCGAGGAAAACGGCGGAAAGGCGGATCTGTGGCTCGCGCAGCAGTGCGCCTACGATCTCTGGCAGGCGCGCGCGAAAGGCATGCCGAAGGTGGCGAGAGTGCAGGCGCGCATCTGACGGCGCGCCTGCGGGTACGACTCAGTAGAGGCTCGGCTCGCCGGGCGGGCGGGTCTTGAAGCGCTTGTGCACCCAGTAATACTGCTCGGGCATGAGCGGAATCTGTTCCTCGAGGAATGCGTTCATCCGCCGTGCGTCGGTGTCGTCGTCGCCTGTCGGGTAGTTGTCCCACGGCTTGAACACCTTTAGCCGGTAGCCCTTGTAGTTCGGCAGCACCTCGCCGATAAAGGGCAGAACCTGCGCGTGCCCGGTCTTTGCGAACCGGCCGACGGCCGTCAGTGTGCAGGCCGGCACGCCGAAAAAGGGCACGAACGTCGAGTTGCGCAGCCCGTAGTCCATGTCGGCGCCGAGCATCACGGGCTTGCGGTCGCGCAGCCACCGCAGCACGGTTCGCGCACTGTCGGCCCGGCTCGCGAGTTCCGCGCCGAAGCGGCTGCGGCCGGCCTTGGCCGCGGCTTCGATCTCCGGGCTCTTCATCGGCGTGTAGAGCGAGCCGCACGTGCGGCCGAGTGCAAGGTTGATCGCCATCGAACCGGCCTCGATGCCGACGAAATGGAACCCGAGCAAGAGCGTCGGCGGCATGTCCGGATCGCTGAGGTCAACCTCGCTTTCGACCGTAAACAGCTTGCGGTAGGCCTGTTCCGACGCGAACCACTGGTAGCTGCGCTCGACGTAGCTGCGGATCGCATGGCGGAAATGCAGGCCCGCCACTTCCTCGCGCCGCTCGTCGCTCCAGTCGGGGAAGCAGAGTTTCAGATTGATATGTACGATGCGCTTTCGCCGGCTGGGAATCTGGTACAGCAGCCAGCCGAGGCCATCGCCCAACCGTGCGGTCAAGCCGTACGGCAGCAGGGCGAGCAGCTTCAGAAAGCCGATGGCGAGGTGCGTGCCGAGGCGGCCTAGCATGCGGAATCTCCGTGGGGCCGGCTGGCCGGCACGTTGCGAACAGGGGGGTAGGACAGTGGACGATGCAGCACGAGTGGCGCTCTGTGACAATTCACGAAAGCCGCTATAATACGGGCTTCGCCGAGTTAACTGACAACTTGCGGGGCGAAGCCGGCTGGCGTGAAGCGCGCTGCCCGGTTCTGGTAATCCGCTAAAGCGTCGCCGCTTCAGGCCTACCGAAGCTGGCTACGTGAAACCGACCGTAACCACACAGGAGCCTGAAAAAGTGGCAAACGATTATCTCTTCACGTCCGAATCCGTCTCTGAAGGCCATCCGGACAAAGTCGCGGACCAAATCTCGGACGCGATTCTCGACGCCATCCTCGAGCAGGACAAATATTCCCGCGTTGCGGCTGAAACGCTGTGCAACACGGGTCTCGTCGTGCTGGCCGGTGAAATCACCACGACGGCCAACATCGATTACATCCAGATCGCGCGTGACACCATCAAGCGCATCGGTTACGACAACACCGAATACGGCATCGACTACAAGGGTTGCGCGGTGCTGGTCGCGTACGACAAGCAGTCGCCGGACATCGCCCAGGGCGTTGACCGTGCCCATGACGACAACCTCGATCAAGGCGCGGGCGACCAGGGCCTGATGTTCGGCTACGCATGCGACGAAACGCCGGAACTGATGCCGCTGCCGATCTACCTGTCGCACCGCCTCGTCGAGCGCCAGGCCAGCCTGCGCCGCGACGGCCGCCTGCAGTGGCTGCGTCCGGACGCGAAGTCGCAGGTCACGGTCCGCTACGTTGACGGCCGCCCGGATTCGATCGACACCGTCGTGCTGTCCACGCAGCACGCACCGGACATCGAACTGCCGGCGCTGCGCGAAGCCGTGATCGAGGAAATCATCAAGCCGACGCTGCCGGCCGACCTGATCAAGGGCGACATCAAGTTCCTGGTGAACCCGACCGGCCGGTTCGTGATCGGCGGCCCGCAGGGCGACTGCGGCCTGACGGGCCGCAAGATCATCGTCGATACGTACGGCGGTGCCGCACCGCACGGCGGCGGCGCGTTCTCGGGCAAGGATCCGTCGAAGGTCGACCGTTCGGCAGCGTATGCCGGTCGCTACGTCGCGAAGAACATCGTTGCAGCGGGCCTCGCGTCGCGCGCGCTGATCCAGGTGTCGTACGCGATCGGCGTGGCCGAGCCGACCTCGGTGATGGTCAACACGTTCGGCACGGGCCGCGTGTCGGATGCAGTGATCACGAAGCTCGTGCGCGAGCATTTCGACCTGCGTCCGAAGGGCATCATCAAGATGCTCGACCTGCTGCGCCCGATCTACGAGAAGACGGCAGCGTACGGCCACTTCGGCCGCGAAGAGCCGGAATTCTCGTGGGAAGCAACCGACAAGGCACTCGCACTGGCCGAAGCGGCCGGCGTGGAGCCGACGGCACGCGTCGCGTAAGCGTCGTCTGCCCGAAACGAAAAACCCCGGCATGCCGGGGTTTTTTTATGGTTCATCGAGGACTTCAGCGGGCGCCGAAGCCGAACCAGCCGTTGCTGGCCGCGAGGCGGCGCGGGCGGTTGACGCGGCGCTGCGGGCCCAGCGTGCGGCGCAGCGCAAGCGCGCGCAGCGACGACGGCTTCTGCAGCAGCGAGCGCAGGCCGGCGCGGCGTGCGAACGCCTGCGCGCTCATCATCGAGAAGAACGCGTGGAACCACGCGCGGATGCCGTCCAGCCGGCTATGTGCGTGCGTATGCTCCGCGAGTGCCTGCGCGCGGGCGCGATGATGGCGCAGCGAGCGGGCGGGCGTGGCGGGCACGACGCGCTTCGCAGCGCGGCTGAGACGGGAAGTCAGACGGAATGGCATGTGAACGATGCTTCGCTTGTATGGATGGCGCCCTTGAAGAGCGCACTGGTATGAACGGCCTCGGATGGCGCAACGCATCTTACCGAATGTCGCTGCGCGCCGCGCCCGCCAGAATTGACAGGCCGCGACAGGCTACAAGGGTTTCATGACGGGTAAAAGTCGCGATAAACCCTCGTGCCGCAAGCGTGTTGCCGCATACCGCCTGTCGCTGAGGCTCGCGCCGCGCCGTACAGTTCCCTTGCGCCAGATCAAATCGGCAATTGGCATGCCCCTGCGCACGACAATGGTGCTGTTCGCGTCATCCGGCGCCGATTTACAATCGTCACATTCACACAATAAACGTCTGGCATCCCATGTCGTCTCCATTGCAGTCGGAATCGATCCGCGCGCAAGTCGCGGAATTGCGCGAACGCGGCTTCGTCGTTGCGCGTGGCCTCGTGAGCGAAGCACAGTGCGCGGCGCTCAAGCGCATCGCGGAGCGCCAGTTGCAGGAAGCGGCGGAGCCGATCGAGTTCGAGGCGGATTTGCGCTATCCGGGCGCGCCCGAGTCGAAGCACGCGCCGGGCGGGCATACGGTGCGGCGGCTGCTGGACGCCTACTCGCGCGATCCGGCGTTCGCCGAGCGCGCGATCGCACCCGAAATCGGCGCGTGGATGCGCGAGTACTTCGGCGAGCAGCCGGTACTGTCGCGCACGCATCACAACTGCATGATGACGAAGCACCCCGCGTACGGCAGCCTGACGGGCTGGCATCGCGATTTTCGCTACTGGTCGTTCGAACGGGCGGACATGGTGTCGGTGTGGCTCGCGCTCGGGCCGGAAACGAACGAAAACGGCGCGCTCTGGCTGGTGCCGGGTTCGCATACGGCCGAATTCGGGCCGGAAGCGTTCGACGACGCGAAGTTCTTCCGCAGCGACCTGCCGGAGAACCGCAAGATGATCGACGCGGCCACCTGCCCGCCGCTCCAGACGGGCGACGTCGTGTTCTTCCACTGCAACACGCTGCATTCGGCGGGGCAGAATCGCTCCGACCAGGTGAAGTTCTCGCTCGTCTATACGTATCACGGCCTGAGCAACCGGCCGGTGCCGGGCACGCGTTCGGCGACGAAGCCGGAAGTGCAGTTCTAGCGCGGCGATGCGCCGGCGCCGAAGCGGCGGCGATCGCGGACGGCGGCTCGGCAGTGAGGCCGCGTTGGCGAATGAAGCAACGGGCGGCCTGGCCGCCCGTTGCGTTTGGCGTGGCCCGATCGTGTGATGCGGGCGGTGGCGGGGCGCGCGGCCGCGCGATCAGCGCTTGCCGGCCGGCATCGCGAGGCCGATCAGGCCGATCAGCATGGCGACGGCGCCGCCGGCGATCAGCAGGATCGTCTTCGTCGCGGGCGAGCCGGTGAAGAAGCGCGACACGTCGTCGTTGATCGAATGAAACGACAGACCGCCGAAATACAGCAGCACGACGCCGCCGACGAGCAGCGCAACCGAGATAGCCCGGGACATACCAACCTCGCTGTAACGATGATTCGAGACGCCGCAGTGTAGGCGACGCGCACGGCCGCGTCCATTGCCGTGCGCGCTTCGGCCACGTTCGTTACCATAGCCGTCGTATGTTTCCTTCGCCGCCGGCACGCAGTTCGCGTGCGGCGCGCGTCCCTTCCTCGACGTCCTGACGGAACCGATCCATGGCCTACGAAGCAGCTTCCGAACGTTATGCCGACATGCAATACCGCACCTGCGGCAAGTCCGGGCTCAAACTGCCCGCCCTGTCGCTCGGCCTGTGGCACAACTTCGGCGACTCGACGCCGATCGCGACGCAGCGCGACATCCTGCGCACCGCGTTCGACCTTGGCATCAATCATTTCGATCTCGCGAACAACTACGGGCCGCCGTACGGCAGCGCCGAAACCAACTTCGGCCGGCTGCTGAAGGAAGATTTCCGGCCGTACCGCGACGAGCTGCTGATCTCGACGAAGGCCGGCTGGGACATGTGGCCGGGGCCGTACGGCAGCGGCGGCGGATCGCGCAAGTACGTGCTCGCGAGCCTCGACCAGAGCCTGCAACGGATGGGCCTCGACTACGTCGACATCTTCTATTCGCACCGCTTCGACGCGCACACGCCGCTCGAGGAGACGGCCGGCGCACTCGCGTCGGCCGTGCAGCAGGGCAAGGCGCTGTACATCGGCATCTCGTCGTATTCGGCTGCGAAGACGCGCGAGATGGCCGAACTGCTCGCGCAGTACAAGGTGCCGCTGCTGATCCACCAGCCGTCGTACAACATGCTGAACCGCTGGATCGAGCAGGATCTGCTCGGCACGCTCGACGACATCGGCACGGGCAGCATCGCGTTCACGCCGCTCGCGCAGGGGCTGCTGACGTCGAAATACCTGAACGGCGTGCCGGCCGATGCGCGCGTGAACAAGCCGGGTGGCGGTTCGCTGAAGCAGGATCACCTGAGCGCGGACAACCTCGAGCACGTGCGCAAGCTCAACGGCATCGCCGAGCGGCGCGGGCAGAGCCTCGCGCAGATGGCGCTCGCATGGGTGTTGCGCCATGGCCGCGTGAGCTCCGCGCTGATCGGCGCGAGCCGTGCGGAGCAGGTGCGTGAAAACGTCGGCGCGCTGAAGAACCTCGAATTCTCGGCGGAAGAACTCGCGGAGATCGATCGCTACGCGACCGAAGGCGGCATCAATCTGTGGGAAAAACCGTCCACCGACCAGGCGATCTGACCGGCGTCAACGGCAGTTGCTACGGAATGCGAACGATCGCATGCCGTAGCGCGGCGCACGCAAGCAAGCCGTCATGTCGCTGCGGTGCAGCGACGTGACGGGCGTGCGGAAACGGGTCGCTAGATCAGCGCAGGCAGGCCTTCGACGAGCAAAACCGCCACGCCGAGGCCGAGGATGACACCGAGCACGCGCAGCAGGTTGTGGCGGAATTCGGTGGCACACGGCACCGCGCCGAGGAATAGCGCTCCGGCCAGCGCCATCGGAATCAACAGGATGAAGTCGCCGATCGTGAAATAGGTCGTCATGCGTGTCTCCGTAGTCAGCCGGAACAGGCGTACACACCTCTTCCAGCCCCATGCCGGGCATTTCTCATCGTTGAGCCGACCCGATTGCGAGCGGGGCGGACAGTTCGAGTATAGGCAAACGCGCGTCGTTTTTCGCTATCCGAACCATTAAAAGTCTGCGGAAAACCCGCGGAATTCTGCATTTTTTCCGCGAACTGGACGAACGCCTTGCGCAAATCTTTCCTGTTCCTTTCGTTTTGCGCGGAAACGTCGTACGTATTCGAGACGGGCCGCCGCACCCGCGAGCGCGGCGGCCCGTCCGCTTACGCGCGATCGGGTTGCGTGCGAACGGCCGGCGTGCGGAACACCAGCGCGAGCCCGGCGACGATCGCCCCCATGCCGGCGAGCGCGAGCGGTTCGGGCCGGTTGCCGAGCCAGACGGCGTCCATCAACGTGGTGACGACGGGCACGAGATAGAACAGGCTCGTCACGTTGACGAGATCGCCGCGCTGCATCAACCGGTAGAACAGCAGTTGCGCGATCACCGAGATCACGATGCCGAGCCACAGCAGCGGCACGACGAACGCCCAGCCGGCGTCGAGCGACATCGGCCGGAACGGCAGGATCGCCGCGCACAGCGCGAGGCCGATCGCGTTCTGCAGCGGCAGCACGTCGGCGGGTGCCGCGCGCACGCGCTTTTGCAGCAGCGAGCCGACGGTCAGCGCGACGAGCGCCGCGAGCGCCCAAGCGATGCCCATGATCGGCAGCGCGGCACCGCCGACGCCGCGACACACGACGAGCGCGAGGCCGGCGAGCGACAGCCCGAGCCCCGCGACGCGCATCGGCTGCCAGCGCCGCTCGACGATCGCGAGCGTGAGGATCGGCTGGACGCCGAGGATCGTCGCGAGCACGCCGGGCGCGATCCCGCGATCGAGCGCGAGCAGGTAGAAGATCGAATAGCCGCCCATCATCAGCAGGCCGGTCAGCACGGCCATGCGCCGCTCGCCGCGCGGCGGCAGCCAGCGTCCGCGCATGACGGCCAGCACGAGCAGCACGAATGACGCGAGCGCGAAACGTGCGGTGAGAAAGACGAACGCGGATGCGTGACGCAGACCGAATTCAGCGAAGATCGCGCCGCTGCTCCACAGCAGGACGAAGAGCGACGTGATGCCATGCGCGGCGAGCGCGCGTTTGAACGAAACCATGTGAATCCACCTGTCGAACGGATCGAAACGTTCCATGTCGCGCGCGCAGCAACGCACCGTGCGTGGTCACGCACGAACGGCCGCAAACGGGCGAATGGAAAACGGAGAGCGAAGCCGGCTGATCAGCCGACGCGTGCCGCCGGCGGGGGCGGCGCGGCGCTGACGCGCGGCGGTGCGACAGGAGGAGGGAGGACCGATGGATGCGCGCACGCCTGCGGCCGCGTATCGAACTGCGGCCGGGATTTTGCGAGAGCGGACGTGAGCGGATGCATCGTGTCGAAAGGCGCTTGAACGCGGATGAGCATCAAAGGTACCGCAACGAGACGAGCCCGCGCAACTGCCGCAACTGTCGGCTGCGGGGTGCCGCGGTCGCGCGTGCGGTCATCCGCCGAGCGCGTTGCCGCCGACGTACCGGAGTAGAAGTAGAGCCCGATCGCGAGCCCGAGGCCGTCCCGGTGCATTGCTTCGGCGCGATGCGCCATGCCGACCGCGGCCGTCGAGAACGACCACGCGAGACGGCTCTGCGCGTGACTGACGCCGAACGTGCGTGAAAATTCCGGCAGCAGCGGCGGCACGTAGTCGAGCCGCGAGAAGGTCGCGTAACCCGCGAACAGCAACGCGGCGCTTGCGCGCCAGCAACGGCGCGAGCCGCGTTCGAGGCAGGGCGGGGCGGCGTTGCGCCGCGCGGCCGCGGGCGTGATTCCGTGGGATGCGGTCACGCGAAATCTCGTGACGGCCGGGCAAACGCCGGACGATGCGCGCATTGCGCCGTTCGCATCCGCATCGCATGGCCGGCCGGATTCGCAGACAGTCACATTCGACAGGGTATGATGGGGGTATCCGGGTGTGCAAGCGCACGCGCGACGCAGTGGTTGATTGGAGACATACGACGAATTCGCGGCACTTCGCCCGCTTCTTCTTCTTTTCGCGCTTCGATAAACCGTGAACAATGGGATTACGCGCAACACCCAGGTGAGGGCGGCGCGGATCGTGCATTTGCCGGCTCGCCAGCGAGCCGGGTTTCAAGTTTCAAGAGTGGGGAACCATCATGCATGTCGGGTCGATTGTCTGCACTACCCATATCGCGGTGCCGAAGGGCGCGCGCGGCATCGTTCAGCGCGTTCTGGGCGACATGGCCATGGTGACCTGGTACGCGGGCGTGCCGGGCGAGTCGAAGGAACTCAACACCGAGCCGTTCTTTCTCGAAGACCTGATCGACACCGGCGAATCCGTGCTGCCGGCCGGCGCCGCGGTCCACTGAGCACGCGTGCCGCACCGGCGCTCGTGTTTCGGCGCGGCTGACGGCACAATGCGGGGCATGAAAGACGTCACTTCCGCCCCTGCTGCTCCCGCCGGCCCGCCGTTCGCCGGCCTCACGCCCGAGTGCGTGCTCGACGCGCTCGACAGCGTGCTGATGCCTGCCGGGCTGCGTACCGACGGGCGCCTGCTCGCCCTCAACAGCTACGAAAACCGCGTCTACCAGGTCGGCGTCGAAGACGGCCCGCCCGTCGTCGCGAAGTTCTACCGGCCCGAGCGCTGGTCGGACGACGCGATCCTCGAAGAACACGCGTTCGTCGCCGAACTCGCCGCGCGCGAAATTCCGGCGGTGCCCGCGCGCGCGTTCGACGGCCGCACACTGCACGCGTTCGACGGCTTCCGCTTCTCGATCTTCGAGCGGCGCGGCGGTCGCGCGCCCGATCTCGATCGCAGCGACACGCTCGAATGGCTCGGCCGCTTCATCGGCCGCATTCATGCGGCCGGCGCGACGCAGCCGTACGTCGCGCGTCCGGTGCTCGACATCCGGACGTTCGGTTACGAGCCGCGCGACTATCTGCTCGCGCACGACTTTCTTCCCGCCGATGTCAGGCCCGCCTATGAGACGGCGGTCGCGCTCGCGCTCGAAGGCGTCGAAGCCGCGTTCGAGCGGGCGGGCGAGATCCGCCTGCTGCGCACGCACGGCGATTGCCATCCGAGCAACGTGCTGTGGACCGACGCGGGCCCGCATTTCGTCGACTTCGACGACAGCCGGATGGCGCCCGCGGTTCAGGATCTGTGGTTGTTGCTGCCCGGCGATCGCGAAGGCGCGTCGCGCGCGCTCGCGGACCTGCTCGCCGGTTATGAGGACTTCTGCGAATTCGAGCCGCGCGAACTGCATCTGATCGAAGCGCTGCGCACGCTGCGGTTGATCCACTACGCGGCGTGGCTCTCGCGCCGCTGGGACGATCCGGCGTTTCCGGCCGCGTTCCCGTGGTTCAACACGCATCGCTACTGGGAAGCACGCGTGCTCGAACTGCGCGAGCAGATCGGCGCGATGCAGGAAGGGCCGCTCTGGCCCGTGTGATGGTGACGGGAGACGGGTGACGGCCCGCGCGGCGGCGTCGCCGCACGGCATTTCCCGGCGGGCCGCCGCACGTGGCGTGCGGCTCGCCTCGCTCAGAACTTCAGCATCATCCTGATCACGGCGGCGAAGCGCTTGCCATAAGGCGGCGCGATCAGCCCGCGCGTATTCAGGCGCGCCTGCATGAGCACCGGCTTCATCTTCGAGAACGTCACGAAGCCGTCGTAGCCGTGATACGCGCCCATCCCGCTCGCACCGACGCCGCCGAACGGCAAGCTGCCGCACGCGATGTGCATCAGCGCGTCATTGACCGTCACGCCGCCCGAGATCGTTTCGCGCATCACGCGGTCGATCGTGCCGCCATCCTCGTCGAACAGGTACAGCGCGAGCGGCCGCGGCCGCGCATTCACGTACGCGATCGCTTCGTCGAGCCGCTCGTACGGCACGAGCGGCAGCAACGGCCCGAAGATTTCCTCCTGCATCAATTGCGACGCAGCCGGCACGTGCGTGACCGCGCATGGCACGAAGCGGCGCGACGCGGGATCGGACTGCGCATCGGACAGCGGATGCAGCTGCGCGCCGGCCGCCTGCGCATCGGTCGCCAGCTGTTGCAGCCGCGCGTAATGGCGCGGCGACACGATCGTCGTGTAGTCGCCGTTGGCCGACAGGTCCGGATACAGCTTCGCGAAGCGCGCCCGCGCGCGTTCGATGAACGCGGCCTCCATCCCGCGCGGCAGCAGCACGTAGTCGGGTGCGATGCAGGTCTGGCCCGCGTTGAGCGTCTTGCCGCCGATGATCGCGTCGACGGCCGCGTCGAAGCGCGCATTCGGGCCGACGATCGCCGGCGACTTGCCGCCGAGCTCGAGCGTGACGGGCGTGAGGTTGTCGGCGGCCGCGCGCATCACGTGGCGGCCCACGTGCGTCGAGCCGGTAAACAGCAGGTGATCGAACGGCAGCGCGCTGAACGCGGCGCCGACTTCCGCATCGCCGTTCACGACCGTGACGTGGTCGCGCGAGAAGGTCTTCGCGATCAGTTGCTCGAACAACGCGGCCGTGCGCGGCGTCAGTTCGGACATCTTGATGATCGCGCGATTGCCGGCCGCGAGTGCGCAGATCAGCGGGCCGGCCGCGAGCAGGATCGGATAGTTCCACGGCACGACGATCCCGACCACGCCGAGCGGCTGCGGCAGCACCTTTGCGCGCGCCGGCCGCAGCCACTTGTTCATCGGCTTGCGGATCGGCTTCATCCAGCGCTTGCCATGCTTCAGCGCGTCGTCGATCTCTTCCTTCGCCATCCAGATTTCCGACAGCAGCACTTCCTGCTTCGCGCGATGGCCGAAGTCGGCGCTGATCGCATCGGCGAGCGCATCCGCGTGATCGATCAGCATCGTGCGCAGCGCGCGCAGGTGCTGCGCGCGGGTGTCCCATTCCGGGTAGGGCGCGCGCAGGTAGGCGGCGCGCTGGTCGTGCAGCAGCGACGTCAGTGCGTCGACCGACGGCAGCGCTTGCGGGGCCAGTTCGGGCAGGTCGTTCTTCATGTCGTCCTCCAGTGGGGCGTGGCACGTCGGCCAGCAGTCAGGCCGCACGTGCCCGCTCGGCGAGCGTGGCAGGGCGGATCAGGATGGCGTGCGTCGCGCGGCGTGGGGCCGGATGCGATGCACGGTCGAAAACAGGGTGAAGCGTGCGGCAAGCGTCGCATCCGCGCGACGGTGTCCGTGTCCGAAAACGGGGTTGCGCGGTGCGCACGAGCGGTTCGAGGCGATTCCTCACGGCCGTGCGCTGCCGTGCGGCACGCGCTTGCCGACGCACCGAAGCGGGGCAGCGCGATGCGTGCGACACCCTGCGCACCGGCACGCTGCGCCGCTCGTGCGACCCACCGTCCAAACGGACGGCGATGCGCGGCGTCGTTCGATTTCGATCGGCGGCACGCAGGGTGTCGCACGTCACCGCTCGGGCTGCCGTTTGAAATGAAATGCGGGCCGCGCGCGGTGCGTCGGGCGCACCCGGTCGGCACACGGCCTGCAGAACGTCGCGCTGCATCGTCGTCTCCCCAGTTTCGCGACGGCGCGGCTTCTGGCGGCCGGCGCATCGCGTCGAATCAATCGATACATCTTAAATTTAGATCACGCGGGCGTTTAGAGGAATCGCTCTTGAATCCGCGTGCCGCGCGCGCGACGGCCATTCCTACAATGCCCGAACATTACAAGCGGGAGCCGGGCCGCGCCGGGTGCCGTTCATGACACGAAGGAGACGTGACATGCAATACGACTACATCATCGTTGGCGGAGGATCGGGCGGGTCGAGTCTCGCCAGCCGCCTCGCCGATGCATGCCCGGACGCGACGATCGCGCTGATCGAAGCCGGCTCGCACACCGAGCGCAATCTGCTCGTCAACATGCCGGTGGGAATCGCGGCGCTCGTGCCGTTCAAGCTCGGCACGAACTACGGCTACGAGACGGTGCCGCAGCCGGGCCTCGGCGGCCGCCGCGGCTACCAGCCGCGCGGGCGCGGGATGGGCGGCTCGAGCGCGATCAACGCGATGATCTACACGCGCGGCCATCCGGGCGACTACGATGAGTGGGCGCAACTCGGCGCGACCGGCTGGGGCTGGCAGGACGTGCTGCCGTATTTCCGCCGCGCGGAAGGCAACCAGCGCGGCGCCGACGCCTGGCACGGCGCGGACGGCCCGTTGACGGTTTCCGATCTGCGCTTCCGCAATCCGTTTTCCGAACGATTCATCCAGGCCGCGCACGCGGCCGGCTATCCGCTGAACGACGACTTCAACGGCGCGACGCAGGAAGGCGTCGGCTTCTACCAGGTCACGCATCGCGACGGCTCGCGCTGCAGCGTCGCGCGGGCCTACATCTACGACCGCAACCGGCCGAACCTGCACGTGATCACCGATGCGACGGTGCTGCGCGTGGGCTTCGACGGCAAGCGCGCGGTCGGTGTCGTGGTGTCGCGCAACGGTCGCATCGAGACGCTCGCCGCGCGTGCGGAAGTCATCCTGTCGGCCGGTGCGTTCAATTCGCCGCAACTGCTGATGTGCTCGGGGATCGGCCCGGCGGAACAGCTGCGCCGGCACGGGATCGCGGTCGTGCAGGATGCGCCGGACGTCGGCGCCAACCTGATCGACCACATCGACTTCATCATCAACACCCGCGTGAATTCGTCGGAGCTGGTTGGCGTCTGCCTGCGCGGCATCGCGAAGATGACGCCGGCGCTCGCGCGCTATTTCTCGCGCCGCACCGGGATGATGACGAGCAACGTCGCGGAGGCCGGCGGCTTCATCAAGAGCGATCCGTCGCTCGATCGTCCGGATCTGCAGCTGCATTTCTGCACGGCGCTCGTCGACGACCACAACCGCAAGATGCACTGGGGCTTCGGCTATTCGTTGCACGTGTGCGCGCTGCGCCCGTTCAGCCGCGGCACGGTGGCGCTCGCGAGCGGCGATGCGCGCGACGCGCCGCTGATCGATCCGCGCTTCTTCAGCGACTCGCGCGATCTCGACCTGCTCGTGCGCGGCGCGCAGGCGATGCGCCGGATCCTGTCGCAGGCGCCGCTCGCGTCGCAGGGCGGGCGCGAGCTGTACACGCGGGCGGACCAGAGCGAAGCCGAGCTGCGCGCGACGATCGTCGCGCATGCCGACACGATCTATCACCCGGTCGGCACCTGCCGGATGGGCTCGGATGCGCGCGCGGTCGTGGATCCGCAACTGCGCGTGCGCGGCGTCGACGGGCTGCGGGTGGTGGATGCGTCGGTGATGCCGACGCTGGTCGGCGGGAACACGAATGCGCCGTCGGTGATGATCGGCGAGCGCGCGGCGGACTTCATCGTCGCGGCACATCGCGGCGGCGTGCCGCGCGGTGAAGCGGCCACGGCGGCCGCTGCGGCGCACGGCCGCTGAGCGGCGCGCACCGGCGCGCACCGGCACGCACCGGCACGCACCGGCACGCACCGGCACGCGACCGACGCGATGCTCAGGCAAACGTATCGACGAGGCCCGCGCGGCTCACGCTCGCGCTGGCCGCTACGGATTGCGCAGCGGCGACCGGTGCATCGGCGGCTGACGATCCGGCGCGTGCGCGCGGCGACGACTCGCCGCCGGCGAAGCGCTGTTGCGGGTTCTGCTGCTGCGACGCGAAGCCGCCGCCGCTGACGGTTGCGCTGCCCAGGCCGAGCCCGCCCGCCTCCATCGCTTCGCGCAGCTTCGGCAGCGCGGCTTCCACCGCGTCTCGCACCTGCGCGTGCTGCGACACGAACAGCGCATGCGCGTGGTTGTCCGCCACGCGCAGCACGACCTGCAGCGGGCCGAGATCCGGCGGGTTCAGCGTCAGCTCGGCGCTCTGCTGGTGCGCATTCGACAGGAACACGACCTTCTGGCTCAGTGCGTCGGTCCAGTCGGCGGTGCCGACATGCGGGGCCAGCACATGCGCGTTGGCCGCGGCGATCGAGCTGGCGGCCGGCGATGCCTGCAGGTTCGCTTGCGCGGCTGCCGCGGCGGCCGCCGATGCCGCGGTGGCGACCGATGCGTCGGCGGCCGGGCTGGCGGCTTCCTCGGTGGCCGCGGATGCGTGTTGCGCGGCGGGCTGGCCGCTCGCGCCGGCCTGCAGCGCCGGTGCGGTGGCTTGCGTGGACGCCTGCTGCGTTGCGAGCGCGCCTTTCGCGTCGGCGAGCGTGTGGTCGAAGGTCGCGCCTTTCGGCGTCAGCGGCGCCGCGGCGGCCGATGCGGAAGCGGTCGATGCCGGCGTTGCTGTTGCCGTTGCCGTTGCCGTTGCCGCGCTCGTCGCGGGCAGCGCGATCGCACCTGCGCCGCCGGTCAGCTTCGCCAGCGCCGCCTGCAGCGCGTCGCGGCTCGACGCCGGCGCGGCCGGCCCGGCGGCCGCATCCTTGCCGGCATGACTCGTCAGTGTGGCCATGGCGTCAGGCTGGCCGGACCCGGCCGTCGCTTGCGCGGCGGTGGCGGCGGTATCGGCCGCGGCCGGTGCCGCGTCGTTCGTGCGTGCCTGCAGTTGTGCCTGCACGGCAGTGGCGGCGGCGAGCGCGGCCGCGTCGGGATTGGGCGTCGCGTTCGCGTCGTCGGTCGACGGGTCGTGGTCTTTGCCGGACGGCTTCGTGCCGGCGGCCGGTGTCGTCGACGCCTGTTGCGTCGACGCATCCGGCGTGCCGGCGTTCGCCGCGTCGTGGCGCGTGACGACGCTTTGCTTCAGCGTCTGCGCGAACGGAATGGCCGCCGCGCCGGTTGCGGCATCCTTGCCGGCGGATTTCGCGGCGGAGGCGGACGAACCCGCGTCGCGGATGGCCTTGAGTGCGGTGCCGGCGGTGTCGAGCAGCACGCCGAGCAGGGGCAGGGGAGGCATGACGATTCTCTCGTTCGAAAGCGGTGGTCGGTTACGCCGAGCGGGCCGCGTCGGCCCGCATGCGCAGGATTTTCGCGGCGTGTTCGTCGGCGTCGCGTTGTTCGCGCTTCGCGGCACGCTGCGCTTCCTGCGCGACGCCGCGCGCCTGCAGGATTTCGTAGGAGCCGACGGTGCGCTTCTTCTGTTGCCAGTTCGGGCGCGCCTCGTCAATGCGCAGTTCGGCGGCGGCCAGCACGTTGCGCTGCTGCCCGATGGCCGCGTCGAGCGTATCGATGAACGCCTGGAAATTGCGCCAGTTGCCGGCCGGCATCCCGTGTTGCGCGGACTGCGCGAAGCGCGCGTGATATTCGTCGCGATAGCGCAGCAGCGCATCGAGCTGTTCAGCGGCCGCGGTGCGGTCGCGCTGCGCGGTACCGAGCTGTTTCGCGGCCGTGTCGAGGTCTTCCTGCGCACGATCGAGCAGCAGTTGCAGGGGAAAGCCGTGTGCCATCGGGATCAGCCTCCGTGTACGTCGAACAGCGCATCGAGCGCGGCGAGGCTCGACGCGAACGGTGCGCATTCGCGAAAGCCCTGCTGCAGGAACGATTCGATGCGCGGATAGAGCGCGATCGCGCGGTCGAGCTGCGCGTCGCGGCCGGGCGCATACGCGCCGACCGCGATCAGGTCGCGATTGCGCTGGTAGCGCGACAGCATCTGCTTGAACTGCCGCACGCGGTCGAGGTGCGGTTCGTCGATCAGCGCGGTCATCGCGCGGCTGATCGACGCCTCGATGTCGATCGCCGGATAGTGGCCGGCCTCGGCGAGCGCGCGCGACAGCACGACGTGGCCGTCGAGGATCGCGCGCGCCGAATCGGCGATCGGATCCTGCTGGTCGTCGCCTTCGGTCAGCACCGTGTAGAACGCGGTGATCGAGCCGCCGCCCTCGGGTCCGTTGCCGGTACGCTCGACGAGCGCGGGCAGCTTCGCGAACACCGACGGCGGATAGCCCTTGGTCGCGGGCGGCTCGCCGATCGCGAGCGCGATCTCGCGCTGTGCCATCGCGTAGCGCGTCAGCGAATCCATCAGCAGCAGCACGTGCTTGCCCTGGTCGCGGAAATACTCGGCGAGCGACGTCGCGTAGGCCGCGCCCTGCATCCGCAGCAGCGGCGACACGTCGGCCGGCGCCGCGACGACGACCGAGCGCGCGAGCCCGTCCTCGCCGAGGATCTGTTCGATGAATTCCTTCACTTCGCGGCCGCGTTCGCCGATCAGCCCGATCACGATCACTTCCGCGCTGGTGTAGCGCGCCATCGTGCCGAGCAGCACCGACTTGCCGACGCCGGAGCCCGCGAACAGGCCCATCCGCTGCCCGCGGCCGACGGTGAGCAGCCCGTTGATCGCGCGCACGCCGACGTCGAGCACGTGGTGGATCGGCTCGCGATCGAGCGGGTTGATCGACGGCGCCGACAGCGGCGCGTCGACCTTCGACGCGAGCGGGCCGAGGCCGTCGAGCGGGCGGCCCGACGCGTCGACGACGCGCCCGAGCATTTCCCAGCCGACCGGCAGCCGCTTCGCGCCCGCGAGCGGATCGGCGACGGGCGCGCTTTCCCGCGGCCACACGCGCGCGCCGGGCAAGACGCCCGCGACGTCGGTGGTCGGCATCAGGAACAGGCGGTCGCCGGCGAAGCCGACGACTTCCGCTTCCGCGTGCGGCAGCGTGCTGCCGGGCGGCAGTTCGATCGTGCATTCGGCCCCGACCGACAGGCGCAGCCCGATCGCCTCGAGCACGAGGCCCGCGGCGCGCGTGAGGCGTCCGCACGGACGCAGCGGCAGCGCGCGGTGGCTGCGGGCGGCGAGCCCGTTCAGGTGCGTGCGCCAGTGCGCGAGATGCGGATTGTGCGGGGCGCGCGGCACAGTGCCGGCGACGTTCGTCGCGTGCGTGCCGTGCGCGGCGCCATGCGTCGCTTCGGGGCCGAACGACGCGAGCGCGAGTTCGCGCTCCAGCGGCGTCATCCCGTCGTGCAGCACCGATTCGGGCGTGGGCGTCACCATGCGCTCACCTTGCCGATCGCGGCGGCGACGCGCTGCCAGCGGGTCGGCAGCGTCGCGTCGACCTCGCCCGTCGCGGCGTGCGCGCGGCAGCCGCCGCGCTCGATCGCCGCGTCGGTGCGCACGTTCCAGCCGAGCGTATCGAGATCGTCCTGCAGATAGGCTTCGACGACCGGCAGGTCGGCGGGATTCACCGCGAGATGCGGCGCGCCGGACAACGCCGGCTCGGTGGCGAGCACGTCGCGCACGGCCGCGACGAGCGCGGCGGGATCGTGCTTCACGTGCTGGCGCACGACCTGCTGCGCGATGTCGAGCGCGAGCTGCGCGAGGTCGGCCGCCAGATCGTGCTCGGCGCTCGACACGGCTTCGCGGAACGACGCGGCGAGCGCGGCAAGCTGCGCGGCCTGTTCGCGGGCTTCGGCCTGGCCGGCCGCGAAGCCTTGTTCGCGCCCCTGGTCGAAGCCGGCCTGGTAACCCAGTGCCTGGCCTTCGACGTGGCCGGCCGCATGGCCTTCGGCATGCGCGGCGTCGCGCACGCGCTGCAGTTCCTCGGCGAGCGCGGCGGCGGCCGCTGCCGCGTCGTCGGGCGGCGGCGGGGGCGGCGGCGGATCGAACGACGCCATCTCCCACCGCTGGTACGCGGTGAGGGTGCCGGCGCGGTCGCGCGCGGAATCAGACATACGCGTCTTCCGCCTTGCCGCCGATCACGATCTGGCCGCTTTCGGCGAGGTTGCGCACGATCTGCAGGATGCGGCGCTGCTGCGTCTCGACTTCGGACACGCGCACCGGGCCGCGCGCGTCGAGATCCTCGGCGAGCAGTTCGGCCGCGCGCTGCGACATGTTCGCGAGGAACTTCTGGCGCAGCGCGGGCGGCGCGCCCTTCAGCGCGATGATCAGCGTTTCCGACTCGACTTCCTTCAGCACCATCTGGATCGCGCGATCCTCGAGGTCGAGCAGGTTCTCGAACACGAACATCTGGTCGACGATCTTCTGCGCGAGGTCGGCGTCATACTGGCGCACGCTTTCGAGCACGCCTTCTTCATGGTTGCTCGTCATGAAGTTCAGGATCTCGGCCGCGGTGCGAATGCCGCCCATCGGGCTGCGCTTCAGGTTGTCGCTGCCGGACAGCAGGCCGGTCAGCACGTCGTCGAGCTCGCGCAGCGCGGCCGGCTGGATGCCGTCGAGCGTCGCGATCCGCAGCATCACGTCGTTGCGTAGCCGCTCGGTGAAGCACGACGCGATCTCGGACGCCTGGTCGCGGTCGAGGTGTACGAGGATCGTCGCGATGATCTGCGGATGCTCGTTCTTGATCAGTTCGGCGACGGCGGCCGAGTCCATCCACTTCAGGCCCTCGATGCCGCTCGTGTCGCTGCCCTGCAGGATCCGGTCGATCAGCACGCCGGCCTTGTCCTCGCCGAGCGCCTTGGTCAGCACCGAGCGGATGTACTCGCTCGAATCGAGCGACAGCGCGGTGTGCTGCTCGGCTTCCCGCGCGAACTCCTGCAGCACCTCCTCGACCTGTTCGCGCGTGACGTTCTTCAGCGCGGCCATCGCGGCGCCGATCTTCTGCACCTCGCGCGGCGCGAGGAACTTGAATACTTCAGCGGCCTCTTCCTCGCCGATCGACATCAGCAGCAGCGCGCTCTTGGTCAGGCCTTCAGCGTTCATCGGACACCCAGTTCTTCACGACGGTGGCGACGATCTTCGGATCCTGGCGGGCGATCGTGCGCGCGTAGTCGAGGTTGCGTTCGTAGCGGTTCTTTTCGTTCTCGAAGCCGAGCAGCAGCGGATCGGGTTCGTCGTCGGCCTTGGCCGGCGCGGGCAGGCCGTCGAGCGCGACCGGATCCTCCGGCGCCGCGAGCGCCGGCGCGACCGGCTCGGGCGGCGGGAACGCGCGGCGCATCGCCGGGCGCACGAACATGAAATAGAGCACCGCCGCGGCCGCCGCGATACCGAGCCACTTCGCGGCTTCCTTCGCCATCGCGATCATGTCCGGCTGGCGCCACCACGGCAGGTCGGCGTACGGATCGCTGGCGGTCGAGAACGCGCTGTTCACGACGTTCACCGAGTCGCCGCGTTTCTCGTCGTAGCCCATCGCGTCCTTCACGAGCTGCTCGATCTGCGCGAGCTTCGCGCTCGGCAGCGGCTGCATCGTCACGTGGCCCTTCGCGTCGGCGACCGGCTGGTAGTTGACGACGACCGCGACCGACAGCCGCTTCACGTTGCCCATCGGCTGTTCGACGTGACGGATCGTCTTGTCGAGCTCGTAGTTGGTCGTCTGGTCCTTGCGGTCGCTGATGGGTGTCGTCTGCGGCCCGTTCTGGCCATTGCCGGCGACAATCGGCGCGGACGCCGGCTGCGGCGGCGTGTTCGACAGCGCGCCCGGCACGCCCGATGCGCCGCCCTGCGCGAGTTCGGTGGCGGTGCTGGTCTGCTGGCTGCGGATCGCGGTCTGCTGCGGCGACGCGTTCGGGCCGTAGCTTTCCGAGGTCTGCTCGAGCCTGGAGAAATCGATGTCGGCGCTGACCTGCGAGCGTGCGTTGCCGGTGCCGAAGATCGGCGCGAGGATCGCGTCGATGCGCTTCTGCGTGTTGCGTTCGACCTGCTGCACGTACTTGAGCTGGCTCGCGTCGAGGCCGGAGGCCGACGCGGTCTGCGTCAGCAGGTTGCCGTCCTGGTCGACGATCGTCACGTTCCTGGCCGGCATGTCGGGCACGCCGGACGACACCATCCGCGTGATCGCCTGCACCTGGCCTTCGTCGAGCACGCGGCCCGGGTAGAGGTCGACGAACACCGACGCGCTCGGCGCTTCCTTGTCGCGCACGAACACGGACGGTTTCGGGATCGCGAGATGCACGCGCGCGCCGCGCACCGAGTTGATCGATTCGATCGTGCGTTGCAGCTCGCCTTCGAGCGCGCGCTGGTAGTTCACCTGCTCGGCGAACTGGCTGATGCCGAATTTCTGGTTGTCCATCAGCTCGAAGCCGACCGAGCCGCCCTTGGGCAGGCCCATCGCGGCGAGCTTCAGGCGCGTCTCATGCACCTGGTTCGACGGCACGAGGATCGCGCCGCCGGCGTCCGCGAACTTGTAGGGAACGTTTGCCTGCTGGAGCGCGGCGATGATCGCGCCGCCGTCGCGGTCCGACAGGTTGCTGTACAGCACGCGGTAGTCGGGCGCGCGGCTCCACAGCACCAGCGCGGTGATCACGGCGATCGCGAACGCGACGGCGATCACGAACGGCAGCTTCGGGTTGCCCTTCATCCGCGAGATGCCGGGGATGCGTTCCGCGAAGCCGCCGAACCCGAAGTCCGCGCCTGCGCCGCCTGCTCCCGGCAACGCGGCGGCCGCGGTGGCGCCTGGCACCGGGCTGGCGAGGCCCGTGCGGGCGTCGGGGTTGATCAGCGAGTTGGCCTGCGAATCCATGCGTCGAGTTTCTCCGGAGCGGGACGACTGAGCCGCTCGGACGAGCGGACGGACAATGACACGATGCGATTATCGGGATCCGGGGGCGACTCCGATCGGCCGAAAAGAGCGGGGTTTCCCCCGTACTTTCACGGCTTTGGCGCGTGGCGCGCTGCTATCCTTTTTCGCAATCCGGCATGGTGCGCATGGTGCGGCGCCGGCGGAAACGCCCGGTGCGCCCGGGTCTCTTCTCTCAGGTCTGGGGACAGCATGACTGCCAACGTCAGCGGAATCGGTTCGGTGTTGCAACAGATGCAGGCGATGGCCGCGCAGGCGTCCGGCGGCGTCGCGAGCCCGGCGGCGGCGCTGGCCGGCTCGGGTGCCGCGACGGCCGGCACGTTCGCGAGCGCGATGAAGGCGTCGCTCGACAAGATCAGCGGCGACCAGCAGCACGCGCTCGGCGAGGCAAAGGCGTTCGAGGTCGGGGCCGCGAACGTGTCGCTGAACGACGTGATGGTCGACATGCAGAAGGCCAATATCGGCTTCCAGTTCGGGCTCCAGGTCCGCAACAAGCTGGTGAGCGCATACAACGACATCATGCAGATGTCGGTGTGACGGGACGGCCTCCGGGGACGGGCCTCCGGGGACGGCCACCCGGCGACGGGCATCGGCGGGCCGTCACCCCGGCCGCGGCCTGCCGGCCAGGCTGGCGGCCCGTGCGCCTAAAGCTTTTCAATTCCATTCCGATAACTCCGGAAGAAGGCCGCGTCATGCCATGCAGGGCCGCGGCCACCGCATAGCCAACGCATCACAAGGAGAAGTGCATGTTTTCCCCAGGACACGCTGGAGCCAGTGCGTACGCGCGTGTCGGCGTCGAGACGGGGGTGATGGGCGCGTCCCCGCACCGGCTGATCGCGATGCTGTACCAGGGCGCGCGGCAGGCCATTGCGCTCGCGCGCCTGCATTTGCAGCAGGGCAACGTGCCCGCGCGCGGCGAGGCGATCGGCAAGGCGATCGGGATCGTCGAGAGCGGCCTGCAGGCATCGCTGAACCGCGACGCGGGCGGTGAGATCGCCGCGCGCCTCGACGCGCTGTACGGGTACATCGGCCGGCGCCTGCTCGAAGCGAACGCGAAAGCGAGCGACGCGATGCTGGTCGAGGTCGACGGGCTGCTCGCCACGCTCGAGGAAGCCTGGACGGGCATCGGCCCCGAAGTCGCGCGGATGGCCGCGCAACACGCGGCGGACGCGGCACGATGAATCTCAAGGCTGAATACTTCGCTCGCTACGAGGCGCTGGTAGCCGTGTCGGGGCGCATGCTGTGCGCCGCGCGCGGCGCCGACTGGACCGCGCTGCCGGAGTTGCAGGCCGAATTCCTGCGGCTCGTCGACGGGCTGAAGGAGGCCGCTCCGGGTGTCGCGCTCGACGAGTCGGACCTCGGCCGCAAGCTCGCGCTGATTCGCCGCATCCTCGCCGACGACGCCGCGATCCGCGATCTCGCGAGCCCGGAAGTCGCGCGGCTGTCCGCGCTGTTCGAGGCGCGGCGTTCGACCCAGGTCCTGACCGATCTCTACCGTGCGCGCGGCTAGTGCCCGCCAGTGCCCGTTTGCCGGGGCGGCGGTTGCCGTGTGCCCGGATTCGCAACGAAGTGGCTGAGGTGAGCAGGCTCCGATCATGACCGGTATCGACTCCGTTGCGGCTGCCCTGCTGGCGAGCCGTCTCGACAGCCTGCTGACCGGCACCGTGACGGCGCCAGCCGGCGGCGGCGCGACCGCACAGGTCGGCACGCCGGGCACCGGCGCTTCGTCGCCGCCGTCGACCGGCGCACCGCCGGCCGCGCCGCCGGCGTCCGCGCAGACCGCGCTGTCCGATGTCGCACTCGTGCTCGACGCGATTGCGCGCTCGGGTGGTGTCGCGATACCCGTGATCGCCGGGCGCGCGCCGCTGCTGGCCGATCCTGCCGTGTTGCTGAGCGCGGCGGCCGTGCCACCGGATGGCCAGCCGGCGTCCGATTCGGCCGCGTCTGCCGCGGCTTCTTCCACTCCGTCACCGGCGTCCGACGTGGCGGCCGCGCGGGCGGCGGCCGCCGCGCCACCCGTCGCGACGCTGCGCGCGGCGCTGGCGCAGGCCGTCGGCGAAAGCGGTCTCTTCTACGAATCCCACCTCGCACAGTGGCTGGCCGGCCAGCGCCCGCTCGCCGCGCTGATGCGCGAACCGCAGGCGCGGCTCGCGGCCGTGCCGGTGCCGGCCGCCGGGGATGCCGCGCGGCACGATGCGCCCGATGTACTCGACGCGCTGCTCGCGCAGCGCCTGCCGTTGCCGGCAGCGGCGCGAACCGCCGCGCAGCCGGGTGCGCCAGCGTCGGGCGGTGCGGTTTCGCACGAGCTCGCGCAGAACGTGCCGACGGCCGCCCGACCAGGCGCTGCGTCGGGCATGGCCGCGCCGGCAGACCCGCTCGGCGATCACGGCGACGCGCGCTGGACGCCCGCGCGCGCCGAGCTGGCCGCCGCATCGGCCGATCCGCAGGCGCAGGCAGCGGCTCCCGTGCATCCGGCCGCCGTGCCGATCGTCCGGCAACAACTCGATGCGCTCGCAACCGACCAGTTCCGCTGGACGGGCGAAGCATGGCCCGGTGCGCGGCTCGACTGGACGATCGAACCCGACGACCCGGGCGGCCGCGCGGCGCGCAGCGGCGACGAGGCGGGCGACGGCATCGCGTGGCGCACGCGGCTGACGCTGACGCTGCCGTCGCTCGGCACGGTCGACGCGGAACTGGTATTGAACGGCGCGCAGCTTGTCGCGCGGCTGCGGGCGAATTCGGCCGGCGCCGACCGGCTCACGCGGAACGAGGCGGCGCTGCGGCAGCGGTTCGAGGGGTCGGGCCTGACACTGGGCGGACTGTCGATCCGTGCGGTCGGCGACGAGCCGGACGGCTTCGATCCGCTCGTCGCGCAGGCGGCGGCCGCCGCATATGCGCGCAGCGCGGCCGGCGGCACGTCGGACGCCGATGACGAGGCGCCGCGATGAGCACGATGTCCCGCAAGCGGGCGGCCGCGCTCGTCTACGATCCGAAAGGCGGCGATACCGCGCCGCGGGTAGTCGCGAAGGGGTACGGCCTGCTTGCCGAGATGATCGTCGCCCGTGCGCGCGAGGCGGGGTTGTACGTGCACACCGCGCCGGAGATGGTGTCGCTGCTGATGCAGGTCGACCTCGACGACCGGATTCCGCCGCAGCTTTACCAGGCCGTCGCGGATCTGCTCGCGTGGCTGTACGCGCTCGATCGCACCGAGGCGGAGCCGGGCGACACCGCGCCGCGCTTTCCGCTGCCGCCGCTGCGCCGCTGAGCGCGCGGCACGCGGTGTGTCCGGCGTGTCCGGCGCATCCGGCGCATCCGGCGCATCCGGCGCATCCGGCGCATCCGGCGCATCCGGTTTCTTGCGAAAGGCTGTCCTGGCCTTTCGCGGCGATTTCGTCGGCATCTCTTCTTTACTGCCTGCAATTTATCCGTAATCGGCGTTCATCATCAGCCATCTCCGGATTTTCACGCGCACTCGCCACGCTCGGCCGGATTGAGTCGTCGCGCCGTTTGTGTAATGATATTCATTCTCATTTTATGATGCCCCTGGGCGGCGCACGTTCCTCCGTGCGCCGCCCGTTGCTTTGAACGAATGGAAGCTTTCGCGTGAACGCGCCTGAAACGATCGCCCCGCCGCAGGCGGGCATGCCCCCCGCGGGCGTTACCGTGCTGCATCCGGCCGCACGCCCGTTGAGCGACGCCGAACTGGCGGCGCGCCGTCAGCGGTCGCGCCGCGCGACCTTCATCAAATGGCTGCGCAAGGTACACGGCTGGGTCGGGCTATGGGGCGCGGTGCTCGGATTGCTGTTCGGCGTGACGGGGGTGCTGCTCAACCATCGTGCACCGCCGCTGAAGATTTCGACCGGCGAACCGCAGGTCGAGCAGATGCAGATCGCATTGCCGGACCCGGTGCCCAAGTCGCCCGCGGCGATGACGAAGTGGCTGCAGCACGAACTGCGTTTCGACGGCCGGCCGGGCCGCCTGCGCAAGGAGCCCGCGCAGCCGGTGGCCTGGGGCGACAAGCGCGTGATGCAGCCCGAGCACTGGCAGATGGGCCTGTTCGGGCCGCACCAGAACCTGCAGGCCGAATACTGGGTCGGCAACGGCTACGTGTCGGTGAAGCGCACCGGCAACACGTTCCTGACGACGCTGAACAACCTGCATCGCGGGGTCGGGATGAGTGTTGGCTGGGTGCTGCTGATGGACACGATCGCGGGTTCGCTGATCCTGTTGTCGCTGACGGGCGTGCTGCTGTGGACGGAGCTGAACAAGCGCCGCACGGTCGGCGTGGTACTGGTGGCCGGCTCGGTCGCCGTGGCGCTCGCCGCGGGTCTCGCCTGACGGAATGGCTGGAATGCGCCGGCTTGCCGCCGGCGCATGGTGTTCGAAGTGCGCAGGTGCGCAGGTGCGCGGGTGCATGCATCCGGCGCGACGGCGCGGTGGCGTGGTGGCGATGCGCCGCCGCCGTGCCGGCCTCAGAGGCCGCAGGTCGCGCCGTTGTTGGCCGCGATCTCGCGGGCGGCCTTTGCGCCCTCGACCTGCAGGATCGTCGGCAGCGACACGTTGTTCTTCGCGGCCGTGACTTCGGCGAGGATCGAGATCGCGATTTCCGGCGGCGTGCGGCTGCCGATATAAATGCCGGCCGGCCCGTGCAGCCGCGCGAGTTCCGCGTCGGTCAGGTCGAATTCGAGCAACCGCTCGCGCCGCGCGGCATTGTTGCGCCGCGACCCGAGCGCGCCCACGTAGAACGCGGGCGTCTTCAGTGCCTCCATCAGCGCCAGATCGTCGAGCTTCGGATCATGCGTGAGCGCGATCACGGCCGAACGCGCGTCGAGCTTCATGTCGAGCACCGTGTCGTCGGGCATCGTGTGCACGACGCGCGTGCCCGGCACGTCCCACGCATCCGTGTATTCCTCGCGCGGATCGCAGACCGTCACCTGGTAGTCGAGCCCGACCGCGATCTGGCACAGATAGCGCGACAACTGCCCCGCGCCGATCACGAGCATCCGGTAGCGCGGCCCATGGATCGTCACGAGCCGTTCGCCGTCGAACGCGAGCCCGTCGGCCGCCTGCGCGGGCGACAGCGACGCGCGGCCGGTCGCGAGCGTCATCGTGCGCGTGACGAGCCGGCCGGCTTCGACTTCCGCGCACAACGCGGCGATCCCGCTGTCGCGCGTGAGCGGCTCCAGCACGAGCTGGATCGTGCCGCCGCAAGGCAGCCCGAAGCGGTGCGCTTCCTCGGCCGTCACGCCGTACTTGACGGCCTCCGGGCGTGCGTCGGCCGCGATGCCGCTTGCATGCACGCGCGCGATCAGGTCGTCCTCGATGCACCCGCCGGACACGGAGCCGACCACGAGCCCGTCCTCGCGCACCGCGAGCATCGCGCCCTCGGGCCGGGGCGACGAACCCCACGTCTTCACGACCGTCACGAGCAGCACGCGGCGGCCTTCTTCGAGCCAGCGCGCGCTCGACTTCAACACGTCGAGATCCACACTTTCCATTGTCGTTACCTCATTGATTGCGCGCATTATGAACCGCCCGTTGCGGCCTTGCTTGCCGGGCGCCAGCGCCGGCGCGTGGCCGGGCGGTGACGGGAAGCGGGAAGCCGGAGGGGCGGCTCCGTCGGCGAGTCGTGACGACCGCTGCGACCGGCCGGGCGGGACGGCATGCGCAAGGGCCGCTCGGCTTCGTTTCGCTCGGTAGCGGCCAGCGGCCCGGCGCAACGCGTCCCGGTTCGGCAATCCGGCCGCGCGTCGGTCCGGTGGCCCGCGCCCCAAAAGCAAACGGCGCGCCCGCGAGGCGGGTGCGCCGTTGCAGCCGGGCGACGCAGCATGCGCCGCCGCCGGGCGTCGTCAGTCCGCGTGGCCGCGGGCGAGCTTCGAGTGGCGTCGCGAATACAGGAAGTAGATCACGAGGCCGATCGCGAGCCAGATGCCGAACGCGGCCCAGGTGACGGGCTGCAGGTTCAGCATCAGGAACAGGCACGAGCCGACCGCGAGGATCGGCACGACCGGCACGCCGGGGCAGCGGAACGCGCGCGGCAGTTCCGGGTGCGTGCGGCGCAGCACCAGCACCGCGATCGAGACCATCGAGAACGCGGCGAGCGTGCCGATGTTGATCAGCTCGGCGAGCACGTTGAGCGGCACGAGCGCGGCGATCAGCCCGAAGAACAGGCCGACGAGCCAGGTCGTCAGGAACGGCGTCGCATAACGCGGATGCACGTGCGACAGCCGCGCCGGCAGCAGCCCGTCGCGCGACATCGCGAAGATGATCCGCGTCTGGCCATAGCTCATCACGAGGATCACGGTCAGCATGCCGAGCACCGCGCCGAGGTCGATGAAGCCCGCGACCCATTTCTCGCCGGCGATCTGCAGCGCATACGAGATCGGGTGCGAGATGTTCGCGTACTGGGCCGACGGCACGATGCCGGTTGCGATCGCCGCGACGGTCACGTACAGCACCGCGCACACCGCGAGCGACGCGATGATGCCGATCGGCAGGTCGCGCTTCGGATTCTTCACTTCCTCGGCCGCCGACGACACCGCATCGAAGCCGATGAACGCGAAGAACATCACGGCCGCCGCGCCGAACACGCCGTTCCAGCCGTGCGGCATGAACGGCTTCCAGTTCGCCGGCGTCACGTGGAACACGCCGACCGCGATCACGAGCAGCACCACCGACACCTTGATGAACACCATGACGTTGTTGATGCGGGTCGACTCGCGGATGCCGATCGACAGCAGCGTCGTGATGACGAGCATCACGAGAAACGCGGGCAGGTTGAACAGCGTCGTGACGCCGGGAACCGCGCTGGGCGCGGCCGTCAGCATGGTCGGTAGCGTGAGCCCGAAGCCCTGCAGCAGCGACTGCAGGTAGCCCGACCAGCCGACCGACACGGCCGACGACGCAAGGCCGTACTCGAGCATCAGGTCCCAGCCGATGATCCACGCGACGAGTTCGCCGAGCGTCGCGTACGAATACGTGTAGATCGACCCCGCAACCGGAATCGTCGACGCGAACTCGGCATACGACAGCGCGGCGAGGCCGCACGCGATCGCGGCGATCACGAACGACAGCATCAGCGCCGGGCCGGCCTGCACGGCGCCCGTGCCGGTCAGCACGAAGATGCCGGTGCCGATGATCGCGCCGATGCCGAGGAAGGTGAGGTCGATGGCGCCGAGCGCCTTCTTGAGCCCGGCGCTGTGCGCGCCGGCGATCATGCGATCGACGTTTTTCTTGCGGAAGAGGGACATTGCGGATGAGTCTCCAGCGCGCGGAACGCGAATGCGCTGATTGAGTGAAAACCCGGAATTTTAGCCGATTTGGCGTGGAAAACCCGTTGCGACGCAGCGGTGCGCTCCGGAATCGTCCGATAAAACAAATGCTTGCGCGCGGTGTGCGGCGGCCGGGAGCCGGCGTGGAGCAGGGCGTCGCGCGAATCCGCGGAGCCCGGCGGCTCAGGCGCCCGACGCCGGCGCCATGTCGACGAGCCGGTTGCTCATCACGTAGAACGTCAGTTCCGCGTTGTTCGACAGCCGCATCTTCTCGAGCAGCCGCGACCGGTACACGCTGACCGTCTTCACCGACAGCGACAGCGTGTTCGCGATGTCGGTGAGGCGCTTGCCCGACGCGAGCATGCAGAGCGTCTGGTATTCGCGGTCGGACAGCTTCTCATGCGGCAGCGGTTCGTTCTCGAACGACACGTATTCGGCGAGCGCCTCGGCCATCGCCGGGCTCACGTACTTGCGGCCGGCCGCGACCTGCCGGATCGCGCCGATCATCTGCGCGGCATTCACCGTCTTCGACAGGTAACCGGCCGCGCCGGCCTTCAGCGCGCGCACCGCGTACTGGTCCTCGCGGTACATCGAGAACATCAGCACCGGCATGCCCGGCAGCTTGCGCTTGATGCGCTTGAGCACCTCGATGCCGTTCGTGTCCGGCAGCGAGATGTCGAGCAGGATCACGTCGAAGGCCTGGCGGTCGACGGCGGCCACCGCGTCGCTGCCGGTCTCGGCCTCGGTCACGTCGCGGGCGACCCCACGGTCGATCAGCAGGTGGCGGATCCCTTGCCGGACGATCGCGTGATCGTCCACGAGCAGGATGTTCAGGCTCATGGCGACCTCAGGAATGCGACGCGCGGCGCGCGGCGGACATCGCGAACAGCGAGTCCCACGCGAAGCGCGCGGTGACGCGCGTGCCGCGGCCCGATTCCGGCGCGCTCGCGTCGAAGCTGCCGCCGAACGCTTCGCAGCGTGCGCGCATGCCGGCGAGGCCATAGCCGGCGCGCCGGCTGCGGGCGAAACCGGTCCCATCGTCGGTGACGAGCAGCGATAGATGCGTGCTGTCCGCATCGATCCGCACGTCGACGGACGCCGCGCGCGCGTGCTTCGCGACGTTCGACAGCGCTTCCTGCGCGACGCGGAAGATCGCGAGTGCGCTGGCGCCGGCGAGTTGCGTGAGACGTGCATCGGCCGCGCAGACGAAGCTCGTGCGCAGCCCGGTGCGCGCCGCATGGCTGTCGACCCATGCCGCCAGCGCACCGACCACGCCGCTGTCGAGTGCCGGCGTGTCGCGCTCGTCGATCAGCCGGCGATTCGCGTCGGTGGCGGCGTCGAGTGCCCGCTGCGCCAGCTCGAGTGCACGCAGGCAACCGTCCGGTGCATCGGCCGGGAGCCACGTTTGAACGTTTGCGAGCGCGAATCGTGCAGCGGTCAGTTCGGCGCCGAGTCCGTCATGCAGCTCGCCGGCCAGATGGCGGCGAGCCGCTTCGTCGGCGACGACCAACTGGGTGGACAGCGCCGCGATCCGGGCCGCGGGTGCGTCGCGTTTGGGGAGGGCGTCGGCCATGGAGGTGGCGGTGGCGCAGTCGTGCATGCGCTGCCGCGACGGGAACGGGGCGTGGGCGCCCGGGGGCGCGTTGAGCGACGTATCCATGACTCTCCCTGCTGTCAGAAAGCGGTTCAGACATCGGCTGGCTGCTTGGCTTGGTTGCCGTTTCGACGACGGCTGCCGCCAGAGAATCGCCCCTTGCCGAGGTAACAAAAGTTACATCTTGTAACGTTTGATTCCGACCCTTCAATGACCATTCGAACGGCAACCGCGCGGGCCGAATAATATCTCAAAAATGTTGAAAAGATCATGTCGGGCAGCCATTTAAGGGTAAATGTGAATAATCGGAATGAAGCTGTTGTAGGAAAAACACCGACACGAAAGCACGCGGCCAGCGCGTATCCAAATGTAACTATTTGAGATGAGATGGTCCCAGTTTGTTACGAATTCGCCAAGTCGGGACGAAAAAAAACCGGAGCTTTTTGCTCCGGTTCTTGATGCGGCACAAATTCGGGGATCGATCAGTCCACGAATGCGCGCTCGATCACGTAGTGACCCGGTGCGCTGTTCTTGCCTTCGACCAGGCCGGCCTGCTTCAGCAGGTCGGTCGTATCCTTCAGCATCGCGGTGCTGCCGCACAGCATCACGCGGTCGTTTTCCGGCGAGAACGCCGGCACGCCGAGATCCGTGAACAGCTTGCCCGTCGCGATCAGGTCGGTGATCCGGCCCTCGTTGTCGAACGCTTCGCGGGTGACCGTCGGGTAGTAGACGAGCTTTTCCTTGATGATGTCGCCGAGGTATTCATGGCCCGGCAGGTCGTGCTTGATGTAGTCCATGTACGCGAGCTCGCCCTTCAGGCGGCAGGTGTGCGTCAGGATGACCTTGTCGAAGCGTTCGTAGATGTCCGGGTCGCGGATGATCGACATGAATGGCGCGAGGCCCGTGCCGGTCGACAGCATCCACAGCGTCTTGCCGGGCAGCAGGTTGTCGGCGACGAGCGTGCCGGTCGGCTTCTTGCCGATCAGCACCGGGTCGCCCACCTTCAGGTGCTGCAGGCGCGACGTCAGCGGGCCGTTCTGGACCTTGATGCTGAAGAATTCGAGGTGCTCTTCGTAGTTCGGGCTGACGATCGAGTAGGCGCGCGCGAGCGGCTTGCCGTCGACCTCGAGGCCGACCATCGTGAATTCGCCGTTGTTGAAGCGCAGGCTCGGCTCACGGGTGCAGGTGAAGCTGAAAAGCGTGTCGGTCCAGTGATGGACGGATTGGACGGTGGCGGTGTCGTATTTGCTCATGGCTTTGAAAACGGACGCGCGTGGCGAACGCGTGTAACGGGCCCAAGAACGGGCAAAAAAACCGAGTGCGTCGACCCGATCGCGGATCGGCCGGCCGGCGCGTCGGACACGCGCCTTCTCGATGACAGACGTTTGAGGAACTCGTTATTTTACCCTGCTTGGGGCAGATGCGGGCTTGACCCGCGCGGCTGCGCGGATTTGGCGCAACGAATTATTTCAACGGGCTTTCAGCCAGGGGGCCCGCGCTTCGCGCCGGGTCCGGCGAGCGCGGCGGCGCACGGTGCCTCGGGCAGGTGCCGCACGCACCGGTAGCCGCGCGTCGGCGGCTCACTGCGCGGCGGGTGGTTCCGGATCCAGGCGCAGCCGCGCGATATACGGCAGGTGATCCGACAGCCACGCGGTTTCGCCGGACGGTGCCTGCCATTCGAGCGGCGTCAGCCCGCGGACGAACATCTTGTCGAGCGCGAGCGCCGGCGAGAACGCGGGGAACGTGCGGCCCGACTGGCCGAGCAGCGTCGCGACTTCGGACAGCCCGATCTCGCCGAACAGCGCGACCGAATCGTTGCGCCAGTCGTTGAAGTCGCCGGCGAGCATCAGCGGGCCGTCGCCCGCGTTGCGCACGATCCAGTGCGCGATCCAGTGCATCTGGCGCAGCCGCGCCGCGCGCGTGAGCGCGAGGTGCGCGCACAGCAGCGTGACGGGGCGCGCGCCGGCGAGCGTCGCGCGCGCGACCAGCAGCCCGCGCCGCTCGAAGCGGTGCGCGGAGATGTCCCAGCGGCCGCCGAGGTCGAGCGGATGCGGCGACAGGATCGCGTTGCCGTGCCGCCACGACGGCTTGAACACGTTCGGCCCGAGCGCGATCTGCCAGTCGAGCGCCTGCGCGATCTCGGTGGCCTGGCAGTGCCACACGTCGTCGACCGCGTCGTCCATCGGCGCGCCGAAGCCGGGTGCGAGCAGCGGGCGCGGCATGCGGCGCGCCATCGCTTCCTGCAGAAAATACACGTCGGCGTGCGTGGACTGCATCCAGTTGCGCATCGCGTTCCATGCGGTGAAGCCGAGCGGCGAGCGGCCCTTGTGCAGGTTCCAGCTGACCGCGGTGAGTTCGTCGGGCGCGGCGTGCGGTTCGGCGAACGGCAAGGACAGGGCGTCGGCGGACATGGTGTTCAGTCCTTCGCGACGTGCGCGCGCACGCGGTAGACGAGATGCGGATGTTGCTCCACGAGGGTCCAGTCGGTCCATGCATCGCTGCCGACCGACAGCCCCGGGTGGCTCGCGACGATCTGCCGCGGCGACGCGGGCAGGCAGGGATCGCTGCGCGTCGCGTTTTCGTCGTCGAGCGTTTCCTGCACGTCGAGCGCGAGCGATACCGTGTGCGCGGCGTCGTCAACGGTGAGCGGCGCGACCGTCACCGAGCGCGAGCGCTCGGTCGGCACGACGCGCGCGGCATTGCCGCAGCCGACGGGCACGGCGGACGGATAGCGATGGGTGTCGGTGCGGGTTTGACCCACGGTGGTGCGCTGCTGGAACGTGTCGATCGTCTGACCGTCGCGCACGACCTGGATCTCCCATGCGACGACGGCTGGTGCGGGGCTCTGCGCATGGGCGGCGAGCGCGACGCTCGCGAGCAGGACGGCCAGGCCGTGTTTCAGCATGAAGCTTCTCCGGAAACGCGGGGGAGCGGGGAACGGACGCACATCTTACGCCCGATCGATTTGGACGGTGGTCTGACAGGATGCGTCGCGGCAGGTTCGCAGCACGATCCGGTCCTGATCGAAAGGCGGGTTCGCGACACGCGTTTTCAAGCGAAGAAGCGCGCGAACTCGGCGACGCTCGCGCGCTCGGTGACGAGGCGGTTTTCGACCGCGTCCGGATCGGCATGGCCGAGCGATATCCCGCAGACGAGCTGTTCGTTCGCCGGGATGCCGAGCTGCCCGGCGACGATCCGGTGGAACGGCACGAACGCGGCCTGCGGGCAGGTGTCGAGGCCGCGGGCGCGCGCGGCCGTCATCACGCCCTGCATGAACATCCCGCAGTCGAGCCACGCGCCGTGCGTCATGATGCGATCGAGCGTGAAGAACAGCGCGACCGGCGCATCGAAGAAGCGGAAGTTGCGCGCGTGCTGCGCGTGCATGCGCGCCTTTTCGTCGCGGCCGATGTTCAACAGCCCGTACAGGTCCCAGCCGACCTTGCGGCGCCGGTCGATATACGGCGACACCCATTCGCGCGGGTAGTAGTCGTACTCGGCGACGTATTTCTCGTCGCGCGCCGGATCGTCGTGGGCAGCCGTGAGTGCCGCGGCGAGCGCGTCGCGCGTGGCGCCGGTCGCGACGTACACGCGCCACGGCTGGATGTTGGTGCCCGACGGCGCGCGGCTCGCGGCTTCGAGGATCGCCTCGAGCGTGTCGCGCGGCACGGGCGTCGGCAGGAACGCGCGAATCGCGCGACGCGACTTGAGCGCGGCGTCGACGGTGTCGACAGTGCGGGCCGCATCGGTGGCGACGCGCGGGGCAGCAGCGGGGACGGACATCGGCAACCCTTCGAAACGAAGCGCGCGGCGCCGCGCGGGCGCCGTCGGCGAGGCCGGCGCGGCGGCCGGTGAATCATCGATCATACGCCGCGCCGCACGACGCCGCAGTGCGCGCGCGGTGTTAGCAGCAGACCCGGGCGGCTGCTTGCTTGCACGCCGACGCGGGATCGCTACACTGAAATCGTAAGGGTCTGATGGGTGTGTGACGGCAGCGGTAGCGAGGTTGGTATGACGACGGCGATGGTGAAGCAGGAACTGGCGGTGGCGTCCTTCAGCACGGTGTATGACCTCGAGCAGGTCGAGACGGCGCTGAACGACTTGAACGAGAGCGCGAGCGACGCACTGCGCGCCACCTACGAGCGGATGCTCAAGACCGGCAATCTGCGCTTTTGCGTGAAGCCGAACCGGATGCCGTCGTTCGACGAACTCGGCGACGCGCTGCCCAATTTCACCGAGCCGCTCGGCGACGTGCGCAAGCAGGTCGCGCTGTGCCTCGAGACGGACGACCGGCTCGAACTGATGCCGATCCTGCTGCTCGGGCCGCCCGGCATCGGCAAGACGCATTTCGCGAAGGCGCTCGCGCAGCTGCTCGGCACCGCGTATCACTACGTGCCGATGAGTTCGCTGACGGCCGGCTGGATCCTGTCGGGTGCGTCGTCGCAATGGAAGAACGCGAAGCCCGGCAAGGTGTTCGAGGCGCTCGTCAACGGCAGCTATGCGAACCCGGTGATCGCGGTCGACGAGATCGACAAGGCCGGCAGCGATGCGCAATACGATCCGCTCGGCGCGCTGTACGCATTGCTCGAGCACGACACCGCGCGCGCGTTCGTCGACGAATTCGCCGAGGTGCCGATCGATGCGGGCAACGTGATCTGGATCGCGACCGCGAACGACGCGCAGGCGATTCCGGAGCCGCTGCTGAACCGGATGAACGTGTACGAGATCGCGGCGCCGGATGCGGCCGGCGCGCGCCGGATCGCGCAGACGATCTACGGCGAGATCCGCACGGCGCACGCGTGGGGGCGGCGCTTCCCGGACACGCTCGACGACGATGCGCTCGACGTGCTGGCGGCGACGCCGCCGCGCACGATGCGCCGCGCGCTGCTGCATGCGTTCGGCGCCGCGCGCCTCGACGGCCGCGACGTGATCGCACCGGCCGACATCCGCGCCGACGAGGGCGCGGCCAAGCGCCGGCCGATCGGATTCTGAGCCGGCGGCGCGCGTATCGACGGAGACACATGCGGATACACACGTGTTCGGCAAGCGGGCGAACCGGGACGTACAATTCCTTTCTCTCCCCTCGACGCGTGAGCGACGCGAAACGCCATGGAGCAGATGGATTGTGTGGTGATCGGCGCGGGCGTGGTCGGTCTGGCCATTGCACGGGAACTCGCCGCGCGCGGGCGCGAGACGATCGTGCTCGAGGCGGCCGACGCGATCGGCACCGGCACGAGCTCGCGCAACAGCGAGGTGATTCACGCCGGGCTCTACTACCCGCGCGGGTCGCTGAAGGCGATGTCGTGCGTGCGCGGGCGCGATCTGCTGTACGAATTCTGCGACACGCATCACGTGCCGCACCGGCGCACGGGCAAGCTGCTCGTCGCGACGAGCGCCGCGCAGGTGAAGCCGTTGAAGGCGATCGCCGCGCGCGCGGCGGAAAACGGCGTGCTCGACCTGATGCCGCTCACGCGCACCGAGGCCCAGACGCTCGAGCCCGCGCTCGATTGCGTGGAGGCGCTGTTCTCGCCGAGCACCGGCATCGTCGATAGCCATCAGCTGATGCTCGCGCTGCTCGGCGACGCGGAGCGCAACGGTGCGACGTGCGCGCTGAAATCCCCGGTCGAGTCGATCGACGTGCTGCGCGGCGGCCGCTTCGTCGTGCGCACCGGCGGCGACGCGCCGGCCGAAATCGAGGCCGCGTGCGTGATCAACAGCGCGGGCCTCGGCGCGCAGGCGCTCGCGCACCGCACGCGCGGCCTCGATCCGCGCTGGGTGCCGCCGCTCTATCTCGCGCGCGGCAATTATTTCAGCCTGTCCGGGCGCGCGCCGTTCTCGCACCTCGTCTATCCGATGCCCGACCGGGCCGGGCTCGGCGTGCATCTGACGCTCGACCTGGCCGGACAGGCGCGCTTCGGCCCGGACGTCGAATGGGTCGATGCGCTGCGTTACGAAGTCGATCCGGCGCGCGCGCAGGCGTTCTACGCGTCGATTCGCGCGTACTGGCCGGAACTGCCCGACGATGCGCTGCAGCCGGCCTATGCGGGCATCCGCCCGAAACTCGCGGGGCCCGGCGAGCCGCCGGCCGACTTCATCGTGCAGGGCGCGGCGCAACACGGCGTGCGCGGGCTCGTGAACCTGTTCGGCATCGAGTCGCCGGGGCTGACCGCGTCGCTCGCGCTCGCGCAGCGTGTCGGCGACATGACGTCGCACGCGTGACGCACGCGGCCCGTCCGTGCGGGCCGGCCGTGGGCATCCCGCGCAACGCGCCGTGTGAAATTCCTTATCTCCGGCATTTCGGTGCGCACATTCATTCGCTTGAGCGTTATTCTGTCGAACGGCTGTCGCCAGAACAGCTTTCAAACCAATAACGTTGGAGCGAGTCCCCATGAAAGCAACCCGTCGGAGTTTCCTGATTACGAGCATCGGTGCAGTGTCCGCGCTGGCGCTGTCGCGCGAAGCGCTGGCCGATGCGCCGATGCTGTCGGAGACCGATCCGACCGCAGTGGCGCTCGGCTACAAGTCCGATGCCACGAAGGTCGACAAGGCGAAGTATCCGAAGTATGCAGCGGGCCAGGATTGCGCGGCCTGCATGCTGTTCCAGGGCAAGAAGGGCGCGGCCTCGGGCCCGTGCGGCGCGTTCCCCGGCAAGCAGGTGTCGGCGAAGGGCTGGTGCAGCGCCTTCTCGAAGATGGGTTGAGTCCGGGCGGCATCGTGCGATGCCGCATTGTGGCGAAAACCGCAAAACGCCTGCCATCGGACGATGGCAGGCGTTTTTTATGCTTGAAAACGGTTCCGTCGCTTTCTACACTCGCTGCAAACCTGCGCGCCGCGGCACCCCCGCGCGCCGCGCCGCCCGACACGGCGTATTCACGAGGACGAGGCACGCATGGCGACGATTGCGAATTCAACCAAGACGATCCGGCCCGAGCGTGCGCTGAACCGGCGCGCGGTGGCGGCGGCCGTGATCGGCAACGCGCTCGAGTGGTACGACTTCACGGTGTTCGGCTTCATGACGGTCGTGATCGCCGAGCTGTTCTTCCCGACATCCAGTGAGTATTCGTCGCTGCTGCTGACCACCGCGACGTTCGGCGTCGCGTTCTTCATGCGCCCGATCGGCGGCATCGTATTCGGGTTGTACGCGGACCGCGCGGGCCGCAAGGCCGCGCTGTCGCTCGTGATCCTGCTGATGACGGTCGGCATCTTCCTGCTCGCGATCGCGCCGCCCTATGCGGCGATCGGCATCGGCGGCCCGCTCCTGATCGTGCTCGGCCGCCTGTTGCAGGGCTTCTCGGCAGGCGGCGAATTCGGCAGCTCGACCGCGCTCCTGATCGAAGCCGCGCCGTTCTCGAAACGCGGCTTCTACGGCAGCTGGCAGATGGCGAGCCAGGCGGCCGCGCTGCTGATCGGCGCGCTGGTCGGCGCGGCCGTCACGCGCGGGCTGTCGCCCGACGCGCTGCGCAGCTGGGGCTGGCGCGTGCCGTTCATCCTCGGGCTCGTGATCGGCCCGATCGGGTTCTATATCCGCCGTCATCTCGCCGATTCCGAAGCGTTCCTGCACGCGCAGCAGAGCGCGCGCCGCGCGACGCTCGGCGAAGTGTTCACGCGCCATCCGCGCGAGGTGCTGTGCGGGCTCGGCTCGGTGATCGCGCTGACGGTGACGATCTACGTGCTGATCAGCTATCTGCCGACCTTCGCGGTGAAGCAGCTGAAGCTGCCGTATGCGCAGTCGTTCTACGCGGTGATCGTCGGCAACCTGCTGCTGATGGTGCTGTCGCCGATCGCGGGCGCGTGGTCGGATCGCATCGGCCGCAAGGGGTTGTCGCTGTGGTCGCTCGTGCTGACGCTCGCGCTGATGTATCCGCTGTTCGCATGGCTCGACGCGGCGCCGAGCATCGGGCGGCTGATCGCGGTGCAGGCCGTGCTGTCGGTGACGCTCGCCGGTTATTACGGACCGTTCGGCGCGATGATCGCCGAGCTGTTCCCGGCCAACGTGCGCTCGACCGGGTTGTCGATCGCGTACAACGTCGCGGTGATGCTGTTCGGCGGCTTCGGGCAGTTCATCGTCACGTGGCTGATCAAGGCGACGGGCACGCCGCTCGCGCCGACCTATTACGTGATGGCGGGGATCGCGCTGTCGATCGTCGCGGTTGCATTCGTGCCGGCGCGCAGCGCGGATCTCGATGCGCCGGCCTGACGGTGCGTTCCACGACAGGCATTTCATTATTTCGGAAAACGCAATGATATGCGGCGCGGTCCGGGTATTCACGCGGACTTCACGAATGACGCACGTTCGCATGCGCATGCGAATTGTTTAGTTGTCGAAGGAAACACGCGCGGGATCGTCGAAACGGCCGCTTGCGCACGCAAAGGCATTTTTCGTGCGGGCGAGACATCGGCAAAAACCCGCGTGAGCACGTCTAGAAGAGTTTTTTCTCCAGCTTGTTGCAGAATCGCTAGCTCAAGTAATATCCGCGTACCCGGCCCCTGGGGGGGACCGGTTCCGATCTGGAGACCTGGAGGAAACATGGAATACAACCGTCTGTTGCACACCCTGCGTGTTACCGCCATTGCAGGCGTGGCAGCGGCATCGCTCGGCGTCGCGGGCTCTGCATTCGCACAGATCCCGAACAAAACGCTCGTCTACTGCTCAGAAGGCAGCCCGGCGGGTTTCGATTCCGCGCAATTCACGACCGGCGTCGATTTCACCGCCGCCACGTTCACCGTCTACAACCGTCTCGTCGAATTCGAGCGCGGCGGCACCAAGGTCGAGCCGGGCCTCGCCGAGAAGTGGGATGTCTCGTCCGACGGCAAGGTGTATACGTTCCACCTGCGTCACGGCGTGAAGTTCCACACGACCGACTTCTTCAAGCCGACGCGCGAATTCAACGCGGACGACGTCGTGTTCTCGTTCGAGCGCATGCTCGACCCGAACCAGCCGTTCCGCAAGGCCTACCCGGTGTCGTTCCCGTACTTCACCGACATGGGCCTCGACAAGCTGATCACGAAGGTCGAGAAGGTCGATCCGTACACCGTGAAATTCACGCTGGCCGAGCCGAATGCGCCGTTCATCCAGAACATGGCGATGGAATTCGCGTCGATCCTGTCGGCCGAATACGCGGATCAGCTGATGAAGGCAGGCAAGGCCGCCGACATCAACCAGAAGCCGATCGGCACGGGCCCGTTCATTTTCCGCAGCTACACGAAGGACGCGACGATCCGTTTCGACGGCAATCCTGATTACTGGAAGAAGGGCGCGGTGAAGGTCTCGAAGCTGATCTTCTCGATCACGCCCGATCCGGGCGTGCGCGTGCAGAAGATCAAGCGCAACGAATGCCAGGTGATGAGCTATCCGCGTCCGGCCGACATCGCGACGCTGAAGGCCGACTCGGGCATCGACATGCCGTCGCAGCCGGGCTTCAACCTCGGCTACCTCGCGTACAACGTCGAGCACAAGCCGGTCGACAAGCTCGAAGTGCGTCAGGCACTCGACATGGCGATCAACAAGAAGGCGATTCTCGAATCCGTCTATCAGGGCGCAGGCCAGGCCGCCAGCGCGCCGATGCCGCCGACCCAGTGGTCGTACGACAAGAACCTGAAGATGCCGGCGTACGACACCGCGAAGGCGAAGGCGCTGCTCGCGAAGGCCGGCTTCCCGAACGGCTTCGACATCACGCTGTGGGCGATGCCGGTGCAGCGCGCGTACAACCCGAACGCCCGCCTGATGGCCGAGATGATCCAGGCCGACTGGGCGAAGATCGGCGTGAAGGCGAAGATCGTCACGTACGAGTGGGGCGAGTACATCAAGCGTGCGCACTCGGGCGAGCAGGACACGATGCTGATCGGCTGGACGGGCGACAACGGCGACCCCGACAACTGGCTCGGCACGCTGCTCGGCTGCGAGGCGATCAAGGGCAACAACTTCTCGCACTGGTGCTACAAGCCGTTCGACGACCTGATCCAGAAGGGCCGCACGACGACGGGCCAGGACGCGCGCACGAAGATCTACACGCAGGCTCAGCAGATCTTCGCGCAGCAGCTGCCGTTCTCGCCGATTGCGAACTCGACGGTCTACCAGCCGGTTCGCAAGAACGTGGTCGACATGCGCATCGAGCCGCTCGGCTATGCCCGCTTCGACGGTGTCGGCGTGAAGTAATACGTCCCGTATAAGCTTTTACGAAGACCGAGACCGGCCATTCATCCGGCGGCGGGAGGCCAAAAGCTTCCCGTCGCCGGTCGCACATTTCCCACAAGAAAATACGAGACGCATCATGTTCACTTTCGTGTTGCGCCGCGTGGGGATGGTGATCCCGACCTTCATCGGCATCACCATCCTGGCGTTTGCGCTGATTCACCTGATACCGGGCGACCCCATCGAAGTGATGATGGGCGAGCGCGGCGTCGATCCCGCGATGCATGCGGAGGCGATGAAACGCCTCGGGCTCGACCAGCCGCTGCCCGTGCAGTACATCCACTACATCGGCCGGGCGCTGCATGGCGACCTCGGCACGTCGATCATCACCAACACCAGCGTCGCGGGCGAATTCTTCGCGCGCTTCCCGGCGACCGTCGAACTGTCGCTGTGCGCGCTCGTGTTCGCGCTCGCCGTCGGCCTGCCGGCCGGCGTGATCGCCGCATTGCGGCGCGGCTCGGTCGTCGATCACGGCGTGATGGGCACCGCGCTGACCGGCTATTCGATGCCGATCTTCTGGTGGGGGCTGATCCTCATCATGGTGTTTTCGTCCTACCTCGGCTGGACGCCCGTGTCGGGCCGTATCGCGGTCGAATACGACTTTCCGCATCCGACGGGCTTCATGCTGATCGACGCGCTGCTCGCGCCGGACGAAGGCTCGTTCAAGTCGGCGGTCAGCCACCTGATCCTGCCCGCGATCGTGCTCGGCACGATCCCGCTCGCGGTGATCGCGCGGATGACGCGCTCGTCGATGCTCGAAGTGCTGCGCGAGGACTACATCCGCACCGCCCGCGCGAAGGGGCTGTCGCCCGTGCGCGTGGTCGTCGTGCATGCGCTGCGCAATGCGCTGATCCCGGTCGTCACCGTGATCGGCCTGCAGATCGGCACGCTGCTGGCCGGCGCCGTGCTGACCGAGACGCTCTTTTCGTGGCCCGGTGTCGGCAAGTGGCTGATCGATGCGATCGGCCGCCGCGACTATCCGGTCGTCCAGGGCGGCATCCTGTTGATCGCGACGCTCGTGATCGTCGTGAACCTGGTCGTCGACCTGCTGTACGGCGTGCTGAATCCGCGCATCCGCCACACGAGGTAATTTCATGAGCAATCTGCAAAACACCCTGCCGAGCGAATCCGCGCCGGCCGGCGGCCGTGCGCTCGCGCTGCGCGAGTTCTGGGCCAACTTCTCGCGCAACCGCGGCGCCGTCGGCGCCGGCATCGTCGTGCTGGTGCTGATCCTGGTCGCGCTCTTCGCGCCGCTGATCGCGCCGCACAGCCCGGTCGAGCAATACCGCGACTCCGTGAAGATCCCGCCCGCGTGGCTCGACGGCGGCAACTGGAGGTTCATCCTCGGCACCGACGAAGCGGGCCGCGACATCCTTTCGCGCCTGATGTTCGGCGCCCGGATGTCGTTCTGGATCGGCTTCGTGTCGGTCGTGCTCGCGCTGATCCCCGGCATCGTGCTCGGGCTCGTCGCCGCGTTCTTCCAGAAGTGGGCCGACACGCCCGTGATGCGCATCATGGACGTGCTGCTCGCGCTGCCGTCGCTGCTGCTCGCGGTCGCGGTCGTCGCGATCATCGGCCCGGGCCTCACCAACACGATGTTCGCGATCGCGATCGTCGCGCTGCCGGCCTATGTGCGTCTCACGCGCGCCTCGGCGCTCGGCGAACTGCAGAAGGAGTACGTGACGGCGTCGCGCGTGGCCGGTGCCGGCACGCTGCGCCTGATGTTCTCGCAGGTGCTGCCGAACTGCACGGCACCGCTGATCGTGCAGGCGACGCTCGGCTTCTCGTCGGCCATCCTCGATGCCGCGGCGCTCGGCTTCCTCGGCCTCGGCGTGCAACCGCCGACCGCCGAGTGGGGCGCGATGCTCGCGTCCGCGCGCGACTACATCGACAATGCCTGGTGGATCGTGACGATGCCCGGCCTGTCGATCCTGATTTCGGTGCTCGCGATCAACCTGCTCGGCGACGGGCTGCGCGACGCGCTCGATCCCAAACTGAAGCGGATGGCATGAACATGCGCAGCCAAGATCTTCTGACCATCCGCAATCTCGCGGTGAACTTCAACGGCCTGCCCGCGGTCGACCGGATCAACCTGTCGGTCGCGCCGGGCGAGGTGGTGGGCGTCGTCGGCGAATCGGGCTCGGGCAAGAGCGTGACGATGATGGCGCTGATGGGCCTGATCGATGCACCGGGCAAGGTGACGGCAGACGAAGTCACCTTCAACGGCGTGGACCTGCTGAAGGCGTCGCCGAAGGCGCGCCGCAAGATCGTCGGCAAGGACATCGCGATGGTGTTCCAGGATGCGCTGACGAGCCTGAACCCGAGCTACACGGTCGGCTACCAGATCAAGGAAGTGCTGAAGCTGCACGAAGGGCTGCGCGGCGACGCGCTGCACCGGCGCGCGCTCGAGCTGCTCGACCAGGTCGGCATTCCCGACGCGAAGAACCGCATCACGTCGTTCCCGCACCAGATGTCGGGCGGCATGAACCAGCGCGTGATGATCGCGATGGCGGTGGCGTGCAACCCGAAGCTGCTGATCGCCGACGAGCCGACCACCGCGCTCGACGTGACGATCCAGGCGCAGATCATGGATCTGCTCGTGAAGCTGCAGAAGGAGCGCGGGATGGCGCTCGTGCTGATCTCGCACGACCTGGCCGTGGTGTCGGAGGTCGCGCAGCGCGTCGCGGTGATGTACGCGGGCGAGGTCATCGAGACCAATCGCGTGCCGGACATCTTCCGTGCGCCGCATCATCCGTACACCGAAGCGCTGCTCGCGGCGATTCCCGAGCACAATCAGGGGGCGCGTCGTCTTGCCGCGTTGCCCGGCATGGTGCCCGGCCGCGATGATCGTCCGTCCGGGTGCCTGTTCGCGCCGCGCTGCAAGTACGTCGTCGACGATTGCCGCAAGGCGCGCCCGGCGCTCGATACGCTCGTACCGGCCAACGATGCGATGCGCGCGCGCTGCATCAAGCCGCTCAATGTTTCCAATCTCGACCTGACGGGAGGCGCACGATGAATGCAGTCCACGAAACGCGTGCCGCTTCGCACGACGAGGAAGCCGTGCTGGTCGCCGACCAGCTCGCGAAACACTACACGGTCAAGCGCGGGATGTTCGGGCAGGGCACCGTGAAGGCGCTGAACGGCGTGTCGTTCACGCTCAGGCGCGGCAAGACGCTCGCCGTCGTCGGCGAGTCGGGCTGCGGGAAGTCGACGCTCGCGCGCCAGCTCACGATGATCGAGACGCCCACCGCGGGCAGCCTGATGATCGACGGCAAGAACGTCGCCGGCGCAAACCGCGAGACGGTCGCCGACCTGCGCCGCCGCGTGCAGATGGTGTTCCAGAACCCGTTCGCGTCGCTGAACCCGCGCAAGACCGTCGAACAGACGCTGTCCGAGCCGCTCGAGATCAACGCGAACCTGACGGCCGCCGAGCGCGCGGCGCGCATCGCGCAGATCATGCGCACGGTCGGCCTGCGGCCGGAGCATGCGAAGCGCTATCCGCACATGTTCTCGGGCGGCCAGCGCCAGCGGGTCGCGATCGCGCGCGCGATGATCCTCGATCCGCGGATCGTCGTCGCCGACGAGCCGGTGTCCGCGCTCGACGTGTCGATCCAGGCGCAGATCCTGAACCTGTTCATGGATCTGCAGGAACAGTTCAAGACGAGCTACGTGTTCATCTCGCACAATCTGTCGGTGGTCGAGCACATCGCGGACGACGTGATGGTGATGTACTTCGGCAGCGTCGNCGGCGACAAGGCGACGATCTACGCACGGCCGCGCCATCCGTACACGCGCGCGCTGATGTCGGCGACGCCGGCGATCTTCGAGGAAGACCGCCGCGTGCAGATCAAGCTGCAGGGCGAGCTGCCGTCGCCGCTCAATCCGCCGTCGGGCTGCGCATTTCACCAGCGCTGCCCGTACGTGGTCGAGCGCTGCCGCGTCGAGGAACCGCAGCTGCGCGACGTCGACGGACGTCGCGTGGCCTGCCATCGCGCCGAGGAGGTCGGGGAGGGAGATGCCTGATGGTTTGGCGGCGCGCGCGCCTGGCGTGCGCCGTTCGGGGGTCGGCACGGCGCGCGTGATGCGCGCGTGCCGCAACGCACGGCGCTGGAGCGTGCGCACGGTCACGGGCGCGGCGCTGGCCGGCGCGTGCGTGGCCGCCAGCGTGCTGGTCCCGGCCGACGCCGCGCGGGCCGAAGGGCGCGCGCCGGCGAGCTCGCCGATCCGTCCGTCGCAGGTCCCGCCGCCCGGCATGAACCTGCCGGGCTTTCACGCGCCGTCCGCGTCGAATGGCACGGTCGCGCGCGGCACGGTGCGCGTGCAGCCCGCGCGCATGCCGTTCTACGTCGCCACCCGGGGCAAGGTCACGCTGTACGTGCTCGGCACGCTGCACACCGGCGACCCGTCCGACTATCCGCCCGCGCAGCCGTTCCGGCCGGGCATCCTCGCGGCGCTCGCCGCGTCGCCGACGCTCGCACTCGAGCTCTCGCCGGACGATCTGCTCGAATCGCAGGACGACGTGTCGAAGTACGGCGTGTGCCGCTACCCGTGCCTGCAGCGGCTGCTGCCCGAGCCGCTGTGGCAGCGTCTCGCCGCGCGGCTGCGCGGCAACCCGGCCGCGCTCACGGAGATCCGCCGGATGCGGCCGTGGCTCGCGGCGCTGGTCGTCGAGACCTACGACTCGCTGTCGGCCGGCCTGCAGACCGAATACGGCACCGAGGCGCAGCTGCAGAACGTGTTCCTGAAGAAGAAGGGCGGCCGCGTGATCGGGCTCGAGACGCTCGCCGAGCAGATGCGCGCGTTCACCGGGCTGACGCTCGCCGAGCAGCGCGAGATGCTCGCGCAGGACATGGTGCAGACGCCGGCGCAGAACGCCGACGACATCAAGACGCTGCACCGGCTGTGGCAAATTGGCGACGCCGATGCGATCTGCGCGTGGGCGGTCGCGAAGAGCGAGCGGCTGGCCCGTTCGAAGGCGTTGTCGGCGTCGATCGACAACAAGATCCTGTACGAGCGCAACCGCCGCTTCGTTGCACGGATGACGGCAATCGCCGCGCCGAACCGGCCGGTATTCGTCGCGATCGGCGCGCTGCATCTGGGCGGCCAGCGCGGCGTGCTCGAATTGTTGCGCCAGCAAGGATACCGGGTCGACGCGAACTGATCGCGCCGGGCGGCACGCACCGATCCTCCCCTGTTTGATCGACGGCGCGCGCGCGTGGCGAGCCGCCTGCGCGACCGCGCGATGCGATCAGGAAAACCCTCGAATCCTCAGGAAATAGCGTTTAAAACGATTGACATCCCGTTCGGCCAATCTCTATTCTTCATCCCACAAGTTGAAAAAATGAAAAGAATAGATAAAGTTCTACGGGGTAGCAGAAAACAAAGCGCGGGGTTAGCGTAGCCGGCACGTGATGATCGTGCCGGCCGCGGTGTCTGCATGCACGGCGGGGCCAAACATCGTCGGTACAACACATGCATGCGGCAGACTTGCGAATAAGCGACGTTCCGTCGTCCGGCCGGGGGAAGCAGCAAGCGGGCGGCGGCGGACGTTTTTTAATCCGGAGCATCTTTCCGGTCACCGTCGACAGACGGTTTCGGGGGGCGAATCGACAGACGGCGAAGTCCGCGGCGATTGCGCCAACAGAAAAGCGCCACGAGGGCGCTTTTTTCTTTTGGTGCGGCGGTTTTCGGCCCGCGCGGCGGCGCAAGGCGAAGACGCGTTACGCGCCTTCGTCGGCCTGCAGCGCACCGGGCGCGACGACGTCGACGCCGGCCGCTTCGAGCGCCGTGCGGATCCGCTTCGCGAACGCGAGCGCATGCGGCCCGTCGCCGTGCAGGCAGACGGTCTGCGCATTGAGCGGCACCCACTCGCCGCTGACCGCGCGCACCTGCCGTGCGCGCACCATGTCGAGCGTACGCGCGAGCACCGCTTCCTCATCGTCGATCAGCGCGCCGGGCTGGCTGCGCGGCACGAGCGAGCCGTCCGCGCGGTAGCCGCGGTCGGCGAACACTTCCTCCACCGCGGCGAGCCCCGCGTGCCGCGCGGCCGCGACGAACACGCTGTTCGCGAGCCCGAACACGGCCAGCGACGGATCGAAGTCGTGGATCGCGGACACCACCGCGTCGGCGATCAGCGGATCGCGCGCGGCCTGGTTGTACAGTGCGCCGTGCGGCTTCACGTGCGCGATGCGGCCGCCTTCGGCCTGGGCGATCGCCGACAGCGCGCCGAGCTGGTACAGCACGCCCGCGTAGATATCGCCGGCCGGCAGCTGCATTTCCTTGCGGCCGAAATTCTCCGGATCGTGAAAGCTCGGGTGCGCGCCGATCGACACGCCTTTCTGCACGGCCCAGCGCACGCAGTCGCGCATCGCGTTGGCGCCGCCCGCATGCCAGCCGCACGCGATGTTCGCCGACGTGACGAGGTCGAGCAGCGCCTCGTCCGATCCGCATCCTTCGCCGAGATCGGCATTCAGATCGATTTCCATGGTGTTCCTCGTCCACTGATGGCGTGGCGCGTCCTCCGTGTTGCTTCCGCCATTGTCACGCCGCGCGCGACTGCGCGCGGCGGCGCGCTTCCTCGCGCATCTCGATCGCGACGTCGATCTGCCGCAGATACGCACGTTCCGCCGTCAGGCCGGCGCGCGCGGCGTCGGGTGTCGTGCGCACGAAGCGGATCGGCAGGTTGAGCCGCGCCTGTGCGAGTTTCCAGAGATCCGCGCGGATCACCGTGCCGATCTTCGGATAGCCGCCGGTGGTCTGCGCGTCGTGCATCAGCACGATCGGCTGGCCGTTCGGCGGCACCTGGATCGTGCCGGGCAGCACCGCGTGCGACAGCAGTTCGGCCGGCCGCTCGCGCACCAGTTCGGCGCCGGCGAGACGATAGCCCATCCGGTTGCTGTTCGCGGTGACGAGCCATTCCTCGTCCCAGAACGCCTGCTGCGAATCGGTCGCGAACGACGCGTAGTCGGGGCCCGGCAACACGCGCACGGGCATCGCCCACGGCGCATGCGCATGCGCGGGCCGGTGGCGGCGCGGCGGCTCGTCGACGCGCGCGAACGCACACCACGTGGGCGCCTTCACGCCGAATTCGGGCGCGTCGGCCGCGAGGCAGCCGGCGCCGGCCGGCGGCACGCCGACCGGGAGCCGATCGCCGTCGCGCAGCGCGCGGCCGCCGAGGCCGCCGAAGCGCGACGCGAGATCGGTGCTGCGCGAGCCGAGCATCGGCAGCACGTCGATGCCGCCCGCGACGCACAGGTAGCCGCGCATCCCGCGCTTCGCGGCCGGCAGCACGAGTGTCTGCCCGGCGTCGACCGGCAGGCTCCACCACGAATACACGGGCTGGCCGTCGAGCGTCGCGCCGAATTCGGTGCCGGTGATCGCGATGCGCGTCGCGCGCGTGAAGCGGAACGCGGCCGGGCCGATCGTGATCTCGACGGCCGCCGCGTCGGGGCGATTGCCGACGAGCCGGTTGCCGACTTCGAGCGCGAGGCTGTCGAGCGCGCCGCCCTGCGCGACGCCGAGATGGCGCGTGCCGCGGCGGCCGAGATCCTGCACGGTCGACAGCGGGCCGGCGCGGACGACCTCGATCGTGCCGGCTGCGGTGCTCTGGCTCATGTCGCGTCGACTCCCGCAATGGTGAAGCGCACGCGGTCGCCGGGCAGCAGCAGCGTCGGCTGCGCGCGCGTCGGGTCGAACAGCACGTGTGACGTGCGGCCGATCAGTTGCCAGCCGCCAGGCGAGCTGGCCGGATAGATGCCGGTTTGCGCGCCGCCGATGCCGACCGAGCCGGCCGGCACTTCCAGCCGCGGCGCCGCGCGGCGCGGCGCGTGCAGCGACGCATCGAGGCCGCCGAGATAGGCGAAGCCCGGCTGGAAGCCGATGAAGAACACGACGTATGCGCCGGCCGCGTGACGCGCGACGACTTCGTCGGCGGACAGCCCGGTATGGGCGGCGACGGCCGCCAGGTCGGGGCCGGCCGCGCCGCCGTATTCGACGGGGATTTCAACCTCCCGGCCGTCCGCGTGCTCGACGTCGGCGGTTTCCCATGCGTCGCGCAACGCCGGCGTGAGCGACTCGGCGGTCGCGGCGAGCGCGTCGAACACGAGCGTCAGGTTGTTCATGCCCGGCACGACGTCGATCACGTCGGGCCACGCGCGCGCGGCCTCGGCGACGGCCCAGACGCGGCGCTGGCAATCGAGCGTGGCGGGCGGCGGCACCTCGCACACGAGGGCGGCATCGCCGAGCGGATAAATGCGGGGTGGCGTCATCGGACTGGCACGGTTCGGACGGCAATGTTAGCGCACATTGTCAATAAAATATCGACAACTTCCCAATAAGCGTTTTCGCCTAGCCCGTATGTCCGGGCTTCTGGCGTACACTCGGCACACCCCGTCATCCGGCTTGCGCCGCCTTTCCATGAAGCGTCCTGCGACCAAGATCGTGTCATCCGAACACCTCGTTTCCGATTCGAGCGCGGAGCTGTCGGAACTCGAATACGGGCTCATCATGGCCGGCAACGCATTCAACCGATGGATGGTGCGCTGCATGTCGGCCGCCGGGGCGAAGGACATGACGGCGGTCGAGGTGTCGCTGCTGCATCACGTGAGCCATCGCGAACGCAAGAAAAAGCTCGCCGACATCTGCTTCGTGCTCAATATCGAGGATACGCACGTCGCGACCTATGCGCTCAAAAAACTGATCGCGCGCGGCTATGTGAAGAGCGAGAAGAGCGGCAAGGAAGTGTTCTTCTTCGCGACCGACGCGGGCCGCGACCTGTGCCTGAAGTATCGGGAGGTGCGCGAGCATTGCCTGATCGAGACGCTGAAGGACAGCGGCCTCACCAACGCGCAGATCGGCGACGCGGCGCAATTGCTGCGCCACGCATCGGGCCTCTACGACACGGCCGCGCGCGCGGCGGCGTCGCTGTAAACGATTGCGAACCGGGCGGTGAACGCGGTGGCGCGCGGCATGCCGCTCACGCGGCGTCGCGCGCCGCGTCATCCGGCGGCCGGGTACAGCGCGCCGTCGGTCACGATCCAGCGCATCGCGAGATCGTGCGCCTCGGCCGGCAGCGCGTCCACGCGGCACGCTTCATAGGCGATGCCGACCGTCACCGGCAGCGTGGCGCCCGGCCACACCGCGAGCGTGCGGTCGTAATAGCCGCCGCCATAGCCGAGCCGGTAGCGCTGCAGATCGAATCCCACGCACGGAATCAGCAACAGGTCGGGCACGACGACGATGCCCGATGCCGGCTCCGGAATCCGGTGATGCCCTTCGCGCATCGGCGTATCCGCATCCCACGCATGGAACGCGAGCGGCGTGTGGCGCGCGCCGATCACCGGCAGCGCAGCGCGGCGGCCGGTGCCGGCCGCGGCCCACGCGAGCACGGCGTCGCGCGCGTCGAACTCGCCCGGCAGCGGCCAGTAGAAGCCGACCGTGCGCGGCGCGAGGCGTTCGAGCAACAGGCGCAGCCGCGCGTCGAGCGCGGCGTTCGCGGCGGGCTGCGACGCGGCGTCGCGACGCGCGCCGGACAGCGTTTTGCGCAGCGCAACCTTCGGGTTCGGCACAGGGTTGCATGCTATGCTTTCGCTCACTTCGTGCTCCATTCAAAACGATGTCGAACAGCCTTTTCCGAGTATATCGCGCGGTCGCGCTCACGCTTTCGGCCGCCGCGCTCGTCGCGGGCACGGCCGCGTGCGCCGCGCCGAACGACGACACGCTCGCCGGGGACGACCAGATCTTCGTGCAGCTTCGCGAAGCCGCGCGCCGCAACGACGCCGCGAAGGCCGCGCAGCTCGCGTCGATGATCCCGAACTATCCGGTCCCGTCCTACGTCGAGTATTTCCAGATCAAGCCGCAGCTGTTCGATTCGACGGGCCGCGCGCGCATCGATGCGCCCGACGCACCCGTGCAGTCGTTCCTGCAGCGCTACGACGGCCAGGCGATCGCCGACCGCCTGCGCAACGACTACCTGCTGGTGCTCGGCGCGCGCCACGACTGGCGCAACTTCGACGACCAGTACAAGCGCTTCGTGCTCGACGACGACACGCAGGTCAAGTGCTACGCGCTCGAATCGCGCGCGGCGCGCGGCGAGAACGTCGCCGATGCGGCGCGTGCGCTGCTCGTCGAGCCGAAATACTACGGCGACGCGTGTGTCGACCTGATTACGGCGCTCACCGTCAACCAGCAGTTCACGAGCGACGACGTGTGGCAGCAGGCGCGCCTCGCGTACGAGCAGAACTACACGACGCTCGGCGGCAAGATCGTCGACGCGCTCGGCCCGCGCCCGGCAGGCTTCGACCAGGCGACCAGCGCGCCGCCGCTGTATCTCGCGCGCGGCGTCGGTCCCGACGCGGCCTCGCACCAGCTCGCGCTGATCGCGCTCGGCCGCATGGCGCGCAACGATCCGGATGCGGCGGCCGGGATGCTGACCTCGGTCGCCGGTTCGCTGACGAAGCCGGAACAGGCGATCGCGTGGGGCGCGATCGGCTACCAGGGTGCGATCAAGCGCTCGCCGCTCGCGTCGGTCTGGTATGCGAAATCCGCGAACGCGCCGCTGTCGAATCCGGGCTACGAATGGCGCACGCGCGCCGCGCTGCTCGCCGGCAACTGGCCGATGGTGCGCTGGTCGATCGAGCAGATGCCGCCGTCGCTGCGCGACGATCCGGCGTGGATCTACTGGCATGCGCGCGCACTCAAGCAGAGCGGCGACACGCTGCAGGCGAACCAGGAATTCGAGCAGGTCGCGGGGCAGTACAACTTCTACGGGCAGCTCGCCGGCGAAGAGCTCGGCCAGCGCACGACGATCCCGCCGCGCACGAAGGTGAGCGATGCCGAGGTCGATGCGATGAGCAAGATCCCGGGCTTCGCGCTCGCGCAGCGCTTCTACGGGCTGAACCTGCGCCTCGAAGGCAACCGCGAATGGAACTGGCCGCTGCGCGGGATGACCGATCGCCAGCTGCTCGCGGCCGCCGCGTACGGCAAGCGCATCGACCTGCTCGACCGCACGGTCAATACGGCCGATCGCACGAAGGCCGAGCACGATTTCACGCTGCGTTATCCGTCGCCGTATCGCGATATCGTCGAGCGCTATGCGCAGTCGACGGGCCTCGACGTCGAATGGGCGTATGGGCTGATCCGCCAGGAATCGCGCTTCATCATCAGCGCGCGTTCGTCGGTGGGCGCGGGCGGGTTGATGCAGTTGATGCCGGCCACCGCGCAGATGGTCGCGAAGAAGCTCGGGATGGGCACGATCACGCGCGCGCAGATGCATGACATCGATACCAACATCCAGCTCGGCACCTGGTATCTGGCAGACATCTACAACAACTTCGACAGCTCGCCGGTGCTGGCGACCGCCGGTTACAACGCGGGCCCGGGCCGGCCGCGCCAGTGGCGCCAGGTGTTGACGCAGCCGGTCGAAGGCGCGATCTTCGCGGAGACGATTCCGTTCAACGAGACGCGCGACTACGTGAAGAACGTGCTGTCGAATACCGTCTACTACGCGGCGCTCTTCGAGGGCAAACCGCAGTCGTTGAAGAAACGCCTAGGCATGATCTCGCCCTGATCCGCAATCTTCACACTGCCGCGCGAGACGCGGCAGTGTTTTAGGGGCGGTTCACGCGAATAACGGGCCCTTCTGGCGGCCAGCCCCGCGAATGATTTTTTCCAAACGGGGCAAGGCTCGTTCGCAAGCCCGTTATTCGCGTGAACCGCCCCTTGGAGGAGTCGAACATGGATGATCGCCAGACCGTCGCGCTATTGGGCGGCACCGGCTTCATCGGCAGCCGGCTCGTCAATGCGCTGATCGACGCCGGCAAGCAGGTGCGGATCGGCACGCGGCGCCGCGACCATGCGCGCCACCTGCAGATGCTGCCGGTCGAGATCGTCGAACTGGACGCGCTCGATACGCGCACGCTGGCCCGGTTCGTCGCCGGCGCGCACGCGGCCGTCAATCTCGTCGGCGTGCTGCATGGCGGCCACGGCACGCCGTACGGGCCCGGGTTCGAGCGTGCGCACGTCGCGCTGCCGGCCGCGCTGGCCGCCGCGTGTGTCGAAGTCGGCGTGCGGCGCGTGCTGCACATGAGCGCGCTCGGCGCCGATTCGCACGGCGCGAGCATGTACCAGCGCTCGAAGGGCGACGGCGAGGCCGCGCTGCATGCGGTCGCGGCGACCGATTCGCTCGCGCTGACGATCTTCCGTCCGTCGGTCGTGTTCGGCCCCGGCGATGCGTTCCTCAACACCTTCGCGAACCTGCAGCGCACGCTGCCCATTCTGCCGCTCGCGATGCCCGACGCGCAGTTCCAGCCGGTGTTCGTCGGCGACGTCGTACGCGCGTTCGTCAACACGCTCGATCTCGTGGCCGCGCACGGCCGGACCTACGAGCTCGGCGGCCCGACCGTCTACACGCTCGAGCAGCTGGTGCGCTATTGCGGCACGCTGGTCGGCCGGCAGGCACGCATCGTGCGCTTGCCGGACGCGCTCGCGCGGCTGCAGGCGCGTGTGTTCGAAAGCCTGCCCGGCGAGCCGGTCATCACGCGCGACAATCTCGCGTCGATGTCGGTGCCGAACGTGCTGTCCGGGCCGCTCGCGCCGGAACTCGGGCTGTCGCCCGCGAGTCTCGAGAGCATCGCGCCCGCGTATCTCGGCCATGCCGCGCGGCGCTCCCGCTTCGACTGGTTCCGCTCGCGCCGCTAGGCATCGCGGGCCGTCGCCTTCCGTCATTCACTTTCGCGCTTTTCGGAGCCTCGCCATGAAACTCGTCATTGGAGACAAGAATTACTCGTCGTGGTCGATGCGGCCGTGGCTGCTGCTCGCGCATTTCGGCATCCCGTTCGACGAGATCGCGGTCGAGCTGCGCCGCGACGACACGTCCGCGCGTATCCGCGAATATTCGCCGACCGGCAAGGTGCCGTGCCTGATCGACGATCACGGCATGGCGATCTGGGATTCGCTTGCGATCGCCGAGACGCTCGCCGAGCGCTATCCGCAGTTCCCGATGTGGCCGGCCGATCCGCTCGATCGCGCGCATGCGCGCTGCATCTCGGCCGAGATGCACTCGGGCTTCGCCGCGCTGCGCACGCAGATGGGCATGAACGTGCGCGCGTCGATGCCGGGGCGCGGCGCGACGCCCGATGCGCTCGCCGACGTCGCGCGCATCGACGCGCTGTGGAGTGCCTGTATCGAGGCCTCGGGCGGGCCGTTCCTGTTCGGTGAATTCGGCATCGCCGATGCGATGTACGCGCCTGTCGTGATGCGCTTCAACACGTACGCGCCGCCGCTGTCGCCGGATGCGGCCGGGTATGCCGCACGCGTGACGGCGCTGCCGGCCGTGCAGCGCTGGATCGACGCCGCGCGCCGCGAAACCAACGTGATCGCCGAGTACGAACCCGCACCATGAACATCTATGCCGTAGGCGGAGCGATCCGCGACGAATTGCTCGGCGTGCCGGTGCAGGACCGCGACTACGTGGTGGTGGGCGCGACGCCCGAGCAGATGGCCGCACAGGGCTTCCGGCCGGTCGGCAAGGATTTCCCCGTGTTCCTGCATCCGGACACGCAGGAGGAATACGCGCTCGCGCGCACCGAGCGCAAGACGGCGGCCGGCTATCACGGCTTCCAGTTCTATTACGCGCCGGACGTGACGCTCGACGAGGATCTCGCGCGGCGCGACCTGACGATCAACGCGATGGCGCGTGAGGTGAGCCCGGCAGGCGCGCTGATCGGGCCGGTGATCGATCCGTTCGACGGGCAGGCCGACCTGCGCGCGCGCGTGTTCCGGCACGTGGGCGACGCGTTCGTCGAGGACCCGGTGCGGATCCTGCGGATCGCGCGCTTTGCCGCGCGCTTCGCGGATTTCACGGTCGCGGACGACACGCTCGCGCTGATGCGGCGCATGGTCGACGCGGGCGAAGCGGACGCGCTGGTGCCCGAGCGTGTGTGGCAGGAGATCGCGCGCGGGCTGATGGAGGCGAAGCCGTCGCGGATGTTCGCGGTGCTGCGCGCGTGCGGCGCGCTCGCGCGCATCCTGCCCGAGGTCGATGCGCTGTGGGGCGTGCCGCAGCGCGCCGACTATCACCCGGAAGTCGATACGGGCGTGCACGTGATGATGGTGGTCGACTATGCGGCGAAGCAGGGCTATTCGCTGCCGGTGCGCTTCGCGGCGCTCACGCACGATCTCGGCAAGGCGACGACGCCCGCCGACGTGCTGCCGCGCCACGTCGGCCACGAAGGCCGCAGCGTCGACCTCATCAAGCCGTTGTGCGAGCGGCTGCGCGTGCCGAACGAATGCCGCGATCTCGCGCTGGTGGTCGCGCGCGAGCACGGCAACCTGCATCGCGTGATGGACATGGGCGCGGCCGCGCTGGTGCGGTTCTTCGAGCGCAGCGACGCGCTGCGCAAGCCGGCACGCTTCGCCGAGCTGCTGCAGGCGTGCGAGTCGGACGCGCGCGGCCGGCTCGGGCTCGACACGCAGCCGTATCCGCAGGCCGAGCGGCTGCGCGTGGCGCTGGTCGCGGCGCGCAGCGTCGACGCCGGCGCGATCGCGCGCGGCGTCGGCAACGAGGCGATGCAGATCAAGGACGCCGTGCATCGCGCACGGGTCGAGGCCGTCAAGCAGGCGCTGGCGATCGGGGAATAGTCGGGCGGAGGCGGCCGCGATTCGGTACCGGAATCCGGTGTCGCGGCCCGATGCCGCGCATCGTGCGGCTCGGCCGGGCCGCGCGGTGCGCCACCCGGCCGCCAGCCATCACTTTTTCGTGCGGGCGGTGGCGCGGGCCGGCGTGGCTGCAGCCGGACGCTTGCCGGTCGGGGCGACCGACTTCCCGGCAGCGGGCTTGGCCGCCGCGCGGGCCGGCGTGTCGGCGCGCTGTTGCGCGTCCGTATCCGTATCGGCATCCACGTTCACCGTCACGGCGCGTTCGCGTGTCGGCGCCGCTTCGCGGCGGCTCACGTGCGGCTCGCCCGGCATCGCGCCGGCATCGCGCGCGAGCAGCCTGAGCTTCAGCGCCGCGGATCCCGGCTCGGCGCAGTCGTCGCCGAACAGCGGCAGCGTGCCGACCGCGATCAGCTCGGCGGGCCCGTCGCCGACATTCGCGACGCGATGGCGCTTTCTCGCATCGAAGTGCAGCGAATCGCCGGGCGACAGCGGGTAATCCTTCTTCCCGATCGTGTAGCAGAGGCGGCCGGCCAGCACGTACACGAACTCGTCGCCGCCGTGCGCGACCCATTCCGAACGATAGCCCTCCATCATCCGGACCTTGAGCGCGTTGATCTGGCTGCCGTCGAAGGTGGTGGACAGCCGCTCGTACCACTGCGACGCGGCATCGACCGCGTACGGCTCGCGGCGGCCCGCGTGCGAGTCGGGCTGCGCCTGGCGCGGCTGGTCGATCAGCGCGCCGAGCGGCACGTCGAGCGCCTTCGCGACGTTGACGAGCGATGACAGCGAGATGCCCGTGAGACGGCGTTCGACCTGGGACAGGAAGCCGACCGACAGGTTCGCTTCGGTCGCGACTTCCAGCAGCGTTTTCTTCGCTTCCCGGCGCAGGCGGCGGATGCGCTGGCCGATACGCATGATGTCTGAATCCATGAATCTCTTTGGTGGCAACGAACCGGAAGGCGAGCGGAGGGGCGGGGCAGTCGCCGGAACGTTGCGGGCCGCGAATCGCACCGGCCCGGCCGTCGGGCGGACGATGCCGGCGCATTGTACCGCGCCGCCTTCCCGCGCCGCATCGGCAATTTTAGCCCTACGAAAATTTTAGCTTGACCTCAATTTGCGCGTGCTCTAGATTCTGTCGCGCGCATCAAACAAAGTTAAGTGAGACAAAAATTATACCGAGGGCCGGCCGCTGGATCGGCACCGCGGCCCGGCTGCCGGCCGGGCCTCGCGTCGTCCACGCACGGGCGGCGTGCTGCTGCAGGCTCGCGATGCCACGCGATGCCACGCGATGCCGCCGGCCGCCGACGACAATCCATAACAGGTATCGCGATGATCGATCGACTGAAATACAGTTTCTCCGGCCTTCCCTCGTATGACGCGCCCGTCGCCGACACGCAGGCCGGCCTGTCGCGCGTGCTCGACGCGCTGCGGCTCGACGCCGTGGTCGTCACGTCGCAGGACGAATACATCACCGAATACCTGTCGCGCCGCAACAACCCGCGCTACGCGGTGTCGGGCTTCGACGGCTCGGCCGGCTGCGGGATCTTCCTGAGCGCGGCGACCGCGCAGGCGCTCGGCCTGCCGCCGTTCGTGCTGTTCGTCGACGGCCGCTATCACCTGCAGGCCGAACAGCAGTGCGACCCGGCGCAGGTGCGGATCGAGAAGCTCGGGATGCACGTGACGATCTGGCAAGCGCTGGCCGACTGGCTGGTCGCGCACGCGAGCCGGCTCGCGCGGGTCGGCTACGACGCGCTGCGGATCAGCGTCGGGCAGCGCGATCGGCTCATCGAGCGGACGCAAGCCGCGTCGCTCGACTGGACGAGCCTCGTCGAGCGCGAGATCGACCGCGCGATCGCGCTGCCGGGCTGGGTGGTCGAGCGGCCGATCTTCGAGCTGCCGGACGCGATGACCGGCGCGAGCGTCGCGCAGAACCTCGACGCGCTGAATCGCCGGCTCGCCGCGCACACCGGCGCGGCGCCCGGCCGGACCGCGTTCTTCACGTGCGCGTCGGACGATCTCGCGTACCTGCTGAACAGCCGCGGCTATCACATTCCGAATGCGTCGTCGCACCTGGGCTTCCTGTTCGCGATCGGCGAGCAGGTCGCGCTGTTCTTGCCGGAAGGTTGCGACGGGTGCCCGGTCGAGCTGGCGTCGTATCCGGCGCTGCACGTGATCCGGCGCGATTTCGCCGAACTGGAGCGCTTCCTCGCGCAATTCGCGGTCGATCACGTGTGCTACGGCTTCGAATCGGTCAACTGCGCGCTCGTCGAGTCGGTGCGCCGCGTGTGGCCGCACGCGCGCCACGCGGATTTCAACCCGGTCGAGGCGTTGCGGGCCGGCAAGACGCCGGCGGTGCTCGACCGGTTCCGCGACGCGTTCGCGCGCAGTTCGGCGGCGATCGCCGAGACGATGCGCTGGGCGAAGGCCGGGGAGCCGGGGCAGCGCCATACCGAATACGACCTGGCGCGCGCGATCAACGATGCGTACGGCGCGCGCTCGGCGGTCGCGCTGACGTTCCCGTCGATCGCCGCGAACGGCGCGAACAGCGCGTTCGCGCACTACACGGCGGCGAGCGCCGACGTCGCGCTGACGGAAGGCGAACTCGTGCTGCTCGACAGCGGCGCGTACTACGACGCCGGTTTCGCGACGGACTGCACGCGCGTCGTGCTGCGCCGCACGCAGCCGGAGACGGTCGCGCAGCCGTGGCAGCGCGAGATCTACACGGTCGCGCTGAAGGCGTGCATCAAGGGGCTCGTCACGCGTTTCCCGAAGACGGCGACGGGCGGCGACGTCGATGCGGCGGTCCGGCAGGTGTGCCGCGACCATGGCTACGATTTCGGCCACGGCACCGGGCACGGCGTCGGGATCCACGTGCACGAGGGCGGCGTGCGGTTCGCGCCGGGCGCGCAGCACGGACTGGTGCCGAACGCGGTGATTTCGGTCGAGCCGGGCATTTACTTGCCGGGCAAGGGCGGCGTGCGGATCGAGAACATCGTGATCGTGCGCGCGGACGATCACGCAGCGGACACGGTGGCGTTCGAGAACCTCGTCACGGTCGGCTACGACTGGGACCTGATCGACGTCGACCTGCTGACCGACGACGAGCGCGCGTATCTGCGCGACTACGAGCGGCTGTGCGTGGAACGCGGGACGCAGGTCACGGCGTGTCCGCTGCTGTAAGACGGGGCGGGGGCGCGCGGCCGCGGGCGGGCCGCGCGATGCACGGCCGGCGCATCGGCGCGCCGGCGTGACCGGTACGTCAAACCGTCAGCGCGTCAGCGCGGAGACGCGCCCGTCGGGCCCGTAGACGCCGGCCGGCGCGGGCGTCGAGCGCAGCACCGCAAGCGCGCGGTCGTTGTAGTCCATCCGGATCCGGATCAGCATCCCGTTGGTCGCGTTGGCCTGGCGCGCGCGTTCGGCGGCCTGCAGCAGCAACTGCCAGCGGCCGGCGAGGCGTGCATCGCGCTCGGCGGCCTGGTCCATGCCTTTCTTGCCGGCCGGAAAGCCGAGCGCGGACAGCTGCGTGTCGCGCGTGCGCTCGAGCTGCGCGAGCCGGTCGATCAGCACGCTCTTCTTCTCGACGATGCCGGGCAGCATGTCGAGCGGCTGTGCCGTCGTCAGTGCCTTTTCCTCGTAGGCGAGCAGGGACGCGAACGCTTCGACCGTCGCGTGTTCGTCGTTGACCGTGGCCAGCAGCTCTTCTCTCATCGCGTCATGCTCGTCGTGCCGGCACGCGTTCCCGCATGCCGGCAAACCAGGGGACCGGTCCGGGCGTGACGGGCCTCGGGCCGGCTCAGTTGCCCTGCGAGCGCTGCTGTTGCAGCAGGTCGCGGGCGGTATTCAATACGCCGTCGGCGATCTTGTTCACGTCGATCGTCAACGTGCCGTTGTTCAGCGCGTCCTTGATCGACTGGACGAGGGCCGTGTCGATGTCGGCGCTGCCGGAGGCCGACGCCGAACGCAGCTGGCCGGACAGGCCCGACAGGTTCACGGTCGTGTCGCCGCCGGTCGATCCAGCGTCGGCCGCCGGTGCGGACGACGACGAAGCCGCGCCGGATTGCGCGCGGGCCGCGCCGTTGCCGGTCGGCGCGAGTGGGCTCGGGTTCGGAGTGGAATCGATCTTCACGATGGGTTTCCTGTACGGTATGACCCAGATAACGGCCGGGTCGGCCCGAACTTTAGCACCGTGAGCCCGAAATTCTCCGAATAAACAATTCTTTGCAATCTTGCGGCGGGATCCGGCCCTACAGCGGAATTTCCACGGTTCCGGCGTCCTTCACGATCGCCGTGACGATCTGCCCCGCGGCCATCCTGACCCGCACCGACTGGCCCGGTGCCGCGTTCGCGAGCGCGCTGCCCTCGGCCGAGATCGTGAAGCCGGGCCCGGCCGCGACGACCCGCACCGACTGGCCGGCCGACACCGACGCGGCGCTCTTCAGCATGTCCTGGCGCAGCGGCAGCCCGGCCGCGATGCGCGCGAGCGCGGTCGCGCCGACCGCCTGCGCGGGATCGGTGATCACCGCGAGCGGCAGCACCGTCAGGTCGCCGTCGCGCGCGACGAGGTCGGCCGCGGTGAGCGGCTCGCCGGGCGTGATCTGCCGCGCGGCGACGTAATAGGTGGCCTGCACGGCAACCTTCGCCTGCAGATAGACCGTCCACGGCCGTTCGCCCGCGCAGCGCACGCCGACCGTCGTGCGGCCCCACAGGCGCGCGCCGGTCGGCAGGAACGGCTCGAGCGTCGTGCAGGCGGCGAGCCCGCGCGGAAACGCGGCCGCGACGGTCGCGGTGGTCTTGCCCGGCAGGCCCGCGACCTGCTGCTGCAGGAACGCGAGGGCCGTGCGCCGGATCGACTCGGGGTCCTGCTGGCCGGGCGGCGTGGCCGCCTGGGCCGGGTGGGCGGAAGCCGCCGGCGTGCGCGGCGCCGGCGCGGTCGAACCGGCGCGCGCCGCCGCCATGCGCGCGGCGACCGCCGGCCGAGCGGCATTCGACGCGGGTTCGGCCGTACCGGCGACGACGGTCGCGACGCTGCCCGGGTCGACTGCGCGCTGCGCGCCATACGCGGCGTTCGCGCCCGCGGCTGCATAGACGGGGCGTGGCGCCGGTGCCGGCACGGTGGCCGGCGGCGGAACGCTCGTCACGGCCATCGCGCCGGCCGGCTGCGGCGCGTAGCCGGTAGCGGCCACGCCGGCCGTACCCGCGGCGCCGCCCGCCATCGCCATGCCCGTCCCGACAGCCGCTCCCGCGTTCCCGCCGAACTGCCCGCCGCGCGCCGCATTCGCATGCGCGAGCGCGGCTTCGGCCGACTCGCCGCGTCCGGGAATCACGATCATCCCGTCGTCCGCGTGCGCGACCGGCGCCGCGAGCCACAGCGCCGCGGCGAGCGCGAACGCACGGCGCACCCGCATGCCGCGTCCGGGGTTCCCGCGAAGTGCGCTGCCTGTCATTGCCGTGTCCTCGAAGCCGTTGATCCGATTCGCATTCTAGGGAGCGCGGCCGTCGCGCAAACGATGAATAGAGGGGGCCTTTGCCGCGTTATTCGCCCGATTGCCGGTTGCGCCCGGCGCCTACCATCGCTGTCATGGAAAAAAGCCTCTTGGGTTGCCATCCGGCGCAAGGGGCGTGCAGCGCTTCATACGGAGAGACGCACACATGCTGGACAAACTCGATGCCGAATTCGCGTTCGGCCGACAGGCGCTCGACGTGCGCGCCTATCGGCAGGAACTGCTGTCGTCGAACATCGCGAACGCCGACACGCCCGGCTACCAGGCCCGCGACGTCGATTTCGCGTCGACCCTCGCGCGTTCGCTGAAGCAGACCAGCGGCGGTCTCGCGCCGAGCAATGCCGCGCAGCTGCCGATGGCGCAGCCGGCCGGCGTGACCAGCGGGATGACGATGGTCTCGACGGCGCCCGGCCACATGGCCGGCACCGCGAAGCTGATTCCGACGGGCGGCCCGGCCGACGACTACGGTCGCGCGCAATACCGGATGCCGCTGCAGCCGTCGCTCGACGGCAACACGGTCGATCTCGACGTCGAGCGCGTGCAGTTCGCGAACAACGCGCTGCACTACGAGACCGGGATGACCGTGATGACCCAGCAGATCAAGGCGATGATCGCCGCGATCTCGACGAACTCGTAAGCGCGCCGCTTTCGCACCCGCCGCTTTCGCCCTCGAACCAGGAGCCTCCATGCCCTCGTTGATGAACATCTTCGGCGTCGCCGGTTCGGCGCTGTCCGCGCAATCGCAGCGCCTGAACGTCACCGCGTCGAACCTCGCGAACGCCGACAGCGCGACCGGCCCCGACGGCAAGCCGTACAAGGCCAAGCAGGTCGTGTTCGCGACCGACCCGCTGGGCGGCGCGCGCACCGCGTCCGGCCAGGGCGTGGGCGGCGTGCGCGTGTCGAAGGTGGTCGACGACCCGTCGCCGATGAAGTCGACCTACGACCCGGCGAACCCGGCCGCCGACGCGAACGGCTACGTGCAGATGCCGAACGTCGATCCGGTGCAGGAGATGGTGAACATGATCTCGGCGTCGCGCTCGTACCAGGCCAACGTCGAGACGCTGAACACCGCGAAGACGCTGATGCTCAAGACGCTGACGATCGGCACGTAAGCCGCGCGCCGACTGCCCCTTCCATACCGAGACCCGGACCGACCGTTCCGACACAAGGCCCCCCAGGATGACTTCCTCCAGCACGACGATCGGCAGCAACGGCACCAACGTGTCGACCCTGCCGACCGACACGATGAACACCAACAACGTGTCGACGACCGGCACGTCGGCCGGCGACCTGCAGGCGACGTTCCTGAAGCTGCTCGTCACGCAGCTGCAGAACCAGGATCCGACGAGCCCCGTCGACAGCTCACAGATGACGTCGCAGCTCGCGCAGATCAACACGGTGAGCGGCATCGCGCAGCTGAACACGTCGCTCACGTCGCTGTCGACGCAGCTCGCGGCCGGCCAGCAGACGCAGGCCGCGCTGCTGATCGGCACGAACGTGCTCGCGCCGGGCAACAGCGTCGCGGTGAAGAGCGGCGCGGCGTCGCCGTTCGGCGTGTCGCTCGCGAGCGACGTGTCGAACCTGACGATCACCGTGAAGAACAGCGCGGGCGCCGTCGTCAACACGATCAAGGCGGGCGCGCAGTCGGCCGGCACGGTGCCGTTCAACTGGACGCCGACCGATGCGGCCGGCAATGCGCTGCCGGACGGCAAATACACGGTCAGCGCGTCGTACACCGACAGCAACGGCACGCCGCAGACCGTGACGACGCTCGCCGCCGCGCAAGTGCAGAGCGTGGTCAAGCAGGCGGACGGCACGGCGGGGCTCGTGCTGTCGAACGGCTCGACGGTGGGGCTGACCCAGGTCGCGTCGATTTTCCCGAACACCGCGTCGTCGTCGTCCGGCGGCACGACCACCACCAACTGATCCAGCTTTCTCGAAAACGGAGACCGAAATGGGTTATCAACAGGGTCTGAGCGGCCTCGCCGGCGCCTCGAACGCGCTCGACGTGATCGGCAACAACATCGCGAACGCGAACACGGTCGGCTTCAAGTCGAGCACCGCGCAGTTCTCCGACATGTACGCGAACTCGGTCGCGACGTCGGTCAACACGCAGATCGGGATCGGTACGACGCTCGCATCGGTGCAGCAGCAGTTCGGCCAGGGCACGATCAACACGACGAACGCGTCGCTCGACGTCGCGATCAACGGCAACGGCTTCTTCCAGATGTCGAACAACGGCGTGACGACGTACTCGCGCGACGGCACGTTCCAGCGCGACAAGAACGGCTACATCGTCAACTCGGCGGGCGCGAACCTGATGGGCTACGCCGCCGACAAGAACGGCGTGATCAGCACCGCGCAGACCGTGCCGCTGCAGGCGCCGACGACCAACATCGCGCCGACCGCGACGACCAAGATCTCGGCCCAGTTCAACCTGAACTCGCAGGACACGACGCCGACCAAGACCCCGTTCAACGCGACCGACACCACGACGTACAACTACTCGACGTCGATCCAGGTGTACGACTCGCTCGGCGGCTCGCAGGCGGTCAACATGTATTTCGTGAAGTCGGCGGCCGGCACGTGGGAAGCCTACGCGGGCCCGCAGGGCGGCGCCACGACCGACCTCGGCACGGTCACGTTCGACTCGTCGGGCGCGATCCAGAGCACGACGACGGGCACGCCGGCCGCGCCGACCGCATCGCTCGGCCAGTTCCAGTTCACCGTGCCGAACACCGACGGCTCGGCCACGCCGCAGACGCTCACGCTCGACCTGACCGGCACCACGCAGTACGGCGGCAAGGACGGCGTGAACAACCTCGCGCAGGACGGCTATGCGAGCGGCACGCTGACGACCTTCTCGATCGGCGCCGACGGCAAGCTGACCGGCAACTACTCGAACGGCCAGACCGCGGTGCTCGGCCAGATCGTGCTCGCGAACTTCAACAACCCGAACGGGCTCGTCAACCTCGGCGGCAACCAGTACGCCGAATCGTCCGCATCGGGCGTGCCGCAGATCTCCGCGCCGGGCAGCACGAACCACGGTTCGCTGCAGGGCAGCGCGCTCGAGAACTCGAACGTCGACCTGACGTCGCAGCTCGTCAACCTGATCACCGCGCAGCGCAACTACCAGGCGAACGCGCAGACGATCAAGACGCAGCAGACCGTCGACCAGACGCTCATCAACCTGTAATGCGCGGATAACCGGCAGCCATGGACCGACTGATCTACACGGCGATGACGGGCGCGTCGCAGTCGCTCGACCAGCAGGCGATCGTCGCGAACAACCTCGCGAACGCATCGACGACGGGTTTTCGCGCGCAGCTCGCGACCTATCGCGCGGTGCCGATGAATTTCGGCGACGGCAGCAACATCGACCCGACGACGACGCGCACCTACGTGCTCGCGTCGACGCCCGGCGCGGACTACGCGCCGGGCCCGATCACGCGCACCGGCAACCCGCTCGACGTCGCCGTGCAGGGCGCCGGCTGGCTGTCGGTGCAGACCGCCGACGGCAGCGAGGCGTACACGCGCGCGGGCAACCTGCACGTCGACGAAAACGGCCAGCTCGTCAACGCGAGCAACCTGCCGGTGATCGGCAACGGCGGCCCGATCTCGGTGCCGCCGAACGCGGAAGTGACGATCGGCAAGGACGGCACGGTGTCCGCGCTGATGCCGGGCGACCCGCCGACGGCGGTCGCGATCGTCGACCAGATGAAGCTCGTGAACCCCGACCCGGCCACGCTCACGCGCGGCAACGACGGGCTGTTCCGCACCGCCGACGGCAATCCGGCCGATGCCGACCCGAACGTGGTCGTCACGCCGAATTCGCTCGAAGGCAGCAACGTGAATCCGGTGACCGCGATGGTCGCGATGATCGACAACGCACGGGCGTTCCAGCTGCAGTCGAAGCTGATCCAGACGGCCGACCAGAACGAGCAGTCCGCGAACCAGCTGCTCAACTTCAGCTGAGCGGCACGGCCCTCGCTACCAGGAGAAGATTCAACATGAACCGATCGCTCTACATTGCCGCCACCGGCATGAATGCGCAGCAGGCGCAGATGGACGTGATCTCGAACAACCTCGCGAACACCAGCACGAACGGCTTCAAGGCGTCGCGCGCGGTGTTCGAGGATCTGCTGTACCAGACCATCCGCCAGCCGGGCGCGAACTCGACGCAGCAGACCGAGCTGCCGTCGGGCCTGCAGCTCGGCACCGGCGTGCAGCAGGTCGCGACCGAGCGCCTGTACACGCAGGGCGGCCTCACGCAGACCGGCAACTCGAAGGACGTCGCGATCAACGGCGCGGGCTTCTTCCAGGTGCTGATGCCGGACGGCACGAACGCGTACACGCGCGACGGCTCGTTCCAGACCAACGCGCAGGGCCAGCTCGTCACGTCGAGCGGCTACCAGATCCTGCCGGCGATCACGGTGCCGCAGAACGCGCAGTCGCTGACGATCGGCAAGGACGGCGTCGTGTCGGTCACGCAGCCGGGTTCCAGCAACGCGGTGCAGATCGGCTCGCTGCAGATCGCGACCTTCATCAACCCGGCCGGCCTCGAGGCGAAGGGCGAGAACCTGTTCGCCGAGACCACGTCGTCGGGCGCGCCGAACGTGTCGCAGCCGGGCCTGAACGGCGCGGGCGTGCTCAACCAGGGTTATGTCGAGGCGTCGAACGTGAACGTCGTGCAGGAGCTCGTCAACATGATTCAGACGCAGCGCGCGTACGAGATCAACAGCAAGGCCGTGACGACGTCCGACCAGATGCTGCAGACCGTCACGCAGATGAAGAGCTAACCGGAACGTCCCGTCGTCGCCATGAAGCAGGTTCGCCTCCTCCCGTCAGCCCCCGTCCGCGCCGCGTGCGCGGTCGCGGTGGCCGCGCTCGCCGGTTGCGCGCAAATTCCGCGCGACCCGATCATCCAGCAGCCGATGACGGCGCAGCCGCCGATGCCGATGTCGATGCAGGCGCCCGGCTCGATCTACAACCCGGGCTACGCGGGCCGGCCGCTGTTCGAGGATCAGCGGCCGCGCAACGTCGGCGACATCCTGACGATCGTGATCGCGGAAAACATCAACGCGACCAAGTCGTCCGGCGCGAACACCAACCGGCAGGGCAACACCGACTTCAGCGTGCCGACGGCCGCGTTCCTCGGCGGGCTGTTCGCGAAGGCGAACCTGTCGGCGGCCGGCAACAACAAGTTCGCGGCGACGGGCGGCGCCAGCGCGGCGAACACGTTCAACGGCACGATCACGGTGACCGTCACCAACGTGCTGCCGAACGGCAACCTCGTCGTCAGCGGCGAGAAGCAGATGCTGATCAACCAGGGCAACGAATTCGTGCGGTTCTCCGGCGTCGTCAACCCGAACACGATCTCGGGCGCGAACTCGGTCTACTCGACACAGGTGGCCGACGCGCGGATCGAATACTCGGCGAAGGGCTACATCAACGAAGCCGAGACGATGGGCTGGCTGCAGCGCTTCTTCCTCAACATCGCACCGTGGTGATGACGATGCCGCAGCCTCTTGTTCACCGCCTTTCGTCCCGTGCGACCCGTGCGTTCGGCGCGCTTGCCGCCGCGTTCGCGCTGGCGGCGTGCGCGCTCGGCGCGGTGCCCGCGCATGCGGAGCGCCTGAAGGACCTCGCGCAGATCCAGGGCGTGCGCGACAACCCGCTGATCGGCTATGGCCTCGTCGTCGGGCTCGACGGCACGGGCGACCAGACGATGCAGACGCCGTTTACGACGCAGACGCTCGCGAACATGCTCGCGAACCTCGGCATCTCGATCAACAACGGTTCGGCCAACGGCGGCCCGTCGTCGCTGAACAACATGCAGCTGAAGAACGTCGCGGCCGTGATGGTGACCAGCACGCTGCCGCCGTTCGCGCGGCCGGGCGAGGCGCTCGACGTGACCGTGTCGTCGCTCGGCAACGCGAAGAGCCTGCGCGGCGGCACGCTGCTGCTCACGCCGCTGAAGGGCGCGGACGGACAGGTGTATGCGCTCGCGCAGGGCAACATGGCGGTCGGCGGCGCGGGGGCGAGCGCGAACGGCAGCCGCGTGCAGGTGAACCAGCTCGCGGCCGGCCGGATCGCCGGCGGCGCGATCGTCGAGCGCTCGGTGCCGAACGCGATCGCGCAGATGAACGGCGTGCTGCAGCTGCAGCTGAACGACATGGACTACGGCACCGCGCAGCGGATCGTGTCGGCGGTCAACGCGAGCTTCGGCCCGGGCACCGCGACGGCGCTCGACGGCCGCACGATCCAGCTCGCCGCGCCGGCGGATTCCGCGCAGCAGGTCGCGTTCATGGCGCGCCTGCAGAACCTCGACGTGAGCCCGGACAAGGCCGCCGCGAAGGTGATCCTGAACGCGCGCACCGGCTCGATCGTGATGAACCAGATGGTCACGCTGCAAAGCTGCGCGGTCGCGCACGGCAATCTGTCGGTGGTCGTCAACACGCAACCGGTGGTGTCGCAGCCGGGGCCGTTCTCGAACGGGCAGACGGTGGTCGCGCAGCAGTCGCAAATCCAGCTGAAGCAGGACAACGGGGCGCTCAGGATGGTGACGGCCGGCGCGAACCTCGCCGACGTCGTGAAGGCGCTGAACACGCTCGGCGCGACGCCGGCGGACCTGATGTCGATCCTGCAGGCGATGAAGGCCGCCGGCGCGCTGCGCGCGGACCTGGAGATCATCTAAATGGCAACCAACCTCCCGAACGCGAACGACCTCACGCAGCGCTTTGCGCTCGACGTGCAGGGTTTCGACGCGCTGCGCGCGCAGGCGAAGCAGTCGCCGCAGGCCGGCGCCAAGGCGGTGGCCGGCCAGTTCGACGCGATGTTCACGCAGATGATGCTCAAGAGCATGCGCGACGCGACGCCCGACGGCGGGCTGCTCGATTCGCACACGTCGAAGATGTACACGTCGATGCTCGACCAGCAGCTCGCGCAGCAGATGTCGAAGCGCGGGATCGGCGTCGCCGACGCGTTGATGAAGCAACTGCTGCGCAACGCGGGGCAGGGCTCGGGCGACGACACGGCGGCCGACGCCGGCGCGGCCGGGCTCGGGGCGGCGGGCTTCGGCGCGGCCGGCAACGAAGGCAGCCTCGCCGCGATGAACGCGATGGCGAAGGCCTACGCGAACGCGTCGAACAACGGCGGGCTCGCCGGCTCGCGCGGCTATACCGCCGGCAGCGCGCTGACGCCGCCGGTCAAGGGCGCGAGCGGCGTGCAGGACGCCGACGCGTTCGTCGACCGGCTCGCCGGCGCGGCGCAGACGGCGAGCGCGACCACCGGGATCCCGGCGCGCTTCATCGTCGGCCAGGCCGCGCTGGAATCGGGCTGGGGCAAGCGCGAGATCCGCGCGAGCGACGGCTCGACGAGCTACAACGTGTTCGGCATCAAGGCGAACAAGGGCTGGACGGGCCGCACGGTGTCGGCGCTGACGACCGAATACGTGAACGGCACGCCGCGCCGCGTCGTCGCGAAGTTCCGCGCGTATGATTCGTACGAGCACGCGATGACCGATTACGCGAACCTGCTCAAGAACAACCCGCGCTACGCGGGCGTGCTGAGCGCGAGCCGCAGCGTCGAGGGCTTTGCGCACGGAATGCAGAAGGCCGGTTACGCGACCGACCCGAATTACGCGAAGAAGCTGATCTCGATCATGCAGCAGATCGGCTGACGGGCCCGCCCGTCGTCGTCGCCTGCTGTCGTCTTTCGGACCGCGCCCGGCTCCCGCCGCGCGCGGTTTCAACGTTTGCGCGAAAAAAATCGGCGATTCGATCTAAACTTTCGGTGAGCACTGCCGCTAAGTGTGTGAGACCGCAACCGGGCCCTTGTTCTGGCCCGGTTTTATTGCGCACCGGTTGCCCCGGGCGCCCATGACAAGAAACCGGCTAGCCATGACTATCGAAACGTCGTCCGATCCGAGCCTGGATGCGGGCCATTCCGGGCCCGACTATGCCCGCCGCAATCCGCTGGAGATCGGCGTGCAGTTGCGCAACCTCGTGAACCGCGGCGACTTCCTGACCGTCCAGTATCCGGGCGGCCAGCTCGTCACGCGCCTGCTCGAGGTCGACGTCGGCGCGCGCACGTTCACGTTCGACTGGGGTGCGCTGTCCGAGCAGAACGCCGGCATCCTGGGCGCGTCGCACTGCACGTTCGCGGCGGCGCCGGAGGGCGTGCGCGTCGAATTCACCACCCGCACGCCGCGCGAGACGCGCTACGAGGGGCTGCCCGCGTTCGTCGCCGATTTCCCCGACGTGCTGATGTGCATCCAGCGCCGCGAGTATTTCCGCGTCGACGCGCCGGTCATCGATCCGTTCCTGTGCCGCGGCAAGCTGCCGGACGGCGACAGCTTCGTGTTCGAGGTGCATAACCTGTCGCTCGGCGGCGTCGGGCTGCGCACGGCCGACGAACGCGTCGAGGCGCTCGAGGTCGGCACGCTGCTGCCGGGCGTCGAGCTCGAACTGACCGGCCACGGCAAGCTGGCGCTCGACCTGTGCCTCGTGTCGCAGCGTTCGACGCAGATGCCGAACGGCTCGCGGCGCTTCCAGCTCGGCTTTCGCTTCATGTCGCTGCCTGGCAGCGCGGAGAACACGCTGCAGCGCCTGATCACGCAGCTCGAGATGAAGCGCCGCTCGCTCGCGCGGGCCTGACGCACCCGCTACACCGCCCTCGCGGCTCCCTCGCGGCTCCATTCTGGGCCGGCTTTCGAACCGGCTCGTGCCGGTTCGCCCCGGCGCCGGCACCGCTCGCCGGGGCCGCCGACGCGCGACGCGCCAGTCGGCGCCGCACGCGCATTTTTTCCTCAATTTTTCCGATCCGCGGCCGTTATACCGGGAGTCACGCAACCCGGCGGCCGCAGCGCGGCCGGCTCATCAGGATCGCGCATGTCCAACACACTCATGAACCTCGGTGTCAGCGGCCTCAATGCCGCGCTCTGGGGCCTCACGACGACCGGCCAGAACATCAGCAACGCCGCGACGCCCGGCTATTCGGTCGAGCGCCCCGTCTATGCCGAGGCGAGCGGCCAGTACACGTCGAGCGGCTACATGCCGCAGGGCGTGAACACCGTCACCGTGCAGCGGCAGTACAGCCAGTATCTGAGCGACCAGCTGAACAGCGCACAGTCGCAGGGCGGCGCGCTGTCGACGTGGTATTCGCTCGTCACGCAGCTGAACAACTACGTCGGCAGCCCGACGGCCGGCATCTCGACCGCGATCACCAGCTATTTCACCGGGCTGCAGAACGTCGCGAACAATGCGTCCGACGCGTCGGTGCGGCAGACGGCGATGAGCAACGCGCAGACGCTCGCGAACCAGCTCACCGCGGCCGGCCAGCAGTACGACGCGCTGCGCCAGAGCGTCAACACGCAGCTCACCAGCACCGTGTCGCAGATCAACTCGTACACCGCGCAGATCGCGCAGCTGAACCAGCAGATCGCCGCGGCGAGCAGCCAGGGGCAGCCGCCGAACCAGCTGATGGACCAGCGCGACCTCGCGGTGTCGAACCTGTCGAACCTCGCCGGCGTGCAGGTGGTGCGCAACGACAGCGGTTACAGCGTGTTCCTCGCGGGCGGCCAGCCGCTCGTGGTTGCCGACAAGCGCTACCAGCTCGCGACCGTCACGTCGTCGTCCGATCCGAGCGAGCTGACCGTCGTGTCGCAGGGCATCGCCGGCGCAACGCCGCAGGCCCCGAACGAGGCGCTGCCGGATGCGTCGCTGTCGGGCGGCACGCTCGGCGGCCTGCTGGCGTTCCGCAGACAGACGCTCGATCCGGCCGAGGCGCAGCTGGGCGCGATCGCGACCAGCTTTGCCGCGCAGGTCAACGCGCAGAACGCGCTGGGCCTCGACCTGTCGGGCAACCCGGGCGGCAACCTGTTCAGCACCGGCACGCCGACCGTCTATGCGAACCAGGGCAACACCGGCAACGCAACGCTGTCCGTGTCGTTCGCGAACGCGTCGCAGCCGACGACGAGCGACTACACGCTGTCGTACGACGGCACGAACTACACGCTGACCGATCGCGCGAGCGGTGTGGTGGTCGACCAGAAGGCCGGCCCGATGCCGGTGTCGCTCGGCGGCCTGGATTTCTCGGTGCCGTCCGGCACGATGCAGGCCGGCGACCAGTTCACCGTGCTGCCGACGCGCGGCGCGCTGAACGGCTTCGGTCTCGCGACCTCGGCCGGCTCGGCGATCGCGGCGGCGTCGCCGTACGTGAGCTCGGTCAGCACGACGAACACCGGCACCGGCACGATCGGTTCGCTGTCGGTCACCAGCGCAACGGCCGCGGCCAACACGCACAACTACACGATCACGATGGGCGGCACGTCGGCCGCGCCGACCTACACGGTCACCGACAACACGGCCGTGCCGCCGACCACGTCGGCCGCGCAGCCGTTCCAGGCGGGTGCGCCGATCACGCTGACGGCCGGCGTCACGGTGGCGGTGTCGGGCGCGCCGGCGGTGGGCGACACGTTCACGGTCGCGCCGAACACGGGCGGCACGAACGACGGCAGCAACGCGCTCGCGCTGGCGCAGCTCGTCAATTCGAAGTCGTTCGGCAACGGCTCGACCACGCTGACCGGCGCGTACGCGAACTACGTGAACAGCATCGGCAACACGACGAGCCAGCTCAAGTCGTCGAGCGCCGCGCAGACGTCGCTCGTCGGCCAGATCACGTCCGCGCAGCAGTCGGCGTCGGGCGTGAACCAGAACGAGGAAGCGGCCAACCTGATGCAGTATCAGCAGCTGTACCAGGCGAATGCGAAGGTGATCCAGACGGCGTCGACGCTGTTCCAGACCGTGCTTGGCCTGTTCAACTGATTTCGGGGATCGGAGCGATGCGGATTTCCACCACCCAGTTCTACCAGCTCAACGTCGCACAGATGAGCGACCAGCAGGCGCAGCTTTCGCAGCTGTATCAGCAGATTTCGAGCGGCGTGAGCCTGTCGACCCCGGCCGACAACCCGCTCGGCGCGGCGCAGGCCGTGCAGCTGTCGATGACGTCGGCGACGCTGTCGCAGTACGCGTCGAACCAGAACACCGCGCTGTCGTCGCTGCAGAAGGAAGACCAGACGCTCACGAGCGTCAACAACCTGCTGAACAGCATCCATACGGTCGTGATCCAGGCCGGCGACGGCTCGCTGTCCGACAGCGATCGCTCGGCGCTGTCGACGCAGCTGCAGGGCTATCGCAACCAGTTGCTGACGCTCGCGAACTCGACGGACGGCGCCGGTAACTACCTGTTCTCGGGGTTCCAGTCGGCCACGGCGCCGTTCGCGAACGCGCCGGGCGGCGGTGTCACCTACAGCGGCGACTCGGGCTCGCGCGACGTGCAGATCGCCGATTCGCGCGCGATTGCGCAGGGCGACAACGGCGCGAGCGTGTTCCAGTCGGTGCCGATGCTCGGCAGCCAGCCGGTGCCGCTCGCCGGCAGCGGCAACACCGGCACGGCGACGATCGGCTCGGTGTCGATCACGAGCCCGTCGGCCGCGACCAACACGCACCAGTTCACGATCACGTTCGGCGGCACGCCGGCCGCGCCGACCTATACGGTGACCGACAATACCGTCGCCCCGCCGACCACGACCGCCGCGCAGCCGTATTCCGCCGGCGCGGGAATCGCGCTCGGCAACGGCCTGTCGGTGCCGGTGTCGGGGACGCCCGCCAGCGGCGACACGTTCACGGTCACGCCCGCGCCGAAGGCCGGCACCGACGTGTTCCAGACGCTCGACACGATGATCGCCGCGCTGAAGGTGCCGATCAGCACCAATACGGCAGCCGCGGCCGCGCTCACGAACGCGATGACCACCGGCACGACCAAGCTGAACAACACGATGACGAACATTCTCACCGTGCAGGCGTCGGTCGGCGGGCGCGAGCAGGAAATCAAGGCGATGCAGACCGTGAACCAGACCAACACGCTGCAGATCACCAGCAACCTGGCGGACCTCACCAGCACCGACATGGTGTCGACGATCAGCCAGTTCCTGCAGATGCAGAATGCGCTGTCCGGCGCGCAGAAAGCCTACGCGCAGTTGCAGAACATGTCGCTGTTCCAGTACATCAATCCGTGATGTCCGCGGCGCGCTGTGCGATGTGAGCGCCTGCTTACATTGTGCGGCGCGCCGGCCGGCCGCCGTCGGCCACGGGCGGTGATGGTCGGCGATTGTTGGCGATGGTCGGCGATTGTCGGCCACTGGCGACCTTCGCCGGCGCGACCCTGCCGCCGGATGTCCCGGAGCCCGTCCCGCGGGTACGGCCGTCGCCCCGGCGGTTCGCGCTTGCCGCGCCGCTCGCCGTCCTGCTTGCCAGCCCCATTTCCGCTCCGTAAACTCGCGCCAGATTCCAGACCGGCGCACTGTCCGCAGCCGGCGTTCGACAGGAGCCCTTTTCCCCCATGTCCGATTCCTACTTCCCGCGCTGGCGGGTGCAATCGACCGGCGCCGCGCGCGTGGTCGGCCCCGACGAACGCCTGGCGTGGCCGCAGATGGTCGCGATGGGCGTGCAGCACGTCGTCGCGATGTTCGGCTCGACCGTGCTCGCGCCGCTGCTGATGGGCTTCGACCCGAACCTGTGCATCTTCATGTCGGGCATCGGCACGCTGCTGTTCTTCGTGCTGGTCGGCGGCCGCGTGCCGAGCTACCTCGGCTCGAGCTTCGCCTTCATCGGCCTGGTGATCGCGGTGACCGGCTACGGCGGCAGCGGTCCGAACCCGAACATCCCGGTCGCGCTCGGCGGGATCATCGCGTGCGGCGTCGTGTACGCCGCGCTCGGCGCGCTGGTGCAGGCGATCGGCACGCGCTGGATCGAGACGCTGATGCCGCCCGTCGTCACCGGCGCGGTCGTCGCGGTGATCGGGCTGAACCTCGCGCCGATCGCGGTCAAGGGCGTGTCGGCGTCGACCTTCGATTCGGTGATGGCGCTCGTCACCGTGCTGTGCGTCGGCGGCGTCGCGGTATTCTCGCGCGGGATGATGCAGCGCCTGCTGATCCTGGTCGGGCTCGTGATCGCGTACGTGATCTACGCGATCGCGACCAACGGGATGGGCCTCGGCAAGCCGGTCGATTTCGCGATCGTCGCGCATGCCGCGTGGTTCGGCGTGCCGAGCTTCCGTGCGCCGGTCTTCGATCCGCACGCGATGCTGATGCTCGCGCCGGTCGCGGTGATCCTGGTCGCGGAGAACCTCGGCCACATCAAGGCCGTCAGCGCGATGACGGGCACCAACCTCGACCGCTACGTCGGCCGCGCGTTCATCGGCGACGGGCTCGCGACGATCGTGTCGGGCAGCGTCGGCGGCACCGGCGTGACCACCTACGCGGAGAACATCGGCGTGATGGCCGTCACGCGGATCTATTCGACGCTGGTATTCGCGATCGCCGCGCTGATCGCGATCGGGCTGGGTTTCTCGCCGAAGTTCGGCGCGGTGATCCAGACGATTCCCGGCCCGGTGCTCGGCGGCGTGTCGATCGTCGTGTTCGGCCTGATCGCGGTGACGGGCGCGCGGATCTGGGTCGTCAACAAGGTCGATTTCTCCGACAACCGCAACCTGATCGTCGCGGCCGTCACGCTGGTGCTCGGCGCGGGCGACTTCTCGCTGAAGTTCGGTGGCTTCGGGCTCGGCGGGATCGGCACCGCGACGTTCGGCGCGATCATCCTGTACGCGATCCTGCGCAAGGAAAAGGAACCGGGCCCGGTGGTCTGACCCGATCCGGCTCGTGCGGGCGGTGCAACGCCGCCCGTCGTCGTGCGCGCGCGTCGGTGTTCGAGCGTTACCCGCCGGTATTCGACTGCGCCTGCAGCCACGCGCAGAACTGCGCGACGAGCGGATCGTCGGCCGGCGCGCCTGGCGCGATCCACCAGTAGCTGCGCGTCGCGATGCGCGGCCCGTCGAGCGGCATCACCAGGCGGGCGCTCGCGAGTTCGTCGTCGATCAGCGGCAGCGGGCCGAGCGCGACACCCAGCCCGTCGACGGCCGCTTGCAGCGCCAGGTAGAAGTGGTCGAACGACTGCCGCTTGCGCCCCTTCATCGTCACGCCGGCCGCCGCGAACCAGTCGCGCCAGCCTTCCGGCCGCGTATCCGAATGCAGCAGCACGTGCCGCGCGAGATCGTCCGCACGGGCGATCGGCGCGCGCTTGAGCAGCGCGGGGCTGCAGACCGGAATCACGCTTTCGTCGAGGAAGTGGCCGCTCGTGCAATTCGGCCAGTGGCCGGGCCCGCGGCGGATCGCGACGTCGAAGCCGTCGAGCGAGTCGAGCGGCGCGTTCGACGTGGACAGCTTCAGTTCGACGTTCGGCACGTCGCGCTGGAACCGCGACAGGCGCGGCAGCAGCCATTTCATCGCGAAGGTCGGCAGCGCGTTGATGCGCAGCACGCGCGCGGCGCCCGTGTTGCGCAGCTGCTCGGTGGCGAGCGCGATGCTGTCGAACGCGGCGCGCACCGTGTCGAGATAGCGGCGGCCTTCGTCGGTGAGCTTCACGCGCTTGCCGTAGCGGTGGAACACCGGCTTGCCGAGCCACGCCTCGAATCCGGCGATCTGCCGGCTGATGGCACCGTGAGTCACATGCAGCTCGTCGCCGGCGGCGCTGAAGCTTTCATGTCGTGCCGCTGCTTCAAAGGCCCGAAGCGCGGAGAAGGGCGGGAGGTCGCGTGCCATGCTTGTGATTCTAGATCACAAGGGCGCGCCAATAAAATCGTTTTGCCGGCCGTTTGAACGGCGGTAACCTCGGGGTACCGTTTGATGAGGAGCCCCATGCAATCCGTTTCTCCGCCGCCTGCCGCGCCCCTGCGCAGGATCGGCCTCGCCGAGCTGTTCGCCGGCTTCCTGTCGCTTGGCCTGATGTCGTTCGGCGGCGCGCTGCCGTTCGCGCGGCGCACGATCGTCGACGAGCGCAAATGGCTGTCCGCCGACGAATTCACCGATCTGCTGGGCCTCTGCCAGTTCCTGCCGGGCGGCAACGTGATCAACCTGTCGGTGGCCGTCGGCATGCGCTTTCGCGGCGTCGCGGGCGCGTTTGCCGGCATTCTCGGGCTGATCGCGGGCCCGACGCTCGTGGTCGTCGCGCTCGGCGTGCTGTATGCGAAGACGCAGGGCGATCCGCGCGTGCAGCACCTGTTCGGCGGGCTCGCGGCCGCGGCCGCGGGCCTGCTCGTCGCGATGGCCGTGAAGGTCGCGAAGCCGCTGCTGCGGGCGCCGCGGACGGCGGCCTTGATTGCCGCGCTCGCGTTCGTCGCGATCGCGGTGCTGCGCATGCCGCTGCTGAGCACGATGCTGGTGCTGACGCCGGTGAGCATCTGGCTCGCGTCGCGGCGCCGTGACGTGCCGGCACCGCGGCACCCGGCCGCACGCGATGGAGGCCGGTCATGAACGACACGCTGATCGCCATCGCGACCATCTTCAGCCAGCTGTCGCTGCTCGCCTTCGGCGGCGGCAACACGATCCTGCCGGAGATGCAGCGGCAGGTCGTCGACGTGCATCACTGGATGAGCGCGCACGAGTTCACCGCGCTGTTCGCGCTCGCGCAGGCGGCGCCGGGGCCGAACATGATGATCGTGCCGCTGGTCGGCTGGCACGTGGCCGGCTGGGCCGGGCTGCTCGTCGCGTCGATCGCGAAATTCGGGCCGTCGTCGGTCGTCACGGTGCTCGCGCTGCATGCGTGGGAGCGCTTTCGCGACCGGCCGTGGCGCCGCTACGTGCAGCAGGGGCTGATGCCGGTCACGGCCGGGCTCGTCGCGGCCAGCGCGGTGCTGATCTCGGAAGCGTCGAACCGCACCGCGATCCAGTGGGGCATCACCGCCGCGTGCGCGGTGCTCGCGTGGCGCACGCGCATCCATCCACTGTGGCTGCTCGCGGCCGGTGCGCTGGTCGGGCTGACCGGCATCGGTCAGTGAGCGGGCGCCCGCGCGCGGCGGCCGCTCGATGCCCGCCCGCGCCGGGACGATAGCGAACGCTACGGCGACGCCGGCGGGTCGCTGTTCACGAGGCCGAGCAGCCGGCCGCGTTCGCCGCCGACGTCGTCCGTCGCCGCCGGCCAGTCCATCACGTAACCGGCTTCGAGCGCATCGCGCATGATCGCGTCGTAGTCCGCCTTGCCGAGCCGGTCGTGGCCGCGCAACGCATCGGCCACCTCGTGCTTCAGCTTCGGCGTGAACGACGGATAGGCCGCCACCAGCGCCGCATACTGGCGCGCATCGATTTCGCCCGATTCGCGGTTGAACGCCCAGACGGCCACCAGCGCGATCGCGACGAACGGGATCACGGTGTAGCGCAGGAAGAACTTCGCGGGTGTCATGGCATTCGCTGGCGGTTGAGAGGGCGCGGCGGGGCGAGGCGAAGCCGCGGGTGGTCGCTGCGGGTGGCGGGTGAAGCCGCCGGCGTAGCGGTCGGGGCCGTCGCCGGCGCGGTGGCCGGCGCAGTGGCCGGCGCGGTGGCCGGTATACTCGGCCGGTCTTTCGTCCCGGCAATCCGCGACGGCGGTGCGTGCCGGCACGCGCGCGCTCGACGCCGAACATTATATTGGCGCGGCACGCGCGCCTGCGCCGCGGCCGCGGGGAAGCCGCGGCGTCCGGCGCTCGCCGGAACCGATGAATTTCGTGCCGCCCGTCGCCCGCCTTGTGCGGCCGGGCGGCGCGCCACACGGGAGGATCGATGGATCTCGACGGCGCCAGCCGCAATCTCACTGTCGCCGCGCTGCTGACGCTGTCCGGCGGCTACCTCGACGCGTACACCTACGTCGGCCACGGCCACGTGTTCGCGAACACGATGACCGGCAACGTCGCGCTGCTCGGCATCAACCTGTCGGCCGGCGAATGGGCGGCCGCGCTGCATCACGTGCCGCCGCTCGGCGGCTTCGTGGTCGCGGTGTTCGTCGCGCACCTGCTCGGTCTCGCCGCGCGGCGCGGCTGGATGCGGCACACCGCGTTCGCGAGCCTGATCGTCGAGATCGTGTTTCTCGGCGTCGCCGCGAGCGGGGTGGTCGGCGCGTCGAGCGCCTGGCTGATTCCCGGCATCTCGTTCGTCGCGACGCTGCAGACGCTGTCGTTCACCCATCTCGAGGAACTGTCGTACACGTCGGTGATGACGACCGGCAACCTGCGGCGCGCCGCGCAGAAGCTGTTCGTCGGGCTGATTCCGCGCTACGACGCGGGTGCGCTGCACGATTCGGCGCTGCTCGCGACGATCAGCTTCTGCTTCCTGGCCGGCGCGGTGGCGGGCGGCTTCGTGACGCGGCTCGTGCCCGAAGTCGCGCTGTGGGGCGCGGTGCTGCTGCTCGTCGGCGCGTTCGCGGAGATCGTGCGGCGGGCGCGGCAGCGGCGCGCCGGCGGTGGCGGTGGCGGTGGCGGTGGTGGCACGGGCAGCACGGGCAGCACGGGCAGCAACGGCAGCGACGGCAGCAACCCCGACGGCGGGACGCCACGGCCGGCGTGATGGCGTGAGCACGGCCGCCGCCGCGCGGCCTGCCGGCTCTCCCGCCAGACGGAATCGCCGAATTCCCGAAGCACCGCCCCGCACGACACGCAAACGCAAGTCGGGTGTCCTGACCGCATCCAATACCGCCGATCGACATCACCGCCGACCTTCTCCGGCCCGTTCCGCTTCCACCGGCCGCGCGACAACCTTCCTCGCCTGCTTCGCGCCGGATCCTTACAGCACCGGCGCCCGTTCAGCCCTCGTCGCGCCGCGCGTCGGCCCCGCGAGAGGCAAGCCCGGCGCGGGAAACGTTGTTGCCGGGCGACAATCGCGCGCTACCACGCATTTCCATTTCTTTCAGCGTGCGCACTCGTCTTATGATTCAGCCCACATCGCGGGCGCCATGAGCGTCCGCGATCGCCACCCGGTTGCGCACGCGGCCGGCCATGAATGGAGACACCTAAAAAAGGAAAGCTCATGAAGCAGACCACCCGACTCGCAGTCATCGCAGGGGGCGCGGCCCTGGCCTTCGCCAGCCAGTACGCAGCCGCACAAAGCTCGGTCACGCTCTGGGGCGTCGCCGACGCCAGCATCCGTTACCTGACCAACGCCAATGCCAAGAACGACGGCCTGCTGTCGATGACCAACGGCGCGATCACCAACAGCCGCTTCGGCATCTACGGCACGGAAGATCTCGGCAGTGGCCTGAAGGCGGTGTTCAACCTCGAAAGCGGCGTGAACCTGCAGAACGGCGCATTCGCCGACAGCGGCCGCCTGTTCAACCGCGCAGCGTACGTCGGCCTGCAGAGCCCGTACGGTACGGTGACCCTCGGCCGCCAGAAGACCCCGCTGTTCGACCTGCTGTCGGACACCTACGATCCGCTGACGGTCGGCAACTACCTCGAAAACGCGTGGCTGCCGGTCGCGCTGGGTGGCGGCCTGTATGCGGACAACCAGATCAAGTACACGGGCAAGTTCGCGGGCCTGACCGCGAAGGCGATGTATTCGACGGGCACCAACTACGAATCGACCGGTGCAGGCGGCTTCTCGGGCCAGATCCCGGGTTCGCTCGGCAAGGGCAATGCCTGGGGCGTGTCGGTGTCCTACGTGGCGGGCCCGCTCAGCATCGCGGCCGGCGCGCAGCAGAACAGCGACAACTCCGCACGCAAGCAGACGATCTACCACGCGAACGTCGTATACGCGTTCAGCAAGGCCAAGGTCTATGCGGGCTACCTGCGCTCGAAGGACGACACCGGTTTCGTCGACAGCCTGCTCGCGCAGCAGTCGATTCCGGTCGCGAAGGGCACGGGCCGGATCGACGACGGTCCGTTCGCGGGCGTGAGCTGGCAGGTCAGCACGCCGCTGACGCTGACGGGCGCGTTCTACTACGACCACATGCGCAACGCGATGACCGCGAACGGCACGCTCGCGAGCGGCAACCGCTACGCGATCGTCGGCATCGCCGAATACGCGCTGAGCAAGCGCACGGAAGTCTACGGCACCGTCGACTTCAACAAGACGAACGGCGCGGCGAACGTCGAGCTGCCGGGCCGCAGCAACCAGACCGGCATCGCGATCGGCCTGCGCAATATCTTCTGACGAACGTCGGAACGCATGCGCCGGCGCCGCTCGGCGCGCATCGAAGAGGCTCCCGCGGGAGCCTCTTTTTTTCGTCACGCGGCCTTCATGCGCGCGGACGACCATTCAGCGATTGCTCCATCGGGAAGGGCCCGGCCGTAAGGGTTCCGTCGGCATTCCAGAACATACTTTGACAGTGCGCGCGACGCGTTTCCACTACGCTGCGTGCATGGTCCGCCGTGTGCCCCGGCGCACGCGCGGGTGACGTTCCGGCGCGCGTTTTCGCGTGCGGCCGGCCTGGTGCGTAACTTGTGTATCCGGTGATGACAAACACGGTCTGCCGGTTTTTTTTCGTGGGACGATGCGCTCACGATTTTCTTCAAAGGGGATGACGATGGGTATCCTGAATACCGTGGGTGAAATCGCTGGCGCAGTGGCAGCCGTCGAAGGCGCGGAAAAGCTGGATCCGGATGCGGGCCTGCTGACCAAGGCCGCGGCAGCCGTCGCCGGCTTCAAGGGCGCCGAAGCGATCGAAGGCATGCTCGAGAAGAAGGAAGAGCAGCCGCAGCAGGCAGACGACACGCAGGCGACGGACGGCAGCGACACGTCGCAGGCCTGAGCATGGCGGCTGGTCCCGCCCGGGCGCGCCGTTCGTGCGCCCCGGGCGGACCGGTGCCGCGCAGCCGGCAGGTCGGGCATGTGGTCGATCGGTGACGCATGGCACACCCGGCAGCTGGTTTGACCGGCGAGAGGCAACGTCTCTCGCCGTTTTTTTTGGGGCGCGCGCCGCGCGGCGCCACGTCCCGCACGAATTCCGGAATCTTGCTATCGTGCCGTCATCCGAACTGCTGAACCACGATGAGGGCTTGCGATGGATTTCGACTACGACCTGTTCGTCATCGGGGCCGGCTCCGGCGGCGTGAGGCTCGCCCGGATGTCGGCGTCATACGGCGCGCGCGTCGGCATAGCGGAAGAGGAGCAGATCGGCGGCACCTGCGTGCTGCGCGGCTGCATCCCGAAGAAGCTGCTCGTCTACGCGTCGCACTATCCGCACGAGCTCGAGGACGCGAAGGGCTTCGGCTGGACCTTCGGCGCCGGCACGCTCGACTGGCCCGCGCTGATCGCCGCGAAGGACCGCGAGATCAACCGGCTCAGCGACATCTACATCAACCTGCTGAAGCAATCCGGCGTCGAGATGCACGCCGGCCGCGCGACGCTCGTCGACGCGCATACGGTCGCGATCGGCGAGCGCACGATCCGCGCACGCCACATCGCGATCGCCACCGGCTCGCGCCCGTCGCTGCCGCCGCGCCCCGGCATCGAGCATGCGATCACGTCGCGCGAGGCACTGTCGCTCGCAAAGCTGCCCGCACGCATCGCGGTGGTCGGCGGCGGTTATATCGCGGTCGAGTTCGCGGGTATCTTCAACGGCCTCGGCAGCCATGTCGACCTGTTCTATCGCGGCGACAGGATCCTGCGCGGCTTCGACGACGACGTGCGGCAATTCCTGAGCGACGAGATGACCAAGCAGGGTGTCGCGATCCATGCACGCGCGGTGGTCGAATCGATTGCGCGCGCCGACGACGGCACGCTGTCCGTGCGCGCCGGCGATGCGCAGCACGGCCCGTACGACGCGGTGCTCTATGCGACCGGCCGCGTGCCGAACGTCGAGGGACTCGGGCTCGAACAAGCGGGCGTGCTGCTCGACGCGCGCGGCGCGATCGCGGTCGATGCGTATTCGGCGACATCCGTTGCATCGATCCATGCGATCGGCGACGTGACGTCGCGGCCGCAGCTCACGCCGGTCGCGACGCGCGACGGCGCGCTGCTCGCGCGGACGCTGTTCGGCTGGTCACGCGTCGCGACCGATCACGATTACGTGCCGTCCGCCGTGTTCAGCCAGCCCGAGGTCGCGACGGTCGGCCTGACCGAGGCCGACGCGCGTCGCGTGCTCGGCGACGTCGACATCTACCGCACGTCGTTCAAGGCGCTGCGGCACACGCTGTCGGGCCGCGACGAGCGCACGCTGATGAAGCTGGTGGTCGCGCGCGACAGCCAGCGCGTGGTCGGCGCGCACATGGTCGGCCGCGACGCGGGCGAGATCGTCCAGGGCATCGCGATCGCGATTCGCGCGGGCGCGACGAAGGCGCAGTTCGACGACACGATCGGCATTCATCCGACCGCAGCCGAGGAGTTCGTGACGATGCGGCAGAAGGTGGCCGACTAGCCGTCACCGGCCAGCCGTCACCGGCGCGCCGGCTCGCGGGCCGGCGCGGGCACGATCGCACCGCGCCGCCGCGCATCGCGCTCAGTGCACGCCGAACGCATCGAGCAGCCGGTACCAGCTCATCGCGAGCACCAGCGCCGGCGTGCGCAGCGCCGCGCCGCCGGGGAAGTCGCGATGCCGGATCCGGCCGAACAGGTCGAAGCGGCTCGCCTGTCCGTCGATCGCCTCGGCGATCAGCTTGCCCGCGAGCGCCGTCGTGTTCACGCCATGCCCCGAGAAGCCCTGCGCGAAATACAGCGTCGGCGCGACCCGCCCGAAGTGCGGCGCGCGGTTCATCGTGATGTCGACGAAGCCGCCCCACGCGTAATCGACCTTGACGTCCGCGAGCTGCGGGAACGTCTTCAGCATGTCCTCGCGCATCGCGCCGGCCAGATCGCGCGGCGCCCGCGTCGAATAGCTGACCTTGCCGCCCCACACGAGCCGCGTGTCGGGCGCCGGCCGGAAATAGTCGAGCACGAAGCGGCTGTCGCAGACTGCCGCGCGCGCGGGCATCAGCGCGGCGGCGCGCGCCGCGCCGAGCGGCTCGGTCGCGATCACGTAGGTGCCGACCGGCATGATCTTCCTCGACAGCGCCGGTGCGAGCGTGCCGACGTACGTGTTGCACGCGAGCACGACGAAGCGCGCACGCACGTGGCCCTGATCGGTCTCGACGACGTGGCCGCCCGCGACGTCGCGCACGCGCGTCACGCAACTGTCCTCGTGGATGCGCACGCCGGCGTCGCGCGCCGCGCGCGCGAGGCCGAGTGTGTAGTTCAGCGGATGCAGGTGACCGCTGTCGGGGTCGTACAGGCCGCCTTGATAGCGCGCCGACTGCACGTAGTCGCCGAGTTCGCCGGCTTCGACGAAATGGAAGCGGTCGTAGCCGAAGCGCGTCGCGGCGTCGTCGCGCCAGCGCTTGAGCGCATCCGCGTCGCGCGCGGTGTTCGCGGCGGTCAGGTAGCCGGGCACGAACGCGCAGTCGATGTCGTGTTGCGCGATGCGCGACTTCACGAGCGCGAGCGTTTCGAGCCCCATGTCCCAGATCCGCTGCACGTCGCTGGCCGGCATGAAGCGGCCGAACGTATCGATGTCGCACGCGAAGCCGCCGATCAGTTGCCCGCCGTTGCGCCCGCTCGCCGCCCATCCGACCCGCGACGCTTCGAGCACGGTCACCGAATGGCCGCGCTCGGCGAGATTGAGCGCGGCGGACAAGCCGGTGAGCCCTGCGCCGATCACGCACACGTCGGCGTCGGTCGCGCCGGCGAGCGGCGCATGGCGGGTCGTATCGTTGGCAGTCGCCGCGTAGTACGACGCGACGTGCGGCTGGTTGGCGAAGGTCTGCATGGTCGGGAAATCAGGAGAGCGGAGAAAAGGGCTTCAGAACAGCTCGCGCACGCGGTGGTACAGCATCCCGAGTTCGAGCGCGGGCTGCCGCCACGCGTCGCCGCCGGGAAAGCGCCGGTGGCGCAACCGCGCGAACAGGTCGAACGCGCGCGAGTCGCCCGCGATCGCCGCGGCGATCGTGCGCCCGGCGATGCCGGTGAGTGCGACGCCGTGGCCGCTGAAGCCCTGCACGTAGTAGAAGTTCGGATCGAGCGCGCCGAAGTCCGGCGCGCGGTTGCGCGTGACGTCGACGAAGCCGCCCCACGCGTAGTCGACGCGCACGTCGGCGAGTTGCGGGAACACGCCGACCATCCGCCGCCAGATCGTTTCGGCGAGCGCGTCGGGCGCGGCGCCCGCGGAGTTCGCGCGGCCGCCGAACAGCATCCGGTGGTCGGCCGACAACCGGAAGTAGTCGAGGAAGACATTGTTGTCGCACACGGCTTCGCGCTGCGCGATCAGTGCGTCGGCGCGCGCGCGGCCGAGCGGCTCGGTCGCGATGATGTAAGACGCGATCGGCGCGATGCGCGCGGCGGTCGCGGCGGGCAGCACGCCGCCGGGGCCCGCGTTGCAGCACGACACGACGAAGCGGCAGCGCACTTCGCCCGACGGCGTGCGCACGATCGGTCGTTCCCCGCGCACCACGTCGAGCGCGGGGGTATGGGCGTATAGCGCGACGCCTTCGCGGCGCGCGGCAGCGGCGAGGCCGAGGCAATATTTGAGCGGATGCAGGTGGCCCGACAGCGGATCGTAGACGCCCGCCAGATAGCGGGGCGACGCGATGCGCGCGCGGATCGCGCCGGTGTCGAGCCACGACAGCGACGGATGGCCCCAGCGCGAGCGCGCGGCATCCATCCATGCGTGCAGGTCGTCGATGCGGCGCGGCTTCGTCGCGACCGTCAGGTAGCCGCGCGTGAAGTCGCAATCGATCCCGTAACGGGCGATCCGCTCGGCGATCAGCGCGACGCCGTCGAGCGACAGCGACCATGCGGCACGCGCACCGCCGGCGCCGAGCTGCTGCTCGATCACCTCGTCCTTCGCGAAGCCGGTAATCGCCTGGCCGCCGTTGCGACCCGATGCGCCCCAGCCGGGCCGCTGCGCGTCGATCACGGCGACCGACAGCCCGCGCGCACGGCAATCGAGCGCCGTCGACAGGCCCGCGAAGCCGGCGCCGATCACGCACACGTCGACGTCGATCGCGTCCTCCAGCACGGGAGCGTCGACCACCGGGCGCGTGGCGGTCGCTTCGTAGTACGAGTCGCGCGCGAGCGCATCGGCGCGGCGGGTGAAAGACTGCGTCATCGAACCGGCTCCCTCGAAAGCGGCCGGCGCCGGTGCGCGACGCACCGCCGTCCGGCCGGATGAAACGGTTCGGGGCGCCGTGCGCGCGGCACGGCGTCCCGCACGGCCAGCATCAGAACGAATAGATGAACTGCGTCGCGAGCAGGTCGTTGGACTTGCCGTACGATCCGTCGTTGCGCAGGAACACCTTGTTGTTCGCCCAGTCGTGCCGATATTCGACCTTCACGGTGATCTGCTGGGTCGGATAGAACAGCAGGTCGAGCGCGACGTCCTGACGCACCGCGCCCTTGCACTCGAAGCCCAGGCCGCCGCCGGCCTTCGACATCGCGAGACAGTCCGCATCGACGCCGAACCCGTTGTTCGGATCCATCCCGTTGCCGTTCAGCGCGATGCCGCCGCCACCACCGCCGTTCTTCGAGTTCGCGAGCAGGTCATAGCGTAGCGTCACGCCCATGCGGCCGACCACCGGCGCGTTGAACTTGCGGTGCGCGAGCAGCGACAGGCCGTACCACTGCGCGAGGCCGCCGTTGAACGCCGCATGCTGCTGGCGGCCGTAGTCGACTTCTGCGTTGTACTGAATGTCGGCGAGCGTGTAGGTCGCGTCGAGTTCGCCGAAGAAGAACGAACCGTAGGCGCTCGGTGCCGCGCCGCCCGGGCCGTAGTGGACGAACCCGTTCGCGTCGGTCGCGCTCGACAGCGTCTGGCGGCCGATGTTGAACGAGCCGCCGAGATCGAGCGCGCTCGACCACGTATAGTCCGCGCGCGCGGTGAAGGTCGGCACCTTGTTGCTGGTGGTGATCGGATCGCCGAGCGCATTGGTGCCCGTCGTCGTGACCGAACCGTACGTGCGGTACTGTTCGTTGCCGAGGAAGAACTTCCACGCCCAGTTGCCCTTCGTGTAGTTCGCGCCGACGCCGACGTAGCTGCCCGGATCCGAGAAGTCGTACAGCAGGTTGTGCGTGAGCGTGAGCATCTGGTTCGACTGCTGCACCTCGTAGCCGCCGAAGCTCGGAATCAGGCCGGCGACGAGCGTCGTCTCCGCGGTGATCGGCACGTTGACGATCGCGGTGTTCAGCAGGTTGTCGGTGATCGAGCCGCGCGAGTTCTGCAGCAGCGTGATGCCGTTGCCGCGGTTCGGCATCAGCGTGATCTCCGCCGACGGCGCCATCGGGCCGACGCCGAAGGTCTTCTTGATGTCGAGGTAGAGGTCGCCGAACGTGCTGTTGAAGTAGTTGTACACGTTCTCGTGGTTCGCGAACAGGAACGACGACGTGCCGGCCGCGCGGTTGTAGATGTAGGTCGGGTCGATGTAGCCCGTCACCGACAGGCCCGCGAGCGGACCGGTGTTGGCCGCGTCCGTCAGCGAATCGACCTTCAGCTGCTGGTTCGCGATCTGCTGCTTCATTTCGCTGACTTCGTCGTTGGTCAGCGCAGCCTGTGCGCGGCCATAGTCCGGCGAGGCCGGATCGGCTGCCACGATCGCCGGTCTGGCCGCGCCCCCGGCCGCCGTGCCCGCCGGTGCGACCGGGGCGCCGCCCGGCTTCGCCGCGAGTTGCGCCTGCATCGCCTTCATCTGTTTCTGCAGCGCGGCGACCTGCGCCTGCAGCGCCTTGATCTCGGCGGAGGTCGAGCTCGCCAGCGCGATGCCCGGCAACGCGCCGGCCACCAGCAGGCAGATCAGTTTCTTCTTCATTGCGGATTCTCCTAGTCGTGTGCCTGTCAACGTGCGTTTCGGTTGGCGCGCCGCATCGCGCGGCGCGCCGATCTTGTTGTCGAGGGGGAGGCGGGGAGTCAGGCCGGCGCGAACGCCGCCTTCAGGTCGGCCACGCGACGCCGCTCGCGCGCGATCATCATCTGGTTCACGACGATCACGCCGATCGTCACGGCCGAGATGAACAGCGTCGCGAGCGCATTCATTTCCGGGTTCAGGCCGAGACGCACGCGCGAGAACACCACCAGCGGCAGCGTCGTCGAGCCTGGTCCGGACAGGAACGCCGACAGCACCAGATCGTCGATCGACAGCGTGAACGACAGCAGCCACCCCGACAGCAGCGCCTGCGAGATCAGCGGCAGCGTCACCACGAAGAACACCTTCAGCGGCGTCGCGCCGAGATCGAGCGCCGCCTCTTCCAGGGACTTGTTCATCTCCTTCACGCGCGATTGCACGATGATTGCCACGTACGACACGCAGAGCATCACGTGACCGATCCAGATCGTCACCATTCCGCGACCCTTCGGCCAGCCGAACATCTGTTCGAGCGCGACGAACAGCAGCAGCAGCGAGATCCCCTGGATCACCTCGGGAATCACCAGCGGTGCGTTGATCATCCCCGTGTACAGCGTGTAGCCCTTGAAGCGGCCGAAGCGCGCGAGCACGAAGCCCGCCCACGTGCCGATCACGACCGACGCGGTGGCCGTCAGCAGGCCGATCTTCAGCGACAGCCACGCGGCGGTGAGCAGCTCGTCGTCGTCCAGAAGCGCCGCGTACCACTTCAGCGAGAAGCCCGACCACACCGTCACCAGCTTCGACTCGTTGAACGAGTACACGACCAGGCTGATGATCGGGATGTACAGGAACAGGAAGCCGAAGGCGAGGACGCCCGTCGACAGCGGTTTGCTCGGCTTGATCATTTTGCTTCCTCCAGTTCCTTGACCTGGTAGTACTGGAACAGCGCCATCGGCACCAGCAACAGCAGCACCATCGCGACCGTCACCGCGGACGCCATCGGCCAGTCCATGTTGTTGAAGAACTCGTCCCACATCACGCGGCCGATCATCAGCGTGTCGGCGCCGCCGAGCAGTTCCGGAATCACGTACTCGCCGACCGCCGGAATGAACACCAGCAGGCTGCCGGCGATGATCCCGTTCCTCGACAGCGGCAGCGTGATGCGCGTGAACGCGACCCACGGCTTGGCGCCCAGGTCGTAGGCGGCCTCGAGCAGCGTGAGGTCCATCTTCACGAGGTGCGCGTAGAGCGGCATCACCATGAACGGCAGGTACGAATAGACCATCCCGATGTAGACGCCCGCGTCGCTGTGATAGAGCCGCAGCGGCGTGTGGATGACGCCCATCGCGATCAGCGCGTGGTTTAGCAGGCCGTCATCCTTCAGGATCCCGATCCATGCGTACACGCGGATCAGGAACGACGTCCAGAACGGCAGCATCACGGCCATCATCAGCACGTTGCGCCGGCCGGGTTCGGCGCGCGCGATGTAGTACGCCATCGGATAGCCGATCAACAGGCACAGCAGCGTCGATACGGCGGCCATCTTCAGCGAGCTGAGGTAGGTCGCGATATACAGGTCGTCCTGCAGCAGGAACGCGTAGTGCGACAGCTGCAGCGCGAAGTGCACGACGCCATCCTTGAACTCGACGAGCGACGTGTACGGCGGGATCCCCATCACCTGGTCGGCGAAGCTGATCTTGAACACCAGCACGAACGGCAGCGCGAAGAAGACCGTGAGCCACAGGAACGGCACGCCGATCGCGACGCTGCGGCCCGACGGCAGGAAGCGCGACAGCGCGGTGAAGCGGCTGCGGCGTCGCGACGCCTGCGTCGCCGGGGCGGCACCGGCGGCAACCGGCGCGGACGGAGTGGAAGCGGAGGTTCTCATCATGTCGCCCTCACGCCGTCAGCACGACGCCGCTCGCCGGCGACCACGACACGAACACGTCGTCGTTCCACGACGGCGCGCCGTCATGCATCAGGTGCGAGCTCGACAGGTTCGACACGACCGTCTTGCCGCTCGGCAAACGCACGTGATACAGCGAGTAGCTGCCCATGTACGCGATGTCGGTCACGACGCCGCGCGCCCAGTTGTGATGCGAACCGGGCTTGTCGCGCGACACGTGCACGCGTTCCGGCCGCACCGAGATCCCGACCGGCATCCCGAGCGGGCCGGTCACGCCGTGGCTCACGTACATCCGGGCTTCGAGGTCGTCGCTCTCGACGAAAATGTGATCGGGCTCGTCCTCGACCACGCGGCCTTCGAACAGGTTGGTCGAGCCGATGAACTCGGCCGAGAAGCGGCTGTTCGGGTATTCGTACACTTCGCCCGGCGTGCCGATCTGCACGATCTTGCCTTCGCTCATCACCGCGAGGCGGCTCGCCATCGTCATCGCCTCCTCCTGGTCGTGCGTGACCATCACGCAGGTCACGTCGACCTTCTCGATGATGTTCACCAGTTCGAGCTGGGTCTTCTGGCGAATCTTCTTGTCGAGCGCGGACATCGGCTCGTCGAGCAGCAGCAGCTTCGGGCGCTTGACGAGCGACCGCGCGAGCGCGACGCGCTGCTGCTGGCCCCCCGACAGCTGGTGCGGCTTGCGCTTCGCGTACTTGCTCATCTGCACGAGCGCGAGCGCGTCGGCCACGCGTTCCTTGATCTCGTTCTTCGGCGTGCCTTCCTGCTTCAGCCCGAACGCGACGTTCGATTCGACCGACATGTGCGGGAACAGCGCGTACGACTGGAACATCATGTTCACCGGCCGGCGATACGGCGGCAGCGACGCGAGGTCCTCGCCGTCGACGAAGATCTTGCCGGCGCTGGCCGTCTCCAGCCCGGCGAGCATGCGCAAGAGCGTCGACTTGCCGCAGCCCGAGCTGCCGAGCAGCGCGAACAGCTCGTTCTTCGCGATCGTCAGGTTGACGTTGTCGACGGCCGTGCTGTCGCCGAACTTCTTCACGACGTTTTCGATGCGCACGAATGCGTCGTTCGTCGGGCGGGCAGCGGCGGCCGGTTGGAGGTGGCGTGCGGCAGCGGAAGAGGGTATCGATTGCATGGGAGTCACCATTCGTTCTTCACGGATTGCAGGCGTGAGCGTCCCCGCGCGAGGCGCGCAACGCGACTCGCGGACAACGGCTCGTGCCGGATGGAACAGCGCGCGGTGCGCGCGGGCGGACCGACAGTCCGCGGATTCTGGGCGGGCAGGCGCTCAGCCGATGCCTGCGCCGCCGCGCTGGATTTCGGTCAGTGGCCCGTCTTCAGCTGCGCCCACAGACGGTTCTCGAGGCGCAGGATGTCGGCCGGCATCGGCTTCATCAGCACCATCTTCTTCAGCACGTCTTCGGGCGGATAGACGGTCGGGTCCTGCGCGACGGCCGGCGTGACGAACGGGTGCGCGGCCTTGTTCGCGGTCGGGTAGAACACCGTGTTGGTGATCGCCGCGTTGACCTTCGGGTCGGACACGTAGTTGATCCACTTCATCGCGGCCTCGGGGTGCGGCGCATCCTTCGGCACCACCATCACGTCGAACCACAGCAGGCCGCCTTCCTTCGGGTTGGTGAACTTGATGTCGTACGAACGCTTCGCTTCGGACGAGCGGCGATGCGCGATGCCGACGTCGCCCGACCAGCCGAGCGCGACGCACACGTCGTTGTTCGCGAGGTCATTGATGTAGCCGGACGAGTTGAACTGGGTGATGTACGGGCGGACTTTCTTCAGGACCTCGAACGCAGCCTGGTAGTCGCCGGGGTTGGTGCTGTTCGGGTTCTTGCCCATGTACTGCAGCGTGGCCGCGAACACGTCGACGGCCTGATCGAGGAACGACACGCCGCAGCCCTTGAGCTTCTCCATGTTGGCCGGGTCGAACACGAGTGCCCAGCTGTCGAGCGGCGCCTTGTCGCCGAGCGCCTTCTTCACCGCCTGCGCGTTGTAGCCGATGCCGTCCGTGCCGTACGCCCAGGGCACGCCGTACTGGTTGCCCGGATCAGCATCCGCGATCATCTTCATCAGCAGCGGATCGAGGTTCGCGAGGTTCGGGATCTTCGACTTGTCGAGCTTCTGGTACACGCCGGCCTGGATCTGCTTGGCCATGTAGTTCGAAGTCGGCACGACGATGTCGTAGCCCGAGCTGCCTGCCAGCAGCTTCGCCTGCAGCGTGTCGTCGCTGTCGTAGTTGTCGTACTTGACGTGGATGCCCGTCTGCTTCTGGAAGTTCGGGATCGTGTCGGGTGCGATGTAGTCGGACCAGTTGTAGACGTTCAGGTCCTCGGCATGCGCCGACGGACTGGCGACTGACGTGAACGCGGCCACTGCGGCAAGGGCCGCAACGGAACAGGCTTGGCGAAGAAAGCAGGCACGCATGGTGGGATTCCCCTGGATGATGGTGGCGTGCGGCGCCCGCCGCACGCCTGTAGGCAAAGTCGTTACGAAATGCCCAGTTGCTGGGCGGTCGCATCGACGGCCTTCTTCGCCTTCGATACGAGTTCATCGATTTCCTGACGCGAGATCACGAGCGGCGGCGACAGCAGCATCCGGTCGCCGGTCGCACGCATGATCAGGTTGCCGTTGAAGCAGAAGTCGCGGCAGATCGTGCCGACGTCGCCGCCGTTCGCGAAGCGGCGGCGTTCGGCCGGCGCTTCGGCAAGCTGCAGGCTCGCGACCATCCCGTGGCCGTGCACTTCGCCGACGATCGGGTGACGTGCGAAGGTTTCGCGCATCAGCGCCTGGAAGTAGGGGCCCGTGTCGTGCTTCACGCGCTCGACGATCCCTTCGTCGCGCAGCAGCTTCAGGTTCGCGACCGCCACCGCCGCCGCGACCGGATGGCCCGAGTACGTGAGGCCGTGATTGAATTCGCCGTGGTCGATGATCGGGCGCGCGATACGCTCGTGAATGCCGACCGCGCCCATCGGCACGTAACCCGACGTGAGCCCCTTGGCCATCGTGATCAGGTCCGGCTCGAAACCGAAATGCTGATGCGCGAACCATTCGCCGGTGCGGCCGAAGCCGCCGATCACTTCGTCGGCGACGAGCAGGATGTCGTACTTGCGGCAGATCCGCTGGATTTCCGGCCAGTACGTCGACGGCGGGAAGATCACGCCGCCCGCGCCCTGGAACGGCTCGCCGATGAACGCGGCGACGTTCTCCGCGCCGAGTTCGAGGATCGTCGCTTCGAGCTGCTGCGCACGCGCGAGGCCGAATGCTTCGGGCGTCTCGCCGGCTTGCGCTTCGTCGAAGAAGTACGGTTGATCGATGTGCACGACGTGCTCGACCTTCGACGGCATCTGCTCGTGCATGTAGCCCATCCCGCCGAGCGTGCCGCCGGCGATGGTCGAGCCGTGGTAGCCGTTCTTGCGCGAGATCACGTATTTCTTCTGCGGCTGGCCCTGCACGCGCCAGTACTGATGCACGAGGCGCAGCACGGTGTCGTTGCCTTCCGAGCCGCTGTTGCAATAGAAGAAGTGGTTGAAGCCCGCGGGCGTCACCTCGGCCAGCAGCGCCGACAGCTCGATCACCGGCGGGTGCGTGGTCTTGAAGAACGTGTTGTAGAACGGCAGTTCCTGCAGCTGGCGATACGCGGCGTCGGCGAGTTCCTGGCGGCCGTAGCCGACGTTCACGCACCAGAGGCCGGCCATCCCGTCGATGACTTTGTTGCCGTCCGAGTCCCACAGATACACCCCGTCGGCCTTCACGATCACGCGGCTGCCCGCGCGGTTCAACGCGCCCATGTCCGAGAACGGGTGGATGTGATGCGCGGCGTCGAGCGCGCGGTATTCGGCGGTCGTGCGCGC